>CAZRHF010000015.1:0-16070 GCA_964599835.1 uncultured Eubacteriales bacterium | reverse complement strand
CCTCCTCCGAGGAGGCGGCGGGAGACTCTAAGGTTTCTACCGTATCGCTTTCGACTCCCTCAGAAGCTTCGACAGCATCCTCGGCCTTTGTAACCGTGATTACTTCTTCCCCGTTTTCAGCTACTGCGGGAACGGTCTCTTCGGGCTTATTCTTATCCTTCTTCTTGCGTCCGAAAAGTCCGAACAGGCCTTTTTTCTCAGGCTTTTCTTCAGACGCGGCAGACTCAGAGTTGTCGGCTGCACCGTTTTCTTCAGGCTCTTCGGTCTTCTGTTCTTCCGCCTTTTTCTTCTTGCGTCCGAATATTCCGAAAACGCCCTTCTTTTTGGGCTTTTCTTCCTTGGTAACGGGAGAAGGCTCATTTCCTTCGGCGACAGGTATTTCTTCGGTGGGTACTTCCTCCGTGCCGGGCACCTCGGTATTTTCGCCTTCTGCAGTAGGCGTTACTTCGTTTTCGGGTATATCGGTTGCGGGTATTTCGGTGGGTACTTCGGTCTCGTCGGAGGGGACCTTTTTGTCCTTCTTCCTGAACAGACCTGCTATCCATTTGAAGAATTTAACTATTCCTCTGCCGATGGCTTTGAAGAAGCCTGCAATGGCACGGCCGATCTTTCTGAAGAAACCGCCGATACCCTTTTCCTTCTTCTTTTCGGCATCCTCCGAGGGCTCCTCGAATACGATGGGGTCTACCGGCTCGGGAGTGGGATAAAGGCTTTCTTCAAGCTGCTCGGTATGCCAGTCGATATAATCGTAGATGATCTTGAAGAAACGGTCGAGGTTACGCTCTACCGCTACGATAAGACCGAGGTCGAGTTGACTGTCTTCAATAATGTAGATAGAATTTGGTCTTAGCTCGTAGCCTTCGCCGCTGAGGGCGTAGGTAAGGGGATCTCTCTCGTCGGTAACGAAGGATTCTTCGGTTACGGCAGTAATATAGGACTGATTTTCGGCGAATACGGTCTTGAATATCTCGTTAAAAAGAACCGTAATGGTATATCGGATATTATCGGTAAGCTTACCGTCTTTCTCGGGAAGCTCGATGCGAAGTATCTCTTTATTACGATAGCTTCTAACAGGAATACCGTTTTTCTCACCCTCGAAGCCGACTATCTTGGCGTTTTTAAAGTCGTTATACTTCTCCATATTGTAGTATCCCGGCGTTTTAACGCTGATATCGGCAAATTCTTTAATGATCTTCAGACCCGATATATTCTGACAAGCACCTATCTTGTCGGAAGGACGGGTATTGTGAATAACGTACTGACGGATCTGACGGTAGGAGTGACGGCCGTTGATATGGTCGGCCGCTCTGCGAACAAGCACCTGTCCGTCTGCAGTAAGATACTGCATCTGATAGTACTTACCGCCGAAGGTAAAGAACTGTCCGGGGAGATATTTCTGGTAGACGTGTCCGCAAAGTTCTGCTCCGAGATAATTCTTCTGTCCTTTTTCGTCTTCGGCAATATAGCCTGCCGACTTAAGCTCTGAAACATAGCCCTTTATAAACTTGGCATCGACTATGGAGTACATAGTCTGAAGGACACCGCGGTCTATGTTATAGAACTGGGATATCTTTATGATGTCAATGCCGATCTCGATATCGCGAAGCTTAATTGTTCTGCCCGCTACGACCTTGACCGCCTCTTCGTAATTTTCGGGAAGATCGGCAATATCGGGTATTTGGGCATAGCAATGATAAAGCTCGTACCAGATCTGTTTCTTAAGATTGAATACACCGATTCCGAGAAGCGAAAACTCTTTTTCAAGGCTTTCGGCGCAAACGGGATAGGTACTCATCATAAGTATCAGGCGAAGCACGGTATTGCGGTTACTGCGGGTATAGTCGGCAACGATGTAAGGTATGGCTTTGGGGTCGGCCTCAAAGATAGAGGCGTTATCGGCCATATAATCCTTAAGCATATATTCGGAAGAAATGACATTTATAAAGCCCTGCTCAGTAGTTCTTGTCGAGAAATCACGCAGGATCTCAAACATATTGTAGGACTCGTCCTCTACCGTAATATAATTCGTTGCGTCGGTTTCGGCGCTCCAGAAATTAGAGGTAGTCTGGAAATGCTCGTCAAGAGCCTCCTGACTGGTGGGGATACTTGCGTACTTGGTAAGATCGTAATAATACTGCTTAGCGATCCAGCGCATATCGGCGACCGGGAAGGCTTCTCCGCCGTACCACTTGGTTTTTGATACCTGATTCTTAAGCGCGGCAAAGGAAAGCTCGGTTCCCATTCCGAGGTATCTTGAAATGTTGGGTACAAGACGGTGATGCAGATATTCGTCGTCGGCACTCCAGCACATATAGGAACAGGTTCCCTGATGCTTTTTGGTTGCGGAGACCTCGGTGATATTTGTCATAAGAATATGTGACATTGCATCCACGAGTCCGTCGCAGTTCTGATCGCACATACAGTATACTACGCCCTCTTCGGAGGTGGCACTGAATTTTTTGACCAGAAGGTTAAGTCCGATCTGTGCTGTTGCTATAAGCTTTGAGGGTTCGAGAATTACGACAAAGCCTACGTTTTCAAGAAAATCGGCGTTGGCATTGTGAAGCTCCATATTAAGGACGTCGGAACGGGTAATGATACCGATGTCTATATCCTCAGTCCTGGAGGAAAGAACCGCAATATTCCACATAAACGGAATATTCGTAATTGCCTCTATTCCCTTTTCACACCAGGACTTAACGTCCTCCTCGATGGAATGGCGCCCTGCAACGATAAGAACCTTCTTATGGCTGAGCAGGGTTCGGTTCATCGGATAGAATGCGTAAGGAATTAGGTCGTTATAGAAGGGATTGTTAAACAGCATACTCTTGCCGTTTAACATTTCGAGTGAGGAATGAAGATAGTTATGATCTATTGCAAAGCCCGTTTTATTAAGAGCGTCAAAATAGGTTGCAAAGCTTACTACCTTCGGATCCTCGCTTTTTTCAAGCTCCTCTATTATCTCCTCGGTGGTCACGTCGTAGGACAGGGCGTTATTTACCCCTGTGTTTTCGGTTAACAGCTTATCTCCGAATACCGAGCGTAAAAACTTACGGAGAAGCGAATAGTTTACTATTTTATAAGCTTCCTCGTCTTCGCCCAGTATGTCTTCGGAGTATTCCTTCTTGGTGGTACCGTCGAGATAGAAATAAAGCTCTCCGACGATAATAATTCCGAAAACGGGATAAAACAGTGCTTCAAGCATATCGTGCTTATAAAGCATATTGCTGACAATCGTGAGAACGGCCGAAAGCACTACGGCACTATAGTAGAAGACCTTTAAAAGGCTACGAACCTGAACGTAGTTTTCGCGCACACACCATTTATTTTTCTCGGTAAAGAACTCGTAAAAATTCGAGGCGATCTTGGTATGAAGATTTCCGTCATTTTTAACGACCTTGCCGATTACGGAAATACATATCTTTTTGAAGATGATGTAGACCAGAATGATGACCGCGTTAGCGATAAAGAATATCCAATAATTCAGGTTGAACCAACTTAGGAAGGTCTCTATCGCCTCTCCGATGGATTTAAAGATGTTACCGATAAAATCGGGCATCCAGGAAACCTTTGCAGGGGAAGCGATCCACTTCGGGATGTTTTTTATCAGCGCAAGAAGCCAGGAGCAGACCTTGTCGATAAGGAACATTGCGGTAACGACGTAGACCAGCGAAATGACCGGCATTGCAAACTGCTTACTGCGGTCGGGCCTAGGCAGATTTATCTTTTTGCTGAGTAAACAAAGCAATACGAACGGGAGGATGGCAACGATTATTTTCAGCAGATTTAAAAGCGTATTAATCATATAACTCCTCCCTGGTGATAGTTACCGTTTCGATAAAGTTTACGGGGACCGTAACAAGATTTCCCGGCTGAAGGAATTCGACCGTCTTTTCAACGTCGTAATCGGGCATACGGAAATCATACTCACGAAGAACGGTGAAGTCAAAGTCGTAGGGCTCACATTCCTCGAGCTGCATATTCTCGTAGTTAACGTATCTCGAGAACATTTCGTGAACGTCTTTGATCTTGTCTTCTATCTGTTTTTTATGATAGTCGATAATTCTCTGCTTCCTTGCAGATTTAGTCTCGGACATTTTAAGCACGGAAAATTCGCGCATAACGTTGCAGGCGCAACTGATATACTTCGAGAAACGGGTAAGGCCGTCTTGAATTTCTCTGCAGATACCGCTCATCACACTGTTAAAGTTTTTAAAGCGGTCTATCAGCCTTTTCCTGAGCACAAACAGATAAACGAAGCCGCACAGGGCAAACACACCAAGCGCAATTCCGACGAAAAGTAATGAAAACAGGAAGGACCCGACCGTATTAAGACTTCCGAAGATAAGAGGCAGGAAGCCGATCAGGTATACTCCGATAACGATAAGACCGGTAAGTACCGTCTTTTTCTTGGACATACGCTGGGCTATTCCTTTTTTGATCTGCTTATCGGCCTCGTCTATCTTCTTGGTATAAGAGGCGGTGTTGAAGAGCTGTGTGGTAGAGGTCTCCACCATATTCTGCTCTTCCTCCTGAAGACGGTACTTAACGTCCTCAAACTGATTTTCATTCATTTGGAGAGCGCGATCGTCGTCGATGGTGTTATTTTCCCGGAAGCTTTCGCTGACGGCGGTCTTAAGTGCGCGGCGGGGCTCACGCAGGTAGCGTATAAACCGTTTGTTTATGCCGCGGTACTGAACCGACCAATAGCTTTCCTCGTCCTCGGGACAGTCGCCCGAAAGACCTAAGCGGTCGAATCTGGCGTAAAGGTCGGTAACCTTGTACTCGCCGTCGATATGAACCGGTATGGAAACGTCCGATTCAAAAAGCTCGCGGGCGGTAGCGTTGTCGATAGTCTTGTTCTTATCGCGCGAAAGCTCGAAAGCAAGCTCCTTAAGCCTGAGCTCGGTTGCCCTGAGCTTTGAAAGGTATTTTCGGCATTTTTCGGAGATCATATCCGAATCAAAGCCGAGATTTGCGCGAAATACCTTGCCCGTGCTTATAACTCCTCCGGGTGTTTCATTGGAGGCCAGCATTAAAAGCAGGCAGGCAAGCTTTACCCTATCAAATTTATACTGTTTGTTGTCTTCGGGCAGAATGTCGAAAAGGATAAACTTAAGCTTATTGCTGTACAGGTTGAAATCGGTAAAGCGGGAGCTGTAATGCTCGTCCTTAGGATTCCATTTTTCGTTCTGCTCGAATTTTTCGAAATCAAACGTTCTCGGAGAAACACAGATGACCTCGGTAGGCAATCTGTCCTTTGATATAAACGCTTCGCGAATAGATTCGCTGAGCCGTACCTTCATAGTGTTTTCTACAAGGCACTCAGAGAACTCGGGATCGCTGTAGAAGGGATCGTCGTTTCCGATATATCGGATAAAATCGACGATATCGCTCACATGGATAATGGAAAGTATTCCGTCACAGTCGGCGTTTCTGATGAAAGAAAGCAGAGCATCTGTTTTATCCTTAGTTACGAAACGGGTAAGCTTTTCCCTTTCGAATTTATCTATTCTGGCGGCAGTCTCGGCGCAATTTATTGCCGAAAGCTGGCCTTTTAGCATATATTCATAAAGTTTTATCTTATCGGATACGATATCTTCAAAAAGCTCGTTATCCTCTAAAAGATAGGTAAACTCAATCTTTCCGCAAAGGGCTGTCGTAAGCTTTAAAAGCGGATTGGTAAGCGCCCTTTCGTAACATGCAAAGCGATCGGTTCGGCGGCGGCTCATAAGCTCCCAGTCGATCTTTCCGGTTGCACGGTAATCATCGGTATAACCGGTATAATCGAAGGGGTTAAGCTTATTCTTGCCGTCGCAGTTAAGTATTACAGCCCGCCAGCTTTCCCGATACTCTATCATTTCATAGAGATCGGGAAGCATTGCTTCAAAGCTGCCGGCTTCTCTGTCCCACTCACAAAATCCTATTTTTTCTTTATCGTAAAGCGAACCGAAAAACATTTTGGTTTCCTCGAAGAGTTCAATTGTTTCTTTTTCGGCAATTATAACCGTAAACATACACTTACTCCTTGAAAAAACTTAAAATAGAATTATTTTTTGATGAGTGCACGTAAAGCTTCGATTCTGTCGTCGAAGTTATGGATACCGAGTTCCTTTATCTTGTTTCCGATCTTGCGGAAAACCATATTAACAACACGGTTTTCTGCAATGGTCGTGTTTTTCTGGAGCTCCTCGTACTTTTTGAAATTCTCGACAAGAAGTTCGAACTGAGCTTCAAGACGGCTTGCAAGGAAGGGCTTGCGATCAT
Organism: uncultured Eubacteriales bacterium; assembly: GCA_964599835.1. GTDB lineage: Bacteria > Bacillota > Clostridia > Oscillospirales > Acutalibacteraceae > SFWF01. Next base: position 9,803 of record CAZRHF010000015.1, on the reverse strand, counting down.
TCTCCTGCTCATATCTCTTGACCTCTCTCTCGAGAACGGATATAACGCTGTCGATCATAATTGCGAACTCGTGATCATCCATCTGAGAACGGGGCAGAGAATTGTAGTAAACGAGGGGTATTTCAAAAATACTGGTGGGACCTTCGTGATAATCGCCGATACGGAAATCGGAAATATCGCGGAAGAAGCCCGATTCGGTGTATCTGTGGTTGGAATCAATGTCGTACTTACAGCGCTCTTCCTGCATTTCGTAGATCTTAGCTACCGAGGCTCTGTCTCTGTAGAGAGCGTTGAGTACCTCATAGAACTCGTCACATTCGGTGTTGTTGGAAACAACGAGTGCGGTTCTGTCGCCCTCGGTATCCTCAAGAGCATAGATGCGCTTATCGGTATCGTACTTAGAGGAAGGATGGGTTATGATCATTCCGTGAACGATACTGTAGATAAGAGCGGAATGGATCTTAACCATCTCACGGTAATGTGCATCGAGAGAAATTTCAGGCATCTCGGTGAGAGAATCCCAACGCTTATCGATGTGGAGAGAGATGGTAGAGCTCTTGGTAGAATCGGGTCCGATATTCTTGATGTAGTCGTGGTAGGCCTTGTAGTAGATACCGGGCTCCTCATTGTACTCTGCATCGTCGCACTCCTCGGGATTCTTGAATCTGGCGAGAGAGTCGGGGGTGATGTTGTAAAGAGCGTTGAAGAAGTGAATATCGTACTTAGAAACGGTATTGGTGGCCGAGCCGTTGATCTTGAAGGGCTCGAGAAGCTTCTTCATATCAATGTCTCTGAGGTCCAGAAGCTTAAGGTTGTATGCGCAAAGAGGAACCTCTCTGGGCTCGCAGAAGGAAGCGCAGGCTATACCGGGGGACGCAAGCTTGGCACCGTATTTGATCTTATCGGTGAGATATTCAAGCTGTTCTGCATCGGTGATCTCGGGAGTGATGACCACGGAATCGTCCTCGTTGAGCTCTACGGCCTTGAGATACTTGGTGAACTCCTGCTCACGGGAGATAGCCTCAACAATGTTGATATTAAGGATATCGTCGCACTCGTCGCGGACAGCATTCTTGAAGTAGTCGATAAGAACTACGTCGAAGATATCGGTCTTGGGCTTAGCCTGAGCGGGATCGAAGGAAGCAAGACGCTCGCTTTCGGCGTTGACCTTAATGGCATCAAATATCTTTGCACTAAGATCTGCAGGAAGCATAAGCTCATTACTGCCGGTGGGGCAAAGCTGAGCAAATCTCTTGAGATGGCCTTCCTTGGCGCAAACGTAGGAGATGCTGTCGCCTTCTCTGAACTTAAGCTTGTTAACGATCTCATCCTGTTTCTTGGAAAGGGTGTACACCTTATTGGCAAAGGTATCGTAGAAGGCCTCGTACTGGCGGCAGATGAGGTTAAGGTACTCTGCGGCAACACCGAGAGATGCCTCTCTGAGAGAGGTTACGTAATAGTTTTTAACAAGACGTACGTATCCGGGGAAAAGCTCGTTGAACTTGTCCCAAAGAGCCTTCATTCCGCCGTTTCCGAAGAAGCCGGGGGTCTGGTTTTCGAGGGCGACAACATCGTCAAAGTTATTTTCGGTAGACTTGCTGGTAAATCCGCCCTTAACGTCGAAGAAGTCGGAATCATAAGCGTTTTCGGAATAGATCTCAAGCTTTCTGCCGATCTCAGGAAGCTCCTTTGCAACCCGCTTATGCTCTTCCTGAACCTTCTTAAGAACAGAATAAAGCATATAACGCATTGCGTTGGGATGGATAGCACCGTCGGTATTCTTGAGAAGCTTTTCAAGATGGAATTCCTTAAGGTCAGCCTTGATGGAAGGAGCATCGTAAAGAATTGATTTAGCGGCAGACTTAGCCACGGTTGCGGCATTCTGCTTGATCTCTCGCTGGAAATCACGGATGGTCTCAAGATTTTCGCTTGCGTGTCCTCTCTTGGATTCGTCTCCGCTGTAATCGATCTCAGCGGCAAGGAGGTCTACGGCATTCTTAAGGTTCTTTCTTTTGGGATCGTTTTCAAACTGACGAACTATCTCGTTATCGAAATTGTTGATAAAGAACTTGATCTTATTGTTGACCTCAGCTTCGGTCTTTTCGATATTAACAGCGACAGAGCCCTTGATATCTACGTCGAAGGGTCTGGAGCCCATATTTACGGCGCTGATATAAACGTCAGGTCTGGAGGGAGCGGCGCCAACGGTATAAGCACGCTTTTTCTTATACTCGGCCATTTCCTTTTCGTATTCCTTGTCATACTTTAACCATTCGCCTACGTTATTGCCGTCACCGATGCAGGAAATTGCACGGGAATATGCAACGTATTCAATGATATCCTCGTAAGGATAGCGAAGCACCGAAGCACCGATACCGCCGAAACGGTTACGTCCGAGGTTATCGCCGTTTGCAAATTCCTTAATGATGTTATCCTCGATACCGAATGCGTTCTTCTGCATAGGTCCGATATTCTGCTCATAAAGACTCTGTGCGGCAAACTCCTTATACTGATCGAGGGTCTGCATGCTCTCCTGACTCTTATCAACACGGTCAAGAAGGAAGCAGAAATCGAAGGGAAGGTTTTCGAGACGGTCTACACCGGTAGTGGTGGTGGGAATGTCGATATAAAGATCCTTATATCTTTCAAGCTCTTTACGAACGCCGCAGAAACCGCTGGACTTGATCATAAAGGCGTTGATCTCTTTTATAGTGGCGTATCCGTTTCTGCGGAGGCTTTCCTTTTCGGTCTCGGTACGGATAACGGTATCCATTACGCCGGGAAGGAGAAGATATCCGCGGATGATCGCGGCCTTTTCGCGATAGTGCTTATGGAGATACTCACGGATGAGCATACCTGTGGTCATAGCAATACCCGAACCGGTTCCGCCTGCAGCTGAGGAAACGATAACAACGCGAAGTGCCTGCTTAAGCTCGCCGCCGTCCTTTAAAAACAGCTCGTCGATAGCCTTGTAGAGCTTCTGGATCTCACCGGTCTTAATGGTTGCGTTAAGGGCAAGACGGGAGATTGCACGAACCTGTCCTGCACCCTCGGAGACGGTCTTGGAATAGAGAGTGGTGTTATTGGGGAACCAGTTCTGACGGGCGTCGTCGTCGTTCTTAAGATAGTCGAGGACGCTCTGGGTAGAAGAGGTCTGGATGGGGATGATCTGTGCCTTGGACTTTTTGATGCAGGAAAGGTCGTTAGCATTGGTATCCATTGCAACGAACTTAAGATTGTCGGCTTCGGTGCCTCTGCAGCGCTCAGCTATACGGGCAACGATATCGGAACCGATACCGCCTACACCGACGAACAGGGTTTCTTTGGTTTCGTTATAACCAAGTTTTTCTTTTTTGACTGCCATTTATATTTCCTCCGTTTACTTATAGTTTTTTATCTGACAAGTAAGGGTGGAATCGTATCCCCTTACAAGCTCAATTACACCGTTTTTAGCCGACTGATCGATAGGAACTATCTTTGGATTGTCGTCGGTTGGGTCAATGAGGGTCGCCTTGACGTATTGGTTTTTGACCTTTACGTATTCGGTATTCTTGATAACCACGGTATCGCAATTGGAAACGATGCTGGTAATATTGAAGCCGCGATCCTTAGAGCGTTTGAAGCGGTTATCGGTGGGCCTTATATTAAAGGTTGCGTTACAGCGTTCGTCGGAAGGTACTGCATTAAGGGTGGTTATGGCAAGCTGTTTTCTCTTACGGTCGTACTTGACACGCACGTTACTGTCGGGAAGGTCACCTGCACTCATAGTTACGATCTTGGTGCCGTCGGGATTCTTGTCTACCCTCTTGGGAAGTACCTTTCGTGTCATATAGAAGATCCACAGAAGCAGAAGTATCAGGAACAGCAGGCTCCAGAAAAGGACCGCCCACCAAAGAGGATAGCTTTCGAACTTGAATGAACATTCGGCGTAATCCTCTGCAGATTCGTCCTGCTCGTTGGTGTATTCAACGTTGAATTTAAAGGTGTAGCCCACGTTCTTGGGTCTTACGAACTCGCCCTTTTCGTTCTGAGCAACATATATGTAGTAGGCCGACTCCTTCGGAGCTTCCTCTACCCTATACACGAATTTTTCGTATTTCTCTTTAGCGGGAATTATTTCCGCGTCAAGCTCGAGTCCCTTAAACTCCTCGGGAGTAAGCTTTTTGCCCTGAAGGGTAACGGTTATTTTAAGAGGCTCCCATTTATCGCGGTCGACCACCGTATACTTTTCTACAGCACCCGTAAGCTCGATGTCGAAGCCGGGAATAGGCTCTACTATTCTGAATGGACCGCCCAGCTCGAAGCCGTCAAGATCCTTTGTCGACACCTTATACTTTTCAAGGTATGTAGCCTCAACGTAGGTTTCGAATTCCTCGTCGGGATGAAGCTCTATCTTGCAGTTGTTTTTGTGCTGAGTATACTCGCTGTCGGAAGAGTATTTGGTGAAGATACTTATATCAACGTCGCCGAGAAGCTCCGATTCTTCGATCTGCTCGCCGGTCTTAGCGTCGGCAATATAGGCGTTTATGGTATATTCGCCCGTATAAAGCTTATCTGTATCGGTTTTAACGGCAATTCCGTCGGAATTAAGCATTTCGGCCTTAATAACGACGTCAGGCTCGTAAAATATCTGTATGGTTGCGTCCTCGCCGCCCTTATAGTTTAAGGTGTACTCCCCTGCCGTACAGGAACCGAAGGTCACTACCTGACCGTAAAGGGTCGTATCGGTAACGTTGGCTCCCTCAGGATCGGCGGCGTTTTGGTTATAGTAGTGCACCGCACTGTATTTAACATCGCTGTATTTGCGTTGCCCGCTGTCGTACCTGATGCCTACGTCACCTTCGGAAGAAGTAAGTGAGGTTATTCCCGCGCCTTTACCCTGAATGAAAACGATGAGGGTCTTCATAGAAATATCAAGGTTAAGCTTTTTGCCCGAAAGATATTTCTCGGTCGAAAGGATGTTTCTTTCGAAGATGGTATTGCAGATGTCGATAAGATTTGACATCAGGTTTGTGTCGTTACACTTAACGGCGTGAAATCCGTTTTTGGTATCGGCCTTAAGATCTGCGGCGTCTGCGAATCCGAGATACTGAACGTTAATGCCGCTTTTTGCCTTACCTATAAGATCGCCTCTTATATCGGAGGGCTCGTCACCTGCGTTAAAGAGTCCGTCGGTAAGAACGATAAGCCATTTTTCATCGGCAGACGAGCCTTTGAGGGCGTCGTACGCGCTTTCTACCGGCTTATAGGGGGTTCCGTTTGCGCTCGGCGTATACATATAGGTTATCTGGTTGATGTCGTCCATACCGTCGATGGTGACCTTGGTAACCTCTCCCGTCTTTTCTTCGTTGACCGTAACCGGCCACATAGGATAGATGGTGAGCTTATCTCCCGCCTCGTAGTCAAGCATCGAGGCAAAGACCTCCATAGCGTACTTTGCACGCGCCCAGGCCTTAATGGGCTTATTAAAGTCCTCGGCATACATCGAACCGGAGTTATCGTAGGCTACGGCAATTTCGTAGCTTTTTCGCGTCTTGGTGTATCCTGCCTCGTCCGCGCTGACTGCAGGTGCCAAGCAAAACAAAATACCCACGACCATTAAAAGCGCCGTCAAGAAAGAAACTATTCTTGACCTTCGCCTTGTTTGTTTCTCCATTGTTTCCTCCTTTTCCCTCGAATTTTTTAACTTATAAAGTCGTGAAATTCGTCGGTATAAATTTCTAAAACATTAAGAAGTTTGTTTGTGCCTTCGTTTTTCGTAAACAGAAGCATAAGGGACAGAAAGGTATTCCAGGTCATTTCTCTCTTTTTGTTTTCGATAGAAATTACAGTGCTTCTGCTTACTCCGATCTTATCTGCTAACTCCTCCTGTGTTAAATCCAGACACCTTCTAAGCATCGGCAGATTATCGGTCATATTTTTAATAAGTTTTTCTTTGTTGATCTCCATAAGCATTATTTACGCCCGTAGAACGAACGCCGCTTACCAGACGGATACCGAGCGGATTTAAATCGGATATCCGTACGAGTAATCTACACCTCCTACTCCGAAAAATACACATTAAAAATGTGAAAACCGAGCCTTTTTCCACCGCGTTTTAACAAAATGTGTATAAAAAGGCCTATTTATATAATTATAATTCAACACAATGCTTATGTCAATTACGAAATGTGTCAAAATTCGACATTTTGTTTTATAAATTTTAACTAATAACCGCATAGTTATTCACTTTTTATTAACAAAAAACGCGCCCCACTTACGGGTGCGCGCTTTATGCAGTATTTTTTTATTCTTCTACAAGAATATCTTCTCCATCCTTCTGATAAAGGCGGATCCAGTCGATATAATAATCAACCGGTGAGGGGTCCTCAGGCAGAATGCGATATTTTTCCGGACACCAGTGATGACCGGGAGTGAAGACGAAATTATTAAGGATAACGAAATGATAATCCTGATGATTATCCATATCCTGAAGATCGGGATTTTTGGTGTAGCTTTCGGTAAGACTTATTGTGGTGTAACGTTCTCCGTCCACAAGGAAGGAAATATCCTTATCGGTCCATTCCATACCGTAAACGTGGTATTCATCGTTCAGGTTTTCGGCATTTTCAAAGGTGAAACGCTTTTTGGACACCATATCACCGTCAAGCTGACATCGGGCAACAAGCTTTCCGTCCTTATCGCGAAGAGATTTATGCAGATTGCAAACGACGGTATCGGGAGAGGAGAATATTTCAAAGATATCTATTTCGGAACGAAGGCGGGACTCCATAAGAGGCTCGTAGGTAAGCATCCAGAAGGATGGCCAGGCCCCGTGACGGAAGGGTACCTTTGCGCGCATTTCGAGATATCCGCGGCGGAAGACCATTTTACCGTAGGTGGTAAGTGCCTGAGGCAGGGTCCATTCCATTCCTTCAAGTTCGCCTACGCGATCCTTTTCGTCAACGCGATAGGAATGAAGACCTAAAAGACTGTCCTTAACCTCGATATGCTTCTCGTCAGTATTGAGGGTAGCATCGGTAGAGCGCATCTGAGTGCGGTAAAACCACTGCTTCTCTAAGGTAGCGCGGTCGTCGAATTCGTCAAACCAAACGATGCTTCGGTCTCCCTTGGTTGTGGGAACACCGCATTTTTCGGCCTCAGCCAACACTTTTTTACTGTCGATTTTCTTCATAAGATCACCTTCGCAAGTATTTTTACACACAATATTTGTGTGTTACGATAATCTCTTTTTCTTCCAGCCGCCGAGCTTATAGAAAAGCAGGGTAAGAAGTGCGCCCGTCACCCAGGAGCAGAGAAGCGATATCTGAATACATCTTGAATAGCCGAAGGGCAGAGCTTCGCTTCGGGTAAGGTAGGAAATACCGTAAGCGACGGGTACGCGGATAGCGACGGTCGTTATAAGCGATATCCACATCGGAGTCATGGTATCCCCTGCTCCGCGCATTATGCCCGAAAGACTCTGGGTTACGGCCATTGCGATATATCCAAAGGCAAGTATACACATAAGCTCATAGCTAAGGTCTACCAGTTCTTTAGTGTCGGTAAACACACTCATAAGCGGCTTGCCGAAGAGAAGTATAACTCCCGTTATAACCGCAGAACAGCCTACCGCAATTAAGGTTCCCTGCTTTGCGCCCTTAATTACGCGATCGTAGCGGCCTGCTCCGACGTTCTGACCCGCAAAGGTGGTAAGGGCGGTTCCGAAGGAGAAGTTGGGCATCATAGCGAAGCCGTCAACCCTCATTACAACTACGTTAGCGGCAATGAACTGCGAGCCGAAGCAGTTTGTAAGAGACTGAACTATTATCATAGCCGAAGAGAATATTGCCTGTGTAAGTCCTGAAGGAAGTCCGAGTTTTATTACGGTTTTTACGTACTGAGACTGCGGGCGAAGATATTTTTTGCCGAAATCGAAATGCTCTGTCATCCGAGTCAGTTTCATAAGGCAAAGGGCCGAAGAAATAAACTGCGAAATAATAGTGGCAATGGCAACTCCTGCGACGTCCAGATGTAAGCAGATAACAAAGATAAGATCAAGAACGATATTAATTACGGTTGCAACCAAAAGATAGATAAGGGTCGAAAAAGAATCGCCCAGACCGCGGATAATACCGCTTAGAATATTATAATATGCCATTCCCGCAATTCCCACAAGGGAAATAGTAAGGTATGCGGCGCAGTCGTCAATTATTTCCGACGGAGTATTTAAAAGCTCGAGAACGGTCGGTATAAACCAAATTGCAACAAGTATAAGACCTGCGCAGGCGACGGCGGTAATGGTTATACAGTTTCCGACGGTATAGGACAGGGCCTGACGGTTTTTCGCGCCGAAATATTGCGACACCATAACGCTTGCTCCTGCAGATATGCCGATAAAGAGCACCAGAAGCATATTAAGTATGGGGAGGGCGCTTCCTACCGCGGCAATAGCGTTATCACCGTTAGCTGCGTAACGTCCTACGACAATGGTATCTACCGTACTGTAAAGCTGTTGGGCGATATTTCCCAAAAGCATCGGTAAGGTAAACATAACGATATTCTTCCAGACAGAGCCTGTAGTCATATCTATGGTTCCGAAAAGTTTTTTAAACATAGCTTGCTCCTTTACAGTTAAACAAGAACATTATATCACAAGAACGCATATTAGCAAGCATTTTTTGAGGAAAAATGTAAAATCTAAGATATATTTTCCATTGACAAGTTGTCGGTTTAAAATTATAATTGTTGGAGTAAAAAGTCAGTATTTGCAGAAAAAAGGAATGACCGTATGTTTGTTTTATCAGGCTATGTAAATTCTTCGCTTAAAGCCACAGCGATAAAAAATATGCTTGGAAGAATATCTGAAAGCGAAATTGCTTCTTCGGTATATTCCGACGAAGGCTGTGAATTAGGCATAAAGCGTATTTCGAAAATTCCTGCCGAGGGAAATACCGAATATGCATCTGCACCCGGATACGCCATCGCCTTCAGCGGAAACATCCACAACCTATCCGACCTTGTCGCCGACCTTAATAAAGAAGGTGTAAAACCGTCGACCAACGCTCAGGACGAGGCTGTTCTTCTTGCGTACAGGGTCTGGGGCAAGGAGTCGGTTAAACGGCTTCGCGGCTCGTTCGGTATGGCTATATGGAACAGGGAAGAAAAGGCGCTGTTCCTTGCCCGTGACGGTTTCGGAATCAAGCCCTTGTATTATTATCAGAAGGACAGTGAGCTTATCTTTGCCTCGCGTCTTAAGGGCTTTGACGCACATCCTTCCTTTGTAAAAGAGTTTAACCGAGATATTCTTTCGGTTTATCTTTGCTTCAACACCGTACCCACAAGCGAAACATTTTATAAGAACGTTTTCCGCTTAGATCCCGGTCACACTCTCACCTTTAAGGAGGGCAAAATAGCCGTCGAATGTTTCTTCCGTCCCGATTATACCGAGGTGGAGCAGACCTATGAGGAAGCCGCAGAAAGAATTAATAACGCCATAACCGAATCTACCCATCTTCAGACCGAAGGGGTAAACTTCGGCTCCTTCCTTTCGGGCGGCGTTGATTCTTCCTATATGGTATCCCTATCAAAGCCGAAAAACACCTTCAATCCGATTTTCTTTCCTCGTTCAAGAGCGTTTTCATAGCCCTTGCAGAAATATTCCACACGCTCGTCCCAGGGAAGGTCATAGGGAACGGCTGTATTGCCGTTGAAAAAATGGTCGGTGACGAATATGCCGTCATAGCCCTCTGCCTTGTATTTCTCCGCCATTTCTGCGGCAGGGGCATTGGAGCAGGCGCTGGCTTCCATTGTATGCATATGAG
>CAZRHF010000014.1:0-28107 GCA_964599835.1 uncultured Eubacteriales bacterium | reverse complement strand
CGATAAGGTCGGTTATATCGCGTTTGCGAAGCAAACATATCGCACCGAGCATAAGTGAGGTATATCGCAATAAGGGCTAACGGTTTAATAACAGAAATATTTCTGTTATTAAAATCACGGCCTGTCACGGGAGGAGCAAGGTCTCGCACTGTGGAAAAGGGGGACCGCTTTAGCGGTGGATGAGGTGTTTCTATATATGCGTCGCAGACACGCTCCTCTATCCTACAAATGCGCAGAATTACAATATAATTTTGCATAGATTTGCAATGGTAAATTGTTGTTTGGGGGTATATAATTGGGATATACAAATTTTGACGTATCCCATATTCTCATATCCCTTTAAGACCGAAAGAGCACCCGTTTACGGGTGCTCTTTCGGCTTTATTATATAATGTCAAGATCGCTTTTGGTGTGTATAAAAGAGGAAAATATGCCAAGGTCGGAAGAATCGGCACGGGTAAAGCGATAGCCCCTATCCTTCCACTCTTTTCTGAACTGCTGGGGGGGTCACTCCGCAGCATTTGCGGAAGGCGGCCGTGAAATGCTGACGGCTGTTATAGCCTACCGCCGCGGCAGTTTCGTCTATCGAGGTGTTTGCAGAACGGAGCATATCGCAGGCACAGCTTATTCTGAAGGCGCGTATATAATCGCTTATGGTGCATCCAAGTTCCTCTTTGAAAAGCCCCTGAAGTCCGATCCCTATTATCTCCCCGAAAACCGCGGCTATCAGGCCTGCCCCTCGGTGGCAATAACCGAAAAGGGAAATATTTTCGTTTCATTTATGTCTGTGCCCTTTGGCTGTACCTATTCGGGAGGCGAAAACTACTACGGCTATGCCAATCTGGCGCGAAGCCGCGACGGCGGTGTGACCTGGGAGGACCCCATTGCCGTCTTCGACCCCGATAAGGAGGGCCCCTGCCGAATATTTGAGGGTATGCTCTGGGCCTCACTCGACCGCAAAAGGATCTATTTTTCCTACGTTCAGTCGGCCGGTATAGACTATAACCTTGGCGGTAAACTCGGCACCTGGATAACCTATACCGATAATCCCGATGATGAGGTACCGATCTGGAGCACACCCCTTCGCGCCGCCGACGGAATGGCCGATTCCGCGCCCCTGCTTGCCTCCGACGGAAATTGGTATTTCCCTGTGGCCTTCTCCCGTTGCCTTTTTTCCGAGTGCTTCGATATGAGCACCGAAGACCATATAAAGGGTGTTCACCTCTACCGTTCGCCTGACTGCTTGAACTGGGAACACCTTTGCTACGTTAAGGATACCTGCAACCACCTCTCCGAGCCCTGTATTATAGAATATGAAAAGGGCAGGCTGATGCTTTTGGAACGCACCTCCGACGGCACACATACCCTTTTTGACCGACTTCCCGAAGAGACCCGAAGGGACTATGAAAACCGCCGTACTTTAGAAGAATATATAACCCTTTGTCGATTGTTCGACGGCAGGTCGCTGTAACTTTAAAGTTATAGTGCTATATGATATTTGGTTATTTACAGAGGGTAAATAATGATGTAAAATTATTATACCGAACCGAAATGCGCGGAATTACAATGTGTTTTTGCCCAAAAAAGCAATGTTAAAAGTCTTTAAATTATGATATCATCATATATGAGGAAAAACTTGTTTTGAAAGGAGAATTTTTATGCAAAACCACTCTAAAAAACTCATAGCATTACTTATCAGTTTTGCCATTTTGCTTTCCTGCCTTGTGCTTAGTGCCTCTGCAGAAACCGAGGAGACGGCAGAAATCTCCTGGGACGGCACTGCCGACAGCGAGCTTGCGGGAGGCGGAACTGAAAACGACCCCTATCTCATCACCAATGCAGGTGAGCTTTACTACGCAGTAACCACCACGAAGGGATACCACTTCAAACTCACGGACGACATTATAATAAACGATATCACCGTTAAGATCGAAGACGGTGTTGGCGTTATCTATGATGCCGAAGGCACCACCGCCCTTGACGCTGAGGCTCTTTCACAGCTCAATCCTTGGATAAATACAGGCTATGCCGACGGTGCTGCCCGTTTTACGGGAACCATCGATGGCGACGGACATATAGTAAGAGGCCTTTATCTGAATGCTGTCGCCCCCTATGCCAAGGCGGGAGACGATTATAAATACGCCCGTGCTCTCATTCCCTATGCGAAGACCGGCACAAATCTTAAAAACCTCGGTCTGGAGGATGCCTTTATTTCCTACGAGGGCGGAACCGCCTCGGGATTTATCGGAAATAATCAGAATGCCCTTCTTAAGGCTGAAAACTGCTACATAGGTGCATCGGCTTATTTCTACGGTCATAATGCCAGCGCATTTTTCGGAAGCGGAAATCAGAATGAGCTTGCATCCTCGGTTAAAAACAGTTATTCTCAGGCAACTTTAAAGGTTACGAGCGACGCTGATGATACCCGTTGGGGAACCATCTATGCCGATTCCTGGTATAACGGAAATGCAACTGCCGAAAACTTCTATACTACCACAAAGCTGACCCACAGCGGTGTTGTGCGTGTTGCTAATGTTTACGACTACGTCTCCGCTGCCGAGGGCTATATCGGTACCGCATTCGACGGTAATACATTCCTTCCCTCTTATGATTTTGCCGCGGTAGAGGGCGAGCTTCCCACCCTTAAGATATTCAGAGGCCTTGACACCGATATGTGGGGCGGCCTTGCAGACAGCGATATAGAGGGCTCCGGAACCTCTGCCGACCCCTATCTTATCACCACCGGAGAAGAGCTTGCCTACGTTATGGCAAATAATGGTGATATAAACGAAGACGTTAAAGGCGAATATTTTGAGCTTGCAAACGATATCTATCTTAACGACGTTTTTGCCGAAAACTGGAAGGAAAATGCCGAGAATAACGAGTGGTATTCCGCTCCCGACAGCACCACCTTCAAAACTATGCTTTTCTCGGGAAATCTTGACGGAAAGGGCTACTGCGTTTACGGAATCTGGAACCCCGAGGACTCCGCCGCCTATGCTTCGGGTCTCGTTCCCGGAGCAGGCTCGGTCACAATTAAAAATGTCGGCATCAAGCAGGCGCAGATAGCCGCCAACTACTATGCAGGCGGAATCGTCGGCTACTGTAGCGGCAGTAAGACCACCATTTCGGGCTGTTTCTCCGACAGTACCGTTGACGTTACTCAGAATAAGGTCGAAATCAACGGCGGCGCAGGCGGAATCATCGGCTATAATATGAACGGCTCTGCTTCGGCACCTCTCGTTATCGAAAACTGCTGGTCTTCCGCAAACTGTCAGTCTTTACAGGGTCAGACCGACCGCGCAAACAGTATAATCGGCACCATCTGGAACGGCGGCCATAAGGTCATAAACTGCTACGGAATCGGCAATGCACCCTACTATGCCGACTCGGGTAGCCGTGTTTCCACCCTCGCACTTGATACCACCTTCGTTAAATACACCGACGCAGACGGAAACGAGATAAGCGGAGCTCCCGACGACCAGTCTACCTATAAGAGGGTATACGTCGACTATACCGACACCTACACCTGGAACAGTTCCTCTAACGCCTACAAGTCGGCAAGAACCTTTACAAGCTATTCCAAGCTTGACGAGGCCTACGTAAACAACTACGGAAGCGTTTTCGAAAAGGTTGCAACCTCTCCCGAGGGCGACAAGTCCTACACACATCTTTATGAAGATGATATGTTGGGCGAAACGGCCCTCCAAAATATGAGCGGCTTCGACGGCAACGTCTGGTATGCCGTAAAGGATGAGGACATCGCTCCTATGCACCGTGTTCACGGTACCGCCATCGGCGACGTTAACGAGGACGGAATCGGCCTTGCAGAGGGCGACGACGAGGCAGAAAGACTTGGCCTTATCGGTCGTAATACCGCCCTTAACGGCGACTATAACCGTGACGGAGCCATCGATATTCTCGACCTTGTATCACTCACAAACGCTAAAAACTCCCTTGACGATGCCGAGTGCCTTCACGTCTATAAGGAAACCGTTCTTACAGAATCTACGGTAACCGTTGACGGAATAAATCAGTTCACCTGCCGCCGCTGCGGAGATAACTACACCGAAAATATCGGAACCTCCATTAAGCTTCTCGCCATCGGCAGCAGCCACACTATGAACAGCATCACCTATTTCGGTGAGGTCTGCGAGGCCGCAGGAATCGATAACGTCTTCCTCGGACATATGTACAGAGGCGGCGTTACCTTCCAACAGCAGTATGAAACCGCTACGGGAATCGATACCGACGGCGACGGCGTCACCTCTTACACGATGAGCTACCGCACCTATAAGAACTCTCAGTGGAGCTCCTACACGGGCGGTATGAGGGTATCTCAGGTAGTGCCCTATGAGGACTGGGATTATATCGTACTGAACCAGGGTGCCATCGATGCTCCCCTCTATGGACAAGAGCTGTTAAACGGTGACGTTAAGGACACCTACGAAACCTATTTCGACTGGGAGGTCGACTATATAAGAGGTCTTGCTCCCGATGCTACCCTCTGCTGGAATATGACCTTTGCCTGCGAGGAATATGAGGAGGGCGACCCGAGAAGCGAAAAATGCGATCTCTGGAGCCAGTATAAGAACTGGTTCGGATTCGATTCCTCCCGTATGTTTGGAGATATTGTAGGCGCACTTAATAAGTACGTTCTTCCCGAAGAAGAGATCGAAATTCTCTTCCCCTCGGCTACTACTATCGAAAACATCCGTACCTCTTATAAGGGTCACACCCTCACATACGACCTTACCCACTTAGACGACGACCCCGAGAATCTCCACGGACGCTACGCCGTCGCCCTTACCTGGTATAAGGCAATAACAGGCGCAGATCTCAGCGACTTCACCTGGGTTCCCGAGGATAACCTTACCGACGACCTGCCTATGATAATCGACTCGGTAAATAACGCGATATCCAACCCCCTCGTTACAACTCAGTCGACCTACACGGTAGCACCCTAAGCGGCTACGCCGCCAACTATGATCGCCTTTGGCGAGTTATGGTGCCTTCGGCAGTTATGAACGCTAACGCGTACTATGAAAGGCTTAGGTCGCGTTTTAAGGCGATCATATCAGAGCACAAACCGCAGGTTTGTTCATAACTTTTGCCTACGGCAAAATCATAGCGATGCAAAGCATCTCATATCTTAACCGAATTCTTCTATTTCATATATATCCTTTCTGACAAAACAGCCACGGCTTAAAACCGTGGCTGTTTTGTTTTTAGAAAGATTTAATTGTCAGGTGTTATATCGATATGAGATGCTTTGCTTTCGGAAAATAGCCTGTAATCTCCCGTAATAGTGTCTCCTGTCTTTATGCTTTCAAAGCTGACCTTTTCGTTATTGTAGTATAGCCTGCAATCGGTCCGGCTGTCGGCTTCGACCCGATATGTCGGGGAGGTCTCGTCGTCAGGGTTGGATTTGACCGTTATAAGAACCTTGTTTTCGGCGTTCTTAAGGTCGGTAACAACGCCGCTGAAATCTACCGTGGGCGAGTTGGTGGACGACCATATAAGGTAACCTGCAGATATTACCAGAACAGCGGTTAAAAGGATAATAAGGGCTTTTTTCACGATAAACACCTCCGTTGATCTGATTATAGTACATATAAAAGCCTTTGTCAATACCTGTGGTTCTAAATCTTATAGCCTGTACATATCATTTCATAGGTGATGAAAATGAATGATGTAAAGGGCGACAGATTCTTCCGCGTATTTTACGCCCTGCCCGACGGAATATCGGCGGTGCTTAAAAAACTGCCTTTGTTTTTAAAAAATGAAGCAACCGAGATCAGGCTTCGTGCAGGCCGTCCCGTATGCGTTACCGCCTCGAAAAACTTCTATGTTTCAAAGGATGCGGTGGCATCGACCCTCCTGCCCCGAAACCCTCTTACGGTCACCGAAAAAGAGCTTGAAGAGGTGGTACTTCGCATAACCGACCGCTCGGTATATAACCGTGCCGAGGAGCTGGAGAAGGGCTATCTTTCTATGCGGGGCGGCTGTAGAGCAGGCCTCTGCGGAAGCTTTAAGGGAGGCAGGGTGGAGGTCACGTCGGTCAATATCCGGATCGCAAGGGAGATAAAGGGCTGTGCCGACCGACTTTTAAGCCTCAGCGACAAGGGGCTTTTAATAGCAGGTCCCCCGGGAAGCGGCAAGACCACAATGCTTCGCGATCTTGTCCGTCAGCTTTCAAATTCGGGGAAAAGGGTCTGCGTCGTTGATACAAGGGGAGAGATCTGCGGTGAGGATCTTGACGTAGGGGTAAATACCGACGTTATAAAGGGACTTTCCAAGGCCGAGGGCACCGAAATAGCCCTTCGTACTATGTTTCCCGATTATATCGCCTTCGACGAGGTGGGAAACGGCAGGGAGCTTTCCCTTATAGAAGAAAGCTTTTATTCGGGTGTGGGTATCCTTACCACAGCCCACGCCGAGAAGCCCTCGGATCTGAGACGCCGAGGGGTAATAAAAAGCCTTTTCGGCGGTCCTCTGAGCAGGGTCGTACTGCTTGACAGAACGCCGGGAAAAGAATTTTCGTTTTTGGAAAAAGAGGAGGAGGAGAAGGACCTTGCTTAAAGGTTTGGGAATAGCGGCGATAATTCTCGCCTGCTGGGGTCTCGGCGGATATATGGGGGTAAGGCTTCGGGAAAGAAGAAAGCGGCTTGGCGCCATACGTCTTTTTATCGGAGAGCTTTCCGACCGTATCCGCACGGGCTCGGATATAAAAACCATTGTTTCCGAAATAGGTCAGGATGCGGGAATATCCTTTTCGGAGCTTACCCCTGCCTTTGCTCCCGACTCCTTAAACGAGGGGGACAAAAAGCTTTTAGCCGAGTTTCTTCAGGGTATAGGTCTCAGTGATACCGAGTCGCAAACACAGCGTTGTAAGGTGTACGGCGAGCTTTTCGCCGTACAGGAGTCCAAGGCCGCCCTGCAGGTCAGGGAAAAGGCCTCCCTTTACGGAAAACTCGGCATATTTTCAGGACTTTTCATAGCGGTAATGCTGGTTTAGGTGATCGAATGGACGTAGATCTGATATTTAAGGTGGCGGCAATAGGTATAATAGTAACCGTTTTAAATCAGGTTCTGGTGCGGTCGGGCAGGGAGGAGCAGGCAATGCTCACCACCCTTACGGGGCTTGTGGTGGTACTGCTTATGGTGGTAAACGCCATAGCCGACCTCTTTTCGACCGTAAAATCGGTTTTCGGGCTTTAGATATGGAGCTTACGTCGCTGTTGGGACTGCTTATCGTGGCCTCTGCCGCCGCTCTGGTGCTTGCGGGATATAAACGGGAATACGCCTTTTATATCGCCTTGGCGGCAGGGGCGGTAGTGCTGATATATTTGCTGGAAATTATGACCGACGCCTTCTTCAGTCTCAGAAACAGGGTGGAGCAGGCGGGACTTGACACCTCCTATTTTACCGTAATACTTAAGGCCTTGGGGATATGTCTCATAACCGGATTTATTTCGGATACCTGCCGTGATGCGGGACAAAATGCTCTGGCCTCCCGTGCCGAGCTTGCGGGTCGCTGTGCCGTGTTTATAATATCGGTGCCTCTGCTGGAGGGAATACTTACTACCGCCGCCGAGCTTATAGGATAGTATGAAAAAAATTATATTCGTGTTAATTTTTGCGGCGATCTTTTCCTTCGGAGTGAAGGCCGAGACCCTCTATACCGACCAGTATGCCGAAAGCGGAGCCGATAGGATAGAGGATTATTTATCCGACCCTGCCGCCGACCTGATAGAGGAGCTTGAGATAGACCCCTCCGACCCCGAGTGGGTCAATTCCCTTTCTGCCGAAAACGTATTTTCACAGATATGGAGCTTTTTAAAGGAGGGGGCGAAGGGCCCGTTTAGGGCGGGACTTTCGGTGCTTTCCTTGCTTCTCGTTATGGCGGCGGCCGCAACCTTCGAAAGCCTGAAGCCCTTTGAGGACGTCCTTTCCTGCGTTTTTTCGCTTACCTCGGGGGCTCTGCTGGTCTCATCTCTTATCTCCTTTATTTCTTCCTGCGGCTCGGCAATAAAAGGAACCACCGTCCTTATGGACGGCTTTGTGCCGGTCTATGCGGGGATCCTTACGGCGACGGGAAAGGGACTTACCGCCTCGGGAATGAGCTTTTTACTGCTGACCGCCTCGGGAACGGTTGCAAGCCTTTCGGCTTTTCTTATACTGCCCCTTTTAAACTGCTATTTAGGGGTGGGGCTGGCGGGCTCGATAATGCCTATGGGAGGTCTCGGCAGACTTAACGAGGGCATAAAAAAGGCCGCCCTTTGGACTCTATCCCTCACCCTTACGGTATTTTTGGGAATACTTTCCATACAAACGGGGGTAAACCGTGCCGCCGACGGCCTGGGGGTAAAAACGGCAAAGTTTATGATAGGTACCTTCGTCCCCGTGGCGGGCGGTGCCCTTTCGGAATCCCTTACGACCCTGCTGGGCTCCTTGGGACTTCTTAAGACCTCGGTGGGAATGTTCGGGGTGGTGGCGGTGGCCGCGACCCTTATTCCAACTTTTGCAGAGCTTTTGCTGTGGAGAATCACCCTTTGGGGGCTGAGTATTGCCGCCGACGTATTAGGGGTGGGAGGCAGGACCGAAATACTTCGCAGCGCCGACAGCGTGCTTTCGGTGCTTATGGGGATACTTCTTTTTACGGGAGCGCTTTTTATAATATCGTTGGCGGTGGTCTCGGGAGGATGAAATGGAAAAAATAAGAGAAATTGCCCTTGCCTTCTGTGCCGTTTCGGTCTTTTCGGCGGCGGCAGGCCTGCTGAGAGGACGAAGCCTCATAAAAAGCGGAAAATACATCGTAGGCCTCGTTTTTATATGTGTCCTCATAACCTGCTTTAAGGATTTTTCTTTTTCTTTAGAGGGTGTGGAGGCCGATTCTGCCTACGTCGAGCAGGGGGATATATCCCTTTCACGCTACGGCGCGGAATATCTTGTGGCCGAGGTCTTAAGAAAAAATTCTATTTTATTTACCGAAATTGCGGCTGAGGCTACTAAAACCGACTCGGGCGACATAATAATTAATGAGATAACCGTCTACGGAGCCGAGGACGAGGAAGGAGTGATGGCGGTGCTTAACACCTTGGGTATCGACTGCAGGGTGAGCTTTAAATGAAGGAAAAGCTACAGGAGCTTCTTAAAAACAAAAGCTTCGCCCGCATACTTTTTGCGGTAGGCATCGGCGGAATACTTCTGATCTTCCTTTCCTCTTTTTTCGGAGGTGAAAAGGAGGAACCGCAAAGAATAGAGGAGATATTTTCGGTGACGGATTACGTGGAGACCCTCAGATCCGATATAAAAAGCACGGTGGAGGCCATCTGCGGAGACGGTGAAGCGGTGGTGACCCTGACCCTTGACAGCGGACCCGTCTACAAATACGCCGAGGAGGTAAAGCAAAACAATAAGGAGGACGGCTCCGGAGTCTCGGAGGAAAGCGAGCACAAATATATAACGGTTGAAGATTCCTCGGGCTCGGAGGCTCCTCTTATAGTTACTTCATATATGCCGGGAATAAGAGGGGTAAGCATAATCTGTAACTACGGGAGTGAAGAGACCGCAGAAAAAATAAAAAACGCCGTTACGGCGGCACTTGACATAAACTCACGAAAGATACATATAGGCAGTAAGGGAGGCTGACATTTATGAAGGGCAGTAAGAAGGTAAAAAAGGGCAGGATAGCCCTTGCGGTTATGATAGCGGCACTTGCGGGTGCGGTCTGGCTGAATATGAGCTACACCGCCGCCTCTGCCGACAAAAAGCAGGATGAGACCTCAAAATATCTCGGTCAGGCCGAATTTGTAAACGCCTCGGTCAGCGAGGAGAGCAAGGAGTCGGATTATTTTAAGGAGCTGAGAAGTCAGCGCAAGACCGCAAGGGAGGAAGCTCTTGCCGTTTTAGAGGAGAGCCTTGAGGCAGAAGATCTCTCCTCCGAGCAGAGAACCACCCTCACCGAAAAGACCGCCTGGCTGGCAATGGCAAGCGAGAAGGAGGCCGCTATAGAGACCCTTCTTAAGGCGAAGGGCATAGAAAAGGTTCTGGCGGTAATAGGGGAGGAGGACGTAAATGTTATCGTTGAGGGCAAGGTGGATGCGGCCGCTACCGTTAAGATACAGGACGCCGTGCTTTCCCAAACCGATTTTTCTCTTTCCCAGATAAAGATAATAGGCTCGGACAAATAAAATACAAAAAACTCTTTACCTTTTCGAAATTTGTGGTATAATAATCTAAAAGCATAATACTATTTCTATCGGAGGTATATAAATGGCAGGAAGAAGCGGACTTTCCATCAACCTGGAAGTAATAGAAAGTATGGCGGCTATGGCGGCCCTTGAGGTTCAGGGTGTTACGGCTATGGCGGCTAAAACCGTCGACATCAGAAACGTCATCGCAAGACGTTCGGTCTTTAAGCCCGTTCATGCCGAAATTAAAAACGGCGCCGTTGTAATCAACCTCTACATCACCATATCTAAAAAAGCCAACGCAAAGCAGGTCGGCGAGGCTGTACAGCTCAGCGTTAAGGATAAGGTTCAGAGTATGACCTCCAACGCCGTCACCAAGGTCAACGTTAATATTTCGGGCGTCGATCTTACCGAACCCGACGAAGAATAATGATTTACGGCCGCAGACCGCGGCCGTTTTTCTATTAAAAAAGGAAGTACAGTATGAAACGTGTTTTAATAGACAGAAAAGCAAATTTTTATAAAGCCAATCTGCATACCCACTCGGTCCTTTCCGACGGTGTACTTTCCGTAGAGCAGATAAAGGAGGAATATAAAAAGCGGGGTTATTCGGTAGTGGCCTTCACCGACCACGAGCATCTTATAGATAATTCTCACCTTAACGATGAAAATTTTCTTGCCATTACCTCCTGCGAGGTGGCGATAAAGGAATTTGCCGAGCAGTCGACCCTTAAAAATCATCAGATGCGGGTGGCCCACCTTAATTTTTATGCCCTCGACCCGAAAAACACGGTTACCCCCTGCTATAATTCGACCTACGACCATTTTGTAAACGATCTTAACCGTCATCTTATAAAACACGACGGTGAGTACGAGCGGGTCTATTCCCCCGAGGGCATTAACGAAATGGTGGCTATCGCCCGTGAGAAGGGCTTCATCGTTTCCTATAATCATCCCACCTGGTCGCTGGAGAATGCCGCCGACTACCTGAATTACGACGGATTTTTTGCCGTAGAGATATATAACCACGGCGTATTCCGCGGCGTAGGCTTTGACGATGAGCATATCCTTGACGACTTCTGGCGCGCAGGTAAGCCTATTTTCTGCACCGCCACCGACGATGCTCACTCATACCTCAATACTCCCGACAGCGACGCCTACGGCGGTTGGGTACAGATAGCCGCCCCCGCCCTTACATATAAGAATATAATGCATTCCCTGCATGTCGGCGATTTTTACGCCTCCTCAGGCCCCGAGATAAGATCGCTTATGGTAGAGGACGAGGTGGTAAAGGCGGAATTCTCCGAATGTGTCCGCGCCAATATGATAACGAGCGGTCGCCGAACGGCAAAGAAATTTGCCGACAGGGGAGAGAGTATAACCTACGCCGAATTCCCCCTTAAGGAGACCGACGGCTGGTTCAGAATAACCGTAACCGACCAAAACGGCAAAAAAGCCTGGACTCAGGTCTACGACGTATAACAAAAAACACCCGCCTTAAGGCGGGTGTTTTGCTGTCTCGCATACTGCGTAGGTTCGGTTTTAAGGGTTAGTCCTCTAAGAAATAAACCGTGATATTTCTTCTTCCGAACTTAACACATTCGGCCTCGCTGTCGAGGAAGAGGTCCATATCGGCACGGTTGCCGTAGATGAATCCGCCGGTATCAGCCGCAATTGCGTATCCGTAAACGTACTTTCCGTCGGAGGATACGATATACATCTTGGTTCCGTAGGGGATCTCCTTGGGGTCTACCGCAACGTGACCGGGCTTGGGCCAAACGCCGGTAGAGGTCTTATTACCGGTGTGGGTATAGGCGGTAGCGCGAAGGGTGGTCTTAGAGGTATACTTTACGGGAACTCCGTTTTTGTCAAGTAAAAGGTCAGAGGGTGCTTTAAGCTTGGAGATGCAGGCAACGCTGGAAGCCGCTACGATACCCGAAGAGGCGTGCTTGGGTGCCTGAGTTCCGTAAACGGTGGTGGAATCGACCGCGTATTCGGTGATCTCCTCGTTTACGACGGTGGTCTCGACCTTAACGCCGTTAACGTATTTTACCGAGCAGGTAACCGTCTTTGTGCCGGCCTTGCCTGCGGTGGTGAATTTGGTGTTGGTGTCGTACTTGTCGGAATAAACTATATCCGAGCTGTAGGGGATAGATTCGGTGAATACCTCAACACCGTACTCAACGTCGGTGATCTCGAGGGTAGAGGCCTCATCTATATAGGTGTCGAGGGAACAGCTTAAAATGTCGTGATCCTCAACCTCGATATCAAGGTCTTTAAGGATATCGCCAAGCTTTCCGCTTAAAACGTCGTAGGTCTCGGTATTGTCGCCGATCTTAACGGTGAGGGGTACGAGATATTCAATGTCTACCTTGGTAGCGAAAAGCTCCTGTTTTACGTCTACGACTTCATATTTGTTGCTTTTGAGGTCGAATCCCGAAACGAGGGAAGCGACGTTTTCGGTGTATCCCTTAACCGAATAACTGCTTTCTCCGTCGGAGATGCAAACGGTCTGGGCCGAGTAGATAAAGGTCACGGCAACCATTATTGCGGCAACAGCAACACAAATTGCTGCCTTAACTGCCCTTTTGGCCGTGGAAGCCATCATTTCGCCCTTATCGGCGCAGAAGGCTTTGATTTTCTGTAACATCATAAACTCCTTAGGTTCTCCGCAGGGGATTCCCGTGCGGTTATTTTCGGCAAGTAAATTTCAGTTCTTCCGTATTATACCCACCGAAGTTGCAAATGTCAAACTAAAACCGACCTCTATTTTTGTGCAATTTGCACAAAAATAACAAAGAAATTACAAAAGTTACAAGCTTGTAACCGTTTTATTTTGACTTTTTTGGTCGATTTTTTTGTGCAATTATACAAAAAATCCATTCTCCTCTCCCCCGAAAGGGGGAATATGAGCCCCGTTTTTCCCTTTTTTGTGGTTTTCGATGTCAAAATAATTTACAAATACAATATAATGTGGTAAAATAAAATTCAAGCAAAACAGGAAATCTTGCTTTTCGGAGGCACTATATGAAGCTTAAAGCCGAAATTATGGATAATGCGGCGGTAAAACGCGCCCTTAAACGCATTTCCCACGAAATTCTCGAAAAAAACGGAGGCTCAAGCGACCTTTGTTTCGTAGGGATCAAAAACGGGGGAGTGCCCTTGGCGCAGATCCTCGCTGATAATATATATGAGATAGAAGGGCTTTTAATTCCCGTCGGAGTCGCCGACATATCCGCCCACCGCGACGACCGAAGCGTCTGCGATCCTACTGCCGTAACCACCAGCCTTCCCTTTGACGTTAACGGCAAGAGGGTAGTGCTTGTAGACGACGTGCTCTGTACCGGACGTACCGCCCGCGCGGCAATGGAAAGCGTTATCTCCTGCGGCCGCCCTTCCTCCATTCAGCTCGCAATTCTTATTGACCGCGGGCACAGAGAGCTTCCACTTCGCGGCGACTACGTCGGCAAAAACATCCCCACTTCAAAAAGCGAGATCATTTCGGTTGCCCCCGACGAGCAGGGCGACCTTACCGTAAAGCTTTACGGAGATTAAGGCTGTTATATATAATATGTGTATCATACACGGAGGTAATCTATGAAAAAGGTAATGACGGCAATGTCGGGCGGTGTAGACAGCTCGGTGGCGGCGGTCATTCTTAAAAATAAGGGGTACGAGGTCTGCGGCGGCACCCTTCGCCTTTATGAGCGGGAGGGCATATCGGCAGAGGTGGCGTCGGCAAAGCAGGTCTGCGACCGCCTGGGTATTTCACATAGCGTTTACGATATGCGTGACACCTTTATGCGCGAGGTCGTCGACCGCTTCGAAAGGGAATATTCTTTGGGTCTTACCCCTAACCCTTGCATCGAATGTAATAAATATCTTAAATTTGGGCGTCTTTTGGATGAGGCTTTGGCTGACGGCTGTGAATTTATCGCCACGGGACACTACAGCGACATCGGCTTCGACGGCGGCTCGGGCAGATACGTACTCTACCGTCCCGCCGACCGAAAAAAAGATCAGACCTACGTTTTATGGCGCCTTTCACAGCACCAGCTTTCTCATATACTGATGCCGCTGAGTCACCTTACCAAGGACGAGGTAAGGGCGGTAGCCGAGGAATACGGCTTTATTTCGGCAAAGGCCAAGGAAAGCCAGGATATCTGCTTCGTGCCCGACGGGGATTATGCGGCTTTTCTGGAGGAATACCGCGGAGAGCCTTTCAGGGCGGGCGATTATACCGATATCTGCGGAAATATTTTAGGCAGCCATCTCGGTCATCAGCGCTACACCGTAGGTCAGCGCAAGGGCCTCGGAATTGCTCTGGGCAAACCGCAGTTCGTGATCTCCAAGGACCCCGTAACCAATAGGGTGGTTTTAGGCGACGAGGAACACATATACAAAAAGAGGGTATATATAAGAGACGTGAATTTCGTCGGAGCTTCCCCCGACGGCAGAGACTTTTCCTGCACCGCAAAGCTTCGCTACAGTGCAAGGGACGAAAAATGCATCTTCCACCCCTTAAGCGAGACCGAAGCACTTTTGGAATTCGAAGATCCTCAGCGGGGCCCTACTCCGGGACAGTCGGCGGTCTTCTACGCCGGTGACGCAGTCCTCGGCGGAGGATATATAGTAAGGAGCGAATAATATGGATTTTGAAAAAATACTTGAAGCTATAAGAAAGAACAATATGGAGGCATATTTTGCCGAAAAAAAAGAGGATATCCCCGAAATAGTCAAGGGTCTGCTTAAAAAGGGCGACACCGTAAGCTGCGGCGGCTCGGTCACGGTTTCGGAGTGCGGCGTTTTCGACCTTATGAAAAACGGCGACTATAACTTCCTCGACCGCTCGGTGTCAGGCCTTTCAAGGGAGGATATCGAGGAGATCTACCGTAAGACCTTCTCGGCCGACGCCTTCATAACCTCGGCAAACGCAATAACCGAAAGCGGCGAGCTTATAAACGTTGACGGAAACGGAAACCGCGTTGCCGCTATCACCTTCGGACCTCAGTCGGTAATCTGCATCGTGGGTAAAAACAAGCTGGTATCCGACGTGGCGGAGGGCTTTCACCGTGTAAAGACGGTAGCCGCCCCGAAAAACGCCCAAAGACTCGGAGTCGATACCCCCTGTAAGACCTTAGGTCACTGTCTCTATCCCGACGAGCCCATAACCAAGGGCTGTGCCTGCGAGGCCAGGATATGTGCTCATTATACCGTCTGCGGTATGCAGAGGAAGAAAAACCGAATAAAGGTCATCCTTTGTGCCGAGGATCTCGGTTATTAAAAGAGCCCACCCCACATATATTTTTTGTGGGGTGTTTATTTTATGAAAAAACTTATGATAATTTTACTTTGTCTGTCTCTTGCCCTTTGCGGGACCCTTTCTGCCTCGGCTTCTGCGATCCCTACCGAGCCTGCCTCGGCAGAGCTTAACGAGCCTTTGCCCATAAACGAGCAGGCCGCCGCCGAAATAGGAGAAAATTTACAAATTAACGCTAAATCCGCAATACTTATGGAATATAATACGGGTAAAGTACTTTACGAAAACAGCGCCGACGTAAGGCTTGCCCCCGCTTCCATAACCAAAATTATGACCCTCATACTCGTTATGGAGGCTATCGAGGACGGACGGCTCTCATTAGATGACAAAATAACGGCTTCCGATCACGCCGCAAGTATGGGCGGTTCTCAGATATGGCTGGAACCGGGGGAGGTAATGACGGTGGACGAACTGCTCAGAGCTACCGTAATAGCCTCGGCCAACGATGCCACCGTGGCTCTGGCCGAAGCGGTATCGGGCAGTGAGGAGGTCTTCGTCGACCTTATGAACAAAAAGGCCGACAGTCTGGGTATGAATTCCACGACCTTTAAAAACAGCTACGGTCTCGATGCCGAGGGTCACCTGACCACTGCCTACGATATAGCCCTTATGTCACGGGAGCTTATCCGACACGATCTTATAAGAGAATACAGCACCGTATGGACCGATTCCCTTCGCGGCGGAGAAAGCGAGCTTACCAATACCAATAAGCTTATCCGCTACTACGAGGGCGCCTTCGGACTTAAAACGGGTACCACCTCGGGTGCAGGCTCCTGCCTTGCCGCCACGGCCGAAAGAAACGGACTTACACTTATAGCCGTAGTGTTGGGCTCACCCACGAGTAAAGACCGTTTTTCGGGCTGTCAGAAGCTGCTGGATTTCGGCTTTGCCAACTACTCATATATAAATATAGAGCCCGAAAGGAAGGGACTTACCTCCATACCCGTGAAAAAGGGAACCGTGCCCGAAATAATTCCCGAGATCGAAAGCGGTCTTTCGGTGCTCCTTAAAAAGGGACAGGAGCAGGGAATAACCCAGACCCTGACCCTGTCGGAGGAGCTTACCGCCCCCGTAAAGAAGGGTGATACGGTAGGATATCTGCATTTTTATATGAACGGGGAGGAAATAGGGGTCGTGGAGGCAGTCGCTAAAAACAGTTCCGACCGCCTTACCTACTGGGTTTGCCTTACAAGACTGCTTAAAAGTTTGTTCACCTTGTAATTTATTACAAAATATTAAAAATTTCTGTTGAAAAAACTTAAGGTTTAGTGTAAAATAGACATAAGCTGATAGAATACAGTTCCACAGAGGATCTGTTTCAGTCATTTGCAGCCGGAATTCTTCGCTTAAGAAGTTAATTATAACGGAAACACCAAAGGAGTTTTAAACCATGGCACTTAAATTCAATTACAAATACGCGGCAGATTTTCTAAGAGACAACGACCTCGTCGGTTTGGAGTCGCAGGTAAAGGCCGCTCATGAAATGCTTCACGCAAAAACAGGTCTCGGAAACGACTTTTTAGGTTGGATCGACCTTCCTACCGCTTACGACAAGGAAGAGTTCGCCCGCATAAAAAAAGCCGCCGCTAAGATAATCGACGACACCGACGTCTTCATCGTCATCGGAATCGGCGGATCTTATCTGGGCGCCCGTGCCGCTATCGAATTCTTAAAGTCCAATAATTATAACGCACTTCCCAAAAACACTCCCGACATCTATTTTGCTGGAAACACGATCTCGGGCTCTGCCCTTGACGATCTCCTTAAGATCTGCGAAGGCAAGCGCGTTTCGGTAAACATCGTTTCCAAGTCGGGCACCACTACCGAGCCGGCAATAGCCTTCCGCGTCCTCCGTAAATATCTTGAGGAGCGTTACGGTGAAGAAGAGGCCGCTAAGCGCATCTACTGCACCACCGATAAGGCCAGAGGAACTCTTAAGCAGCTTGCCGATCAGAAGGGCTACGAGTGCTTCGTAATTCCCGACGACGTCGGCGGACGCTTCTCGGTGCTTACCGCCGTAGGACTTCTTCCTATCGCCGTATGCGGAGCCGACATTGACGCTCTTATGAAGGGTGCCGCCGATGCCGCCGCCGACTATGCGGTTAACGATATTTACGAAAATCCCTGTTATACATACGCCGCCATCCGAAACGCCTTCTACCGCAAGGGTAAGGCCGTTGAGATGCTCGTTTCCTATGAGCCCCGATTTACGATGATGGCCGAGTGGTATAAACAGCTCTTCGGTGAAAGCGAAGGAAAGGATAATAAGGGTCTCTTCCCCGCATCGGTCGTTTTCTCCACCGACCTTCATTCTATGGGTCAGTTCATTCAGGACGGCAGCCGCGTAATGTTCGAAACGGTAGTTACCATCGGCGAATGCGGAAACGACATCTGCATTGAAAAGGAAGAGGACGACGGCGACGGACTCAACTTCCTCGCAGGAAAGCCCCTCTCCTTCGTAAACTCCAAGGCCTTCGAGGGTACCATCCTCGCCCATACCGACGGAAATGTTCCCAATCTGGTAATAAACGTCGACAAGGCCGATGAAGAAAACCTCGGCAGACTTATCTATTTCTTCGAGAAGGCCTGCGGAATCTCGGGTTATGTCCTGGGCGTTAACCCCTTCGATCAACCCGGCGTTGAAAGCTACAAGAAGAATATGTTTGCTCTTCTCGGTAAACCCGGCTATGAAGCCGCAAAGGCAGAGCTTGAGGCACGCCTCGCAAAATAATAAACAATTTAAATAAAATAACCGCGAAAGCGGTGTATATAGAAAAGGAGCGGATAATATGATTAAACTTATTATCGGAAACAAAGGTTCAGGCAAAACTAAGAAACTCATCGACGCAGTCAACGCAGCTGCCAAGTCCAGCCCCGGTAACGTGGTCTGTATTGAAAAAGGCGACGCTCTCCGTTTTAGCGTAGCCCGCGAAGTTCGACTCATCGATGTAGAAAGCTACGGAATTTCCGGTTATAATGAATATTATGCCATGCTCTGCGGAATAGCTGCAAGCAACCACGACGTTACCCACATCTTCGGCGACGCAACCAAGAAGATCGGCGGAGGCCTTGAGGGTATCGACGAATTCTTAAAGAGGGTTAACGCAAACAAGGATATCGAGTATGTATTTACCATATCCTGCGACGAGGCAGACCTCCCCGCCGCAGTTCTCGAAATGGCAGAAAAGCTTTAATCTTTAAACCAGCGGAGCAGGACGTCCTGCTCCGTAATTTTTGGTGTATTTATGCCGTAAAAAAGACTTGACAAAAGGTGACACATTATATATAATGTACTTTGTGACAATTGAGGTGAGATTATGCTTCTTGATTTAAAGCCCCTATTTGCCGGCAGCAAGGCTTTTCTTCCGGTCGCTTTTGAGATGGATCTGTCAGATTTAGAATTCCTTGGCGTCAGACCTCTTAAGACCCCCGTTAAGATCAGCGGAAAAATTGTCAGCCGCGCAGGTATCGTTGAATCCCGTCTCGATTGCAAGGTCGAATATCTGGGAAACTGCGACCGCTGTTTTACCGAGGTGGAAAAGGAATACACCTTTGAAATAGTGCGCACCATCGTCCAAAGTCTTGAAAACGACGAAAACGACGAGATAGTAGCGGTACCCGATATGCAACTCGACCTTGAAGACTTCTGCTATGCGGATATTGTAATGTCTTTACCGACGAAGCTTCTCTGTAAGGACGATTGCAGGGGACTTTGCCCCGACTGCGGATTTGACCTCAACAGCGGCGATTGCGGCTGCTCTAAAAAAGAAGTCGATCCCAGGCTGTCTAAGCTGGCAGAGCTGTTAAACGAATAATCTACCAAACACTAAATTTTAAGGAGGCGCTGAAATGGCAGTACCGAAGAGAAAAACCTCGAAAGCAAGACGTGACAAAAGACGTAATAACCTGTGGAAACTCACTGCTCCTACCCTCGTAAAATGCGACCGTTGCGGAGAGTACAAGAGACCTCACAGACTTTGCCCCGCATGTGGCTACTACAACGGACGTGAAGTTGTAAAGGTTGAAGACTAATTTCAAAAAGATCAGGGGATAGAGGAGGAGCGATCCTTCTCTATTTTTTTATGAAAGCAGGTGTGTTATGGCCGTAAAAATTTGCGATATCGAAAAGAAAAGTCCTGCGGCAAAGGCAGGAATCAAGGCAGGGGATATCCTCCTGAAAATTAATGATAACGACATCGTCGACGTGCTCGACTACCGTTTTTATCAGAACGACGAAAAGCTTACCCTTACCGTACAGAATGTTAAGGGCAAGGAAAAGGTTTATAAGATCAAAAAGGGCGAATACGACGAGCTTGGCCTTGTTTTCGACAGCTACCTTATGGACGAACAGCACTCCTGCAAAAACAAGTGCATCTTCTGCTTTATCGATCAGCTTCCCCACGGTATGCGTGACACCCTCTATTTTAAGGATGACGATTCCCGTCTTTCCTTCCTTTTCGGTAATTATATTACCCTGACCAACCTTACCGAGCACGAGATAGAGCGCATCATAAAGATGCATATAAGCCCCGTAAATATTTCGGTTCATACCACCAACCCTGAGCTTCGCTGTAAAATGATGAATAACCGTTTTGCGGGCGAAAAGCTGGAGATAATAAAAAGGCTGGACGACGCGGGAATAAAAATGAATTTTCAGCTTGTGCTGGTACCCGGTTATAACGACGGTGACGAGCTTGAAAAGAGTCTTCGTGACCTTTCTTCCTATAAAAACGCACAGTGCATCGCCTCGGTGCCCGTAGGCCTCACCAAATACCGCGAGGGTCTTACCGAAATCACCCCCTTTAATAAGGAGACCGCCTTAAAGGTCATTGAGATCACCGACAGGATAGCCGAAGAGTGCGAAAAAAGGCTCGGAAACCGTCTTTGCTATGCCGCCGACGAGTTTTATCTTAAGGCCGGACTTTCCATTCCCTCAGCCGAGACCTACGGCGAATTTCATCAGCTTGATAACGGTGTAGGTATGTGGGCCCTCTTTGAGAAGGAGGCCGAGGAGGCTTTTGCAGATATGGAAGAGCCCGAAGGCGCCAAGAAGCTCTGCTGTGCCACAGGGGTCGCCGCATACCCTCTTATAAAGGCAACTGTTGACAAAGCGGCAAATAAATGGCATAATTTAAAATGTAACGTCTATGAGATCAGAAACGATTTCTTCGGCGAAAAAATAACCGTCGCAGGTCTTCTTACAGGCGGCGATATAATTCATCAGCTTAAGGGCAAAGATATAGGCAATATCCTGCTTGTTCCATCCAATATGCTTCGCTTTGAGGGCGACCTCTTTTTGGACAGCGTTTCGGTGGCGGAGCTGGAAAATGCCCTTGGCGTAAAGGTTAAAATAATCGAGCCCGACGGATATTCCTTCGTCGAGGCACTTGCAAGTTTTTAGAACAGAGAGGAAAAACTATGGCAAAACCCGTTGTTGCGGTGGTCGGCAGGCCTAACGTGGGCAAATCGACCCTATTCAACAAGCTTATCGGTAAGCGTATGTCTATAGTCGACGATACTCCCGGTGTCACCCGCGACAGAATATACGGAGACACCGAGTGGTGCGGCAAGCAGATGATGCTTATTGATACAGGCGGAATCGAGCATGGTACCGACGACGTCATTCTTAAGGGAATGAGAAGTCAGGCCGAGCTCGCAATAGATATGGCAAATGCTATAATTTTCGTCGTAGATGTAAAAAGCGGAGTGACCGCCTCGGACGAGGAGGTTGCCGCAATGCTCCAAAAAAGCGGAAAGCCGGTTGTTCTTTGCGTCAATAAATGCGACCGTATAGGTGAACCGCCGCTGGAATTTTACGAATTTTACAACTTAGGTCTGGGCGATCCCGTTGCCGTTTCTTCGGTACACGGTACGGGTACCGGCGATCTTCTCGATGAGGTGGTCAGATACCTTCCCGAAACCGATGACGACGAGCTGGAAAGCGAGACCATAAACGTCGCAATTATAGGAAAGCCAAACGCCGGCAAATCTTCCCTTGTAAACGCTGTAGCAGGAGAGGAGAGGGCAATCGTTTCGGATATCGCGGGAACCACGAGAGACGCTATTGACAGTCTTGTAGAAAACGAATTCGGCCGCTTTAACTTCACCGATACCGCAGGTCTCAGACGCAAATCCAAGGTTGACGACAAGCTTGAAAAATACAGCGTCCTCCGTGCCAGAATGGCCATCGAGAGAAGCGACGTCTGCGTTATTATGATCGACGGCACCGACGGCTTCACCGAGCAGGACTCCAAGGTTGCAGGCCTCGCTCTTGAAGAAGGAAAAGCCTGCATAATTGCCGTAAATAAATGGGATATCGTCGAAAAGGACGGCAGGACCATGGACTCCTACCGTAAAAGCCTTATGAACGACTTCTCCTTTATGCCCTTCGCCCCCATAATCTTTATTTCGGCCAAAACGGGACAGAGGCTCGACCGTCTTTTCGAGCTTATAAAATATGTTCACGCTCAGAATACGATGCGTATTTCAACAGGTAAGCTTAACGATATTCTGGCCGAGGCTACCGCCCGTGTTCAGCCCCCCAGCGATAAGGGCAGAAGGCTTAAGATATTCTATATGACCCAGGCCTCCACCAAGCCACCGACCTTTGTTTGCTTTTGTAACAGGGCTGACCTGTTCCACTTTTCATATCAGCGTTATTTAGAAAATCAAATACGGTCTACCTTCGGCTTAGAGGGAACGCCCATACGATTTGTCATCAGAGAAAGAGGAGATAAATAGGTGAGCGCATATCAGGTTTTAATGGCAGTAGGCGTAATTATTTTTGCCTATCTGCTCGGATCGGTAAATTTTGCGGTAATAATGTCAAAAATATTTGCGGGGGAGGACGTCCGAAAATCGGGAAGCGGTAACGCGGGAACGACAAACGTCCTTCGAACGGTCGGAAAGCTCCCCGCTATACTGACCTTTCTGCTCGATATTCTCAAGGGCTTCGGCGCCTGCCTTGCGGGTAAGCTGGTTTTTGAATATCTGCTTTTCAGCACTACTATTGATTTTAACTGGCTCTTTATCCCCGACTACGGAGCATATATATGCTGTATCGCCGTAATGCTGGGTCACATCTTCCCCGTTTTCTTCGGATTTAAGGGCGGTAAGGCGGTCGCTACAAGCGTCGGAACCTTCGCCGTATGCTGTCCGTTGGCGATAATCTTAGGTCTGACCGCCTTTGCAATATCCCTTGCCATATCCAAAATAGTGTCACTCAGCTCTCTGATCGCCACCGTAGTGGTCGTAGGAGTAGGCGCAGGCTACGCGATAGTCGTAAACAGTGCGCAATTCAACGTGATCCCCGTGGTCATAATGGCGCTTATCGCCGGCTTTATCGTTTTTATAAAACATAAGGCAAATATTAAAAGATTAATAGAAGGAACAGAACCCACGATTTCAGCTAAGAAGAGGTAAGAGTAATGGCTAAAATAACGGTTTTAGGTTCGGGAGGCTGGGGTCTTGCCCTGGCCATAACCCTCCACACAAACGGTCACAAGGTAAACGTATGGTCTCCCTTCAGAGAAGAGGTGGAACAGCTTCGTACCACCCGCACCAACGAAAAGCTTTTGAAAGGCATCTACGTTTCCGAAAGAATAACGGTAACCGACGATATCACCGTGGCGAACGGCTGTGATATAACGGTAATCGCCACCCCCTCCTTCGCCGTAAGAGAGACGGCCGCAAGGCTTAAGGCGGTAGATGACCCGGGAATCGTCGTAAACGTGGCAAAGGGCTTCGAAAAAGAAACCTTTTCCCGCCTTTCCTGCCTTATAAAGAAGCATCTGCCCGATAAAAAGATCGTTGTGCTGTCAGGACCCTCCCACGCAGAAGAGGTTGCCCGCGGAATACCCACCATGCTTACCGCCGCAGGAGAGGATGCCGAGTCCCTTAAAACCGTTCAGAAAATATTCTCTAACGAATATTTAAGGGTATATACCAATCCTGATATTATAGGCGTGGAGCTGGGCGGAGCCCTTAAAAATATAATTGCCGTGGCGGCAGGTGTCTGTGACGGAATGGGCCTGGGAGACAACTCCAAAGCCGCTCTCATAACCCGCGGACTTGCTGAAATGAAGCGTCTGGGCGTAGCCCTCGGCGCTAAAGAAGCCACATTTTACGGCCTTACGGGAATGGGCGACCTTATCGTTACCTGCACCTCACCTCACAGCCGTAACAACCGTTTCGGAAGAAAGGTCGGCGAGGGAATGTCGGTAGAGCAGGCTCTTAAAGAGGTAGGTACGGTCGAAGGCTATTTTGCCTGTGATATTGCCTACAAGCTCGCACGGGAATATTCTGTAGAGGTTCCCATAATCGAAATATGCCACCATCTTCTTTTCGAGAATTATTCTCTGGTCGATATCGTGACCACTCTTATGACGAGACCCTTTAAAGAAGAATAACAAAAGATCTCTGCAGCAAAATTTATGCCGCAGAGATCTTTTATTCATATCAGGTTAAAAAAATTGTGTAAGAATTACGTTGAGGTGATAGGATGGAAAGAAGTGAAAGAAAAGGCCTTGAAGACCTTCTCAGCGAGGAGGATATCGACAAAGCCAAGGAATACTTTATCCGTTTTGAAAAGCTTATGGCATATTACCGTTGCGCAATTATGGAAATAGAAACAAAGTTTAACGTGCTTAACGAGGAATATTCCCTTCGCTTTAACAGAAACCCCATAAGCAGTAT
The DNA here is from genome assembly GCA_964599835.1 of uncultured Eubacteriales bacterium. GTDB lineage: Bacteria > Bacillota > Clostridia > Oscillospirales > Acutalibacteraceae > SFWF01. Next base: position 3,897 of record CAZRHF010000014.1, on the reverse strand, counting down.
AAGATCACGTCTTAAAAGCCCTGAAAGTATGAAGGAAAAACTGCAACGCCTCGGTCTGCCCTTCGGCATAGCCGCAATAGAGGAAAATCTGAACGACGTTGCAGGCATTCGGGTGATATGCTCCTTTACCGAAGATGTTTACGCCATAGCAGAGTCCTTTCTTAAGCAGGACGATATAACCCTGATGGAGATAAAGGATTACATAGCAAAGCCAAAACCCAACGGCTACAGGAGCCTGCATCTTATAGTTGCCGTGCCGATATTTTTGGCGAAGGAAAAACGGATGATGAATGTGGAAATACAGCTTCGCACCATCGCAATGGATTGTTGGGCCAGTCTTGAGCATCAGCTTCGGTATAAAAAGAATATGACCTTTACCGAAGAAATGGCAAAAGAAATGTTCGAGTGTGCCGAACTGTCGGCCGAGCTGGACGAACGAATGAACCGACTTCGCATAAAAGCGATGAAAGAAGAATAAAAAGCAAAAACCCGAAGACCTTTGTCTTCGGGTTTTAAGTTATTGCTCTTGTCCGTCTAATTAGATAGCGCGTACAACCTTGCCGGAACGAAGGCAACGGGTGCAGACATTGATTCGACGGGGTGTGCCGTTTACGATGGCCTTAACCTTTACAACATTGGGCTTCCAGGTTCTGTTAGTTCTTCTGTGAGAATGGGAAACCTTAATGCCGAAAGCAATCTCTTTGCTGCAGATATCACACTTTGCCATGGACACTGCACCTCCTCTTATTTATTCAATAGCAAAAGATATAATAACAGAAAACCGAGCATTTTGCAAGTCTTTTTTGAAAAAAATAATATATTTATTCTAAATGCACTAATTTACAGCCGTTTTTGGCTTTTATAATATCAACAAAAGCATATTTTGTCGCAATTTAAAGCTTATTGACATTTTAAATGTAGTATGGTTTAATATTATAGTATTAAATTTTTTTAAGCAGGTGCTATTCTTAAATGATAAAACTCGCAATTTTTGATCTGGACGGAACCGTCTGCGACACCATCGACGACCTTTCCGAGGCTACCAACTTTGCCCTTGGCAGTCTCGGTCATCCTATCCATACGGTTGAAAAGTATAAATATTTCGTGGGAAACGGAATTCCCAAGCTTATCTACCGCGCCCTCCCCGAAAAAAATCGAACCGAGGCCGAAATTCTTGAGGCCAAGACCCTTATGCTGAACTATTACGGAGTTCATTTCGCCGATAATTCCGTCCCTTATGACGGAATTACGGAAACGCTCTCGTCCCTTAAGGAAAAAGGAATACGTATCGCTATATGCACTAATAAGGCTCACCACATGGCGGTCACTATAGCCGATAAAATTTTCGGAGGGATCTTCGAAGAGGTGATCGGTCAGCAGGAGGGCCGCCCTTTAAAGCCCGATCCTTTTTCTCCTTCGGAAATTATAAACAAATTCGGTGCTACCCCCGAAGAGACCGTCTTTATCGGCGACTCGGGCGTTGATATGCAGACCGCCGTAAACACCGGCACACATTCTATCGGCGTTACCTGGGGATTCAGAACCGTAGACGAGCTGAAAGAAAACGGAGCTCAGCATATTGCTGATACTCCGTCTGAGATAATAAGCATAATAAATAATTTATAACGAGGTATATTTATGAAGCGCGAAGGATATCTTTCCTGGAACGAATACTTTATGGGTATTGCAGAGCTTTCGGCAATGCGAAGTAAAGACCCTTCTACGCAGGTAGGTGCCTGCATAGTCAGCAAGGATAATAAGATTATGTCGGTAGGATATAACGGAATGCCCTGCGGCTGCTCCGACGACGATTTCCCATGGGGCCGTCAAGGCGGAAATCTTGACACTAAGTACTATTTCGTATGCCACGCCGAGCTTAACGCAATTCTTAACTACCGCGGAGGCTCTCTGGAGGGCAGTCGGCTTTACGCCACACTTTTCCCCTGCAACGAGTGTGCCAAGGCTATAATCCAGTCGGGTATAAAGGAAATAATATATGCCTGCGATAAATATGCCGATTCCGACGGCGTTATGGCGTCTAAAATGATGTTCAGAGCGGCAGGAGTAAAGCTTACCCCATACACCTTCGGAAATAAGGACGTGGCCTTTAAGCTTTAAATCCGAAAAGCTCTTCTGCGAACCATACCTTCGGTACGGTGAAGGTCTTGCCGTCTAAGTATTCGAGAATACCGCCGTCGGTGGTAAAACTGAAGGTCAGCTTATATGAATAAAGAGCCTGACGGGTAAAGCCCAGCTTTTTATCGGCAGACAGCTTTCCGTACTTTCCGTCACCGAGCAGCGGATGACCGATGGAGGCCATGTGTGCCCTTATCTGATGGGTGCGTCCCGTAAAGAGGTCGACCTCTATAAGGGAAAGTCCGTTTTTACTGTCTAAAACGCGGTAGCCTGTCTTTATGGTAAGACCGCCGTCCTCACGGGAGCTTTTAAGATAGACCTTGTTCTTGTCTTCGTTTTTCTCTAAAAAGCCATCGAGGATAGCCTCTTTGCGCTTAGGCGTGCCGTGAATCACCGCCAGATACTTTTTATCAATTTCTCTGTCCTTTATCTTGTCGCAAAGAATTCGAAGTGCTTCGGCGTTCTTTGCGGCAATAACTATACCCCCCGTACCCCGGTCGATCCGGTTGGCAAGGCTGGGCTTAAAGCTGTGCTCGGTCTCGGGGTCGTATTCCCCTTTATCGTACAGATAATGCTGTATGCGGCCTATGAGGGTATCGCGGTATTCTTTGTCGTCGGGATGAACGAGAACCCCCTGCTTTTTATCTACCAGCAGAATGTTTTCATCCTCATAAACGATGTCGAGCTTTACGGGCGCCGACAAAAAGTCGTATTTAGGCTCCGCCTTTTCGAAAAACTCGTCGTTTATCCAGGCTTCTACCACGTCGCCCTCGATAAGCTTGGTCGAGATCTCTGCCTTTTTTCGGTTGACCTTTATGTGCTTTGTGCGAATAAAGCGGTACATAAGGGAGGAGGGGAGAGAGGGAATGGCCTTCTGTATAAATTTATCCAGCCGTTTTCCGGCATCGTTTTTTCCAACGGTAAAACTTTTCATTACTAAAATCACCGTATATACTATAACATAAATCTTCTTCCTTTGGAAGAATAAAATTAAGGAGCAACTGAATTTGTCCGAAAATCATCATCAGGGCCACCGTGAAAGACTTAAAAACGAATTTCTGGCCTCTAAACATCAGGAAGAGCTGACCCCCGAAAAGCTTCTTGAAATGCTGCTTTTTTACGGCATTCCCCAAAAGGATACCGCCGGGATAGCGAGGGAGCTTATAAAACGCTTTGGCGACTTCAGCGGCGTAATGGACGCCGATATAGAAGATCTTGTGCATACAAACGGTATGACCCGTAACGCTGCCTGCCTCATAAAGCTGATGCGGCCTCTGGCACATCAGTATATTCTTTCCAAATTCAAGTCGAAGGATGTGCTGAAAAGCCTGAAGGAGATCGGCGATCACCTTATGACCCGTTTCGTCGGGGTAGATACTGAATGTTGTGCGCTTTTATGTCTCAACCGTTTGGGCAAGGTCATATCCTTCGAGATAATAGCCGAGGGAGATGTTGACTCGGTGGGAGTAAGTAACCGTACAATTCTTTCAAAGGTTCTGAAGACAGATGCCACCGCCGTTGTCCTGGCTCATAATCATCCCGGCGGAATAGCTTTGCCCTCGCCTTCGGATATCTTTGTTACCGAGCAGGTTGCGGTCGCCCTCGGTACCGTTTCGGTAAATCTTATCGACCACGTTATAATTGCAGGTGACGATTACGTTTCTATGGCACAGTCGGAGCGTTTTGATTATATTTTCAAATAATAACATCACCCTTTTTTGGCAACACTATGGCCGAAAGGGTGATTTTTTTGATAGAGCA
>CAZRHF010000013.1:0-28122 GCA_964599835.1 uncultured Eubacteriales bacterium | reverse complement strand
GGAGACCAACCTGGTTATTTATAACTACATCTTTAACGCACATAAACATACTCCTCATATAAATTTAAGCATATAGTGGTTCTAAACCGATTATGGTATTATTATACCACAATATATTCCACAGTCAACGGCAAAAAAACAAGTTCTCACAAAAGGTCAAAGGGCGACGAAATTCGACCCTTGGTTTTGTGCATTTTGCTTAAAATGTTGAATAACTTTTATGCAGTAGGGTCATTTTTCTTAAGCTCGTCCAGAAACAGCTTTTCCTTTTTTGAAAGCTCAGCTTCATTCAGCATTTCGGGACGGCGGTTATACGTCACTTCAATGGCCTTTTCCCGTCTCCATTTGGCGATATTTGCGTGGTGACCGGAAAGCAGTACCTCAGGCACCTGCATATCGTTCCAGGTTTCGGGCTTTGTGTACTGGGGATATTCCAGCAGGCCTGCGAAATGACTTTCCTCGGTAAAGCAGATATCATCGGCCAGAACACCCGGAAGCATACGGCAGACTGCGTCGGCAACCGTGAGGGCAGGAAGCTCTCCACCGGTCAGCACATAGTCACCTACCGATATTTCTTCGTCGACGATAGCATCGATAACACGCTGGTCAACACCCTCGTAATGTCCGCAGAGAAAAACTACCCTATCGTATTTCGAAAGCTCTACGGCTTTTTTCTGTGTGAAGGTGGGTCCCTTGGGCGTCATATATACAAGGTGGGGTTTCTTCTCGGTTTCGGCATCGTACAGAGACATAAAACAATTATAAATGGGAGCGGCCGACATAACCATTCCCATTCCGCCCCCGTAGGGAGTGTCGTCTACCTTATTATGCTTATTGCCCGAAAAGTCGCGGATATTATGGCAGGCAATTTCAACCTTTCCCGCCTTCCTCGCGCGGCCGATTATGCTCTCACTTAGCACAGCCTCACACATTTCGGGAAAGAGGGTCATTATATCAATCTTCATCTTCGAAAATTCCTTTCAAAGGTCTGATAACTACCCTTTCGGTATCAATATCGACCGAAATTACGACCTCGTCAATGCAGGGTATGAGATATTCCTTATCTTCCCTTTTAATGTGCCATACGTCGTTGGCACCCGTTTCGGAAACGTCGGAAACGGTACCTAAGGAGGCGCCCGTATCGGCATGGAAGACCTCACAGCCTATAAGCTCGCTTATAAAATACTGTCCTTCCTCAAGGTCGGCGTCCTCTCTTGACATATAGAGCACCTTACTGCGATAGCCTTCCGCCGCCTCAATAGAATCGACCCCTTTAAGGGCGGCAATGACCACGTTTCCGTGGGGACTTGATTTTTGCACATCCAAGTGTGAGGTTCCTTCTTTATTTAAATAGAGCTTTTTAAGACCGCAGAAAAACTCGGGCGAATCGCACCAGGCCTGTATTCTGACCATTCCGCGAACACCGTGGGTTCCTACGATCTTTCCGACCTCTAAAAAATTCTGTTTCATAATTCTTCTCCATTAAAGTTAAGCCCCCACTTGGGGTGGGGGCTTTTAACTGATAGATTAGTCGATTTCGACCATTACCTTGTCGCCGGTACGGTTTGCGGCGGCACGCATAACGGTACGGATAGCCTTAGCTATACGACCCTGCTTACCGATAACACGTCCCATATCGTCTTCTGCAACGTGAAGATGGAAAACGATAACGCCTTCCTCGTTTACGGCATCCTCGGTAACGGTTACCTGATCGGGAGCCTCTACGAGACCTGCGGCGATGGATACGAGAAGTTCTTTCATTGAAAATTCCTCCACTGATGATTAGATGATCTCGGATTTTTTGAGAAGAGCCTTTACGGTGTCGGTAGGCTGTGCGCCGTTAGCGATCCACTTCTTGGCCTTTTCGCCGTCGATGTTTACTACAGCGGGCTCCTTAGTGGGATCGTAGGTTCCGATCTCCTCGATGAAACGTCCGTCACGGGGATAGCGGGAATCCGCAACAACTACACGGTAGAAAGGAGCCTTCTTAGCGCCTAATCTGCGAAGTCTGATTTTAACTGCCATCTGAATACACCTCCATATACTTATTTATATAATTAAGAGAAAACTCTTGATTAACTACATTCCGGGCATTCCGGGGGGCAATTTGAAATTAGATAATTTGCGTTTGCCGCCCTTACCGCTCATTGACTTGAACATTTTTTTCATCTGCTCATACTGACGCATAAGCTTGTTGACGTCCTCTACTGTTACGCCTGCACCTGCGGCGATCCGCTTTCTCCTTGAAGCGTTTAAGAGGTCTGGCTTAGCGCGTTCCTTTTTGGTCATTGAATAGATAATAGCCTCGGTACGGAGCATTGCCCTTTCGTCGATGTCCTGATCTTTTATCTTATTGCCCATTCCGGGGATCATAGAAAGCAGGCCCTTGATGTCGCCCATTTTCTTGATCTGCTGAAACTGGTCCAAAAGGTCGTTAAGGTCAAATTTGTTTTCTTCCAGACGTTTTGCGGTTTCTAAGGCTTTTTTCTCGTCAAGCTCGCTTTCCACCTTTTCGATAAGGGAAAGAACGTCGCCCATACCGAGAATACGTGAAGCCATACGGTCGGGATGAAATTCGTCAAGGTCATCAAGCTTTTCGCCCACACCTGCAAACATAATGGGCTTGCCCGTAACGGCACGGACCGAAAGCGCGGCACCGCCGCGGGTATCGCCGTCAAGCTTGGTGAGTATAACGCCGTCGATCTCCAATATTTCGTTGAATGCCTTGGCGATGTTTACCGAGTCCTGACCCACCATAGAGTCGATTACAAGGAGGATGTTATTGACTTCGACCTCTTTGGTTATGCGACGAAGCTCATCCATAAGCTCGGTGTCGATATGGAGACGGCCTGCGGTATCTAAAAGAAGATAGTCGTGACCGTAGTCCTTTGCATAAGCTACCGCCTGTTTAGCGGTTATTTCGGGCTTCTGAGTTCCCTTTTCGAAGACGGGAACACCGATCTGCTCACCTAAGACCTTTAACTGCTCAATAGCGGCAGGACGGTAAATATCGCATGCGGCAAGCATAGGTCTGTGACCCTTTGCCTTCAGGTGTTTTGCAAGCTTTGCGGCGTGGGTGGTCTTACCTGAACCCTGAAGACCGCAGAGCATTATTATCGTGGGGATCTTATTAGAGGTTTTAAGACGGGTCTGTTCGCTTCCCATAAGGGCAGTGAGCTCGTCGCGGACGATCTTGATAACCGTTTGTGCGGGGGTGAGGCTTTCCATAACCTTTTCGCCCACGCATTTTTCACCGACAGTATTGGTAAAATCTTTAGCGACCTTATAGTTTACGTCGGCCTCGAGCAGGGCAAGACGGATCTCACGCATAACGTCCTTAACGTCACGCTCATTAAGCTTGCCTTTGGAGCGAAGGCGTTTGAAAACACCTGCAAGCTTATCTGAAAGACTGTCGAATGCCATACTCTCACCTCTTTATAATTTTTCTATCAGCTCGAGAAGTTCTTCCGCTGTTTTTGCTCCGCTTCTGACCCCGTCGGCAGTCGCCTTAAGGTTTTTCACAAGCTCGACGTAGCCGAGACCCTTTTCAAACTCAGAAAGCTGGGCTTCTCCCCTTTTTACAAAATCGCTTACTCCCTGACGGGTTATGCCCTCGTTTTCGGCAATTTCGGAAAGAGAAAGGTCGTTATTATAATATCCGTCGAGAATTCTGTACTGCTTTTCGGGCAGGAGTATTCCGTAACGGTCGAGAAGCTCGGAAACATATAGGTTAGCGGCCAAAGAACCCACCTCGTGTCAAGTTTTTTACTTGCGGGGTACATTATAGCACAGAGGCGCGGTTCTGTCAAGTATTTTTCTTTACATTAATAATTATGTTGAAAAAAGCGAAAACATATAATATAATTAAGTTTATGAATTTCTGATTGGAGATCAAAATGATAATAAGAAAACTCACGGCGCTTATACTTGCCGTTTTGACCCTTTGCCTCACCTTTTCGGGCTGTGAGGAAAGCTATAAAGAGGCTTATATTTATATTGAATTCGACCGCACCGCCGAGATCCTTGATCCTCAGCTTGCCACAACTACCGAAGAGTTGACGGTGGTACGTTCGGTCTTCGACACACTGCTTCGTTATGATAAAAACGGAGATATAGTCCCCTCGGCGGCTGAGTCCTACACAAAAGACGGAAACACCTACATCTTTAAACTTAAAAAAGATGGCAAATGGACCGACGGCACCCCTCTTACCGCCGACGACTTTTTGTTCGGTCTTGAGCGGGCGGTGTCTCCCGAGACCTCAGCACCCTACGCAAACAGTCTTTTTTCGGTAGTTGGAGCCGAGGATATTTACAGCGGAAAGGCCGAGCTTTCGACACTCGGGGTTACGGCGGTTGACGACTACACCCTTAAAATCGAGCTTAGATCCCACGACCCCGAATTCGAAAAGGTTCTGACCTCTGCCGTTACGATGCCCTGTAACAGAAGATATTTCGAGGGCTGTATGGGCAAATACGGGCTCACCTTAGACACCACACCCTCCTGCGGTTCCTACTATATAAAGAAGTGGACCGCCAATGAGAAATTCCTTATACGCCTTGCTAAAAATCTCGATTTTACGGGCGAATTTGAAGCAAACTCAATGCGAATCTACTATACCTGTGGCGAAAAAGACACCCTTAGTATGCTGGAAAACGAAAATACCGACCTTCTCTATCTTCCCACTGCCGATTTCGACAGGGTAGAGAGTGCCGGCTTTGATACCGTATCGACCATTGATACCTGCTACGCTCTTTTCGCAGGTGACAGTATTGACGAAAAAGTAAGAAAGGCTCTGCTTTCGACCGTAGAGCACGAAACGCTGACCGACCGCCTTCCCACGACCCACAAAATTGCCGAGACTATCTATCCCGATATAATAAAGGTCTCGGGCGGTAAGGCGTCCGACTATATAGCCTACGACCCTGAGGAAGCGGCAAAGCTTTACGCCGAGGCAGTAAAGGCAGGCACCGCACCCGAGGGCATCACACTTAAATACCCTGCCGACGGAACAGCTTCATCGGTTGCAAAGGCGGTTGCGGCCAAGTGGCAGCAGGAGCTCAGTCTTTTTATAAACATCGAGGAGCTCTCCCCTGCCGCGGCAGGCTCGGCCTACAACTCAGGGTATTACGACCTGCTGATAGTCCCCTTCTCTGCCGCCACGGGTACCCTTTCGGCCTACCACGCCGAGCTGGGACTTTCCTCAACTGATATTAAGTCAGCAGAGGAAACGCTTTATAAAGAATACCATTGCTATCCTCTCTACTTTACCTCAACAAATATCGCCACCACCCACACGGTAGATAATATTAAATCCTGCCTTTGGGGCGGAATTTTAGACGTTGCGATGCTTATAAAGAATCAGTAACAAACCGATAAACAACCAAAACCCCCGAGCTAAAAAACTCGGGGGTTTTGGTTTGAAAGGATATACACGTTATTCGGAATAGTATAATTTCTTCGTAACTCCTGCGCCGACGTTAAGCTTATGCACGGTATTTTCGGTTACCGACATTATATCGAAAGCAGCTTCGGAATTTGTCATATACGCGCGGTCAATTATTGTGTTGTTTGTCTGATATAGGTTTGCGGAATCAGAGGCAATTTGCCAGAGGTCAATATCCTCGCTGTAATGGAGCACCTCATAGTGAACGTGACCGTGCTGATAAGACATTATTCTTCCGCTATCGGAGAAGGCTACATCAATGGTAACCTCTTCGCCGGTAAAGTAGTATGAGGTTTTGTTCTGATAAGCGGCTATGATCTTTCTCAGCTCACTTCCGAATACGGGGGTTGTGCCGTTTGTGCCCGAATCAATTCCCATATGCGAAACGAAGATGTAATTCCAACCGTCCTCGGCGGTGAGAGCCTCCTCGACAAGCCATTTAAGCTGCTTTTCGCTAAAGCCGAAATAGCTATATCCTGTGCGATACTTTGAAGCTACTGCTGTTTTAGTCTCGTCAAGAAGTTTAAGACTTGTGACAACGCCGTTCTCGTCGAATTCGGCTTCACAGTCGGTCGAGTCGAGACAGACCACACGGGTCTTTTTATCGGTGAGGTCATAATAATAATACTTAGACTCAAGATAATTAGAGTTGTGAACAACATTGGGAGAATAAACATCAAGGATACGGTCGTTCCAGTATTTATCGCTTACAATATAGGTTGGTATAAGCGATTCATCAGTGCCGGTTCTGATTTCTCCGTAAGAGTCGTCGTCGTGGTTACCCATAAGGACGAAGACAGGCTTTGTGCTGTTCTTGAGGGGCTCAAGCGCCGCAGCGGTTGCATCCATACAGCCTTCTGCCGAGCCATACTGACCTGTAGTTGTATCGCCGCCGACCACAATGAAATCTATAGCGTCGTTTTCGTTTGCGAATTTAACAATTCTCTCAAGCTGACGGTCCATAGGTCCGTCGTGCTCATACTTCGACATTGAAGCCGTGCCGTAGTTTTTATAATGTATATCGGTTATAAAGATATAGTTAACCGCCGTATCGGCTACAGTACTTAACTGCTTTTTAACAAGCGAAACATCAGGACCATAGTAAAGCTCCTCCTGTGTTCCGATTTCAACCGTATAGCCAAGCTCTGCAGGAACGGTCACGTTATCGGCAGAGGTCTCCTCCGAGAAATTAACATAAGCACCCTTTTGCATGACACCGTCCGACACAACATCGGTTTCTTCTGTAAAGAAGTCGCTATAGTATGTTGCGGCTGGTGCAGCAGAAGAAATCTCGGTGCCTGCTGGGAGGTATACGTAGGCGGTCTCCTCACCGACGGTCGCGGGAATAGTATCTATACCATCCTCAATATCCTCAAACGAGGTCGTTACCTCTTCGGAATAATAGAGACTTCCGTCGTTTAACACAACGTAGGCTACGGCGGTAAGCTTATCGTCCTTTTCGGCTCCGTCTATACGGGCAGAGAAGGAAACGGTGCCCGTAACCGAATTGTAGGTATAGTTGTTTTCGAGGGACGAAGCAGTTATTCCGACAACACCGTTTTTGCCGACGTTTTCTTTTACAAGTTCGGCAGAGCTTACGTCGTCCTTTATAAGAATTCCGCGCTCGGTGACGGTATAGGTTGCTCCATCGATAACGATATTGTTTATTACCTCGGTATCGCCGTCGTAGCTGAAGATAACACGGAAGGCCTCGTCCTGTTTTTCGGATGCCGCGAAGGAGACGGCCGAGGAAACCGTTATATTATCGAAATATGCGACCTCGTTTATATCGGCAATAAGGGCAAGGGCACGGTTTTCGGCGGTGCCGTAGGGCAGGTTGACCGCAAGGGTTGCCTTGGTCCAACTTTCGGCGGAGTCGAGAGAAATCTCCGATACGGCCGAGGCGGTTACGGGAACGTTGCTTGCAAGTCCCGTACCGATTCCGACCTTTAAGGGTGCGGCAGATCTATAGTAAAAGCTTACCTTATAGGTCTTTCCTTTATTTATAGCTATCGAACCGTCGTTTCGAAGCTCGAAGGCAGTATCTTTTGATACGAGCATTGATTTGCTTCCCGTACAAAAGTCGGTGTCGGTAACAGCGGCGGCAGAAGGATCGATACTGTAGCCGACAAGCTGTTCTTCATAAAGGTCGAAGCCGCAATATCCGTCCTGATTTTCAGTTGAGGAAAGAGCTACCAAGATATCTTTACAGTAAAGGTTTGTATCAACATCTCCAAATTTAGCAACCGCTTCTTCGGTCGAGTCTGCACCGAAATACCATTTATCGAAATGATATGCCTTAATTCCGCCTGTCTCATTCTCGTCGGAATAAAATTCGTCGTCTATGTATTCAGGCAGGTCGAGTGCTGTGCCTGGGGTGCCGTAAACGGTACTATACAGCTCGGTCTCGCCGTCAAGCTCATAATAGAGGTTTACCTTAGAAGAATATTCAACCTTAACATTTGTTATATCATACTGAACAAGGGCGGAAGAGCTGGGGCCAAGGGCAATATATACCTTATCGCAAATGTTTCCGCTTGTTTTGTCGTTATCGGTGTACTGTTTAGGGGTGGTAAAGTATGTAACTATATCTACCCACTCGCCGTTTGTCTCCCCTATTCCGCTAACCAGTGTTTCGGAAGAGTTGAATCTGCCGTTGCCTGAGTTGCAGGATTTAGTATAACCGTAAAACACACGAAGCTCGGCAGCGACACCGTTAAGCTCGTTTATTCTTACCCTGAGGGTCAGTTTGAAGGTAGTGTCGTTAGGAAGAATAAGGGTGTCGTCGGTGGCGCCGCCATCGGTCATTGTCAGGGCAAAATTAGGATAATAACCCATTCCCGGAACGGTGGAAGTAACCGAGGTTGTATCCATTCGGATATACTGGTCACCCTCGCCGTCACCGTTTTCTGTCTGATGGTCAGAGAAATAGTAAACGGTGTTTCCGTCTGCATCTTTTCCCGAGTAGGAATTATTGTTTTTGGAGAGCGCCCAGTTTGAAAAGTCGACGTCAATAACGCTGCCTGTTGTATAATTTTCGTCTTCGGGGTGAGCCACCTGCCACACGGCATATAGTGTTGCACCGTTAAGCGCAGCGGTAGCGGTGGTATCGGTCAGTATCTCACCGTTTTCAGTGGTGCTCCAGCCGAGAAAACGGTGGTTTTCACGCGTCGGCATTTCGACAGTAAATTTTTCGCCAATGGTTTCTGTAATTGTTGACTCAGCAGTTCCGTCAGAAAATGCTCCGCCATTTGCATTATAGGTTATAACGGAGCCTGTAAAAGCAGTAAGCTCCTTAACCGAAAAGTCGGTCAATATAAGCTCACAATAGTTAGCATTAAGATAAACCTTATTGGCTATTGCTTCATAGGACAAATACTCTACGCCATCGTCACCAACATAATAAACCGTTCCGTCGTAAGAGAATATGTATATGGTTATCGGTTTTGTTTGGTCTTCCGTAGCATAGGTATCACCTAAAGTAAAACTCGTATTTGCCGCCGCACCGAAACCACGGAAATAGTTTGATGCATGCCACCACTGTGAACCATTTCCGTGCCAAACATATGCGAGTGTGGAAGTGGTGTTATCGTATGTACCAAAACGCAAACCACACTTGCTGCTTTTGGTGTGATAAACCGTAAGCTTTGCAACAAAATCAGTATTAGCAACCTCATAGTAGGCTTCTTGTGAGCCATTGATATTTCGAAGCTTAAGACCTGTTACAGTTACGCTTTCACCCGTGCCGATATAGCCGTTATCCCAGCCGTCAACTGTTGCGCCGTCCGCGCTATAATCGGCGTCTATATAGGTTTCTCCAACCTCGGCGCCAAGGGTTGCGGCGAAGGTCTGCTCTACGTCAGCTTCGCTTTCTTCGGCGCTTGAAAAGGCCGTAGGAATAATGATAAGGGTAAGAAAAAGGGATATCGCAACTACTGATGCGGTAAGCTTTTGCGTAAATTTGTTAAACACTTTTCTATCCCCTTTCCTTATAATCGTTTATTCCGATAAGCGATTTTCGAAGAATTGCACAGTCGGAAGAGTCGGTAATTTCGTCGCCGTTTATATCTGTGTTTTGGAGGCTGATATTTACGAGGTCGCAAATATCGGTAGCTTTATCGCCGTTAAGATCCATTCTTTCGTATCTGAAGAAGACGCTGTCGCTTCCGTCGGCGGCAATGTACTGCGTAAGATAGTCCGAAAGATCGGTTCCGAGATAGGTCGTGCCATTTTTCTTCGTTACCCTAATCGTTCCATCGTCGACCCCTGCCGCAAAAGCGGTCAGCGAACAGCAAAAAGCAACGGTTAAACCGGCGGCCGTGATCAAAGCTTTTTTCATAACACTTTTCCTTTCCGATTTGTACAAATTTAATTTTTTGATTAAAATAGTGCAAGTAGTGTTTTACAATAGAACAATTGCAAAAGAATCCGACAAAAGTTATAATTAACACATATTTACAGATATATTATCGCACCGATATTTTTGGAGTTCAATTCCAATTTTGTAAGATTCGGTTATTATATTTTCACATTGCGAGGTGTTATTTTGAGAGGTCCTTCGTTTTTAAGCTTTGATGATGACGACGGTTTTAAGCTTTCGGTACTTCCCGGTGTCAACGAATGCAGTTATCCGTTTTATCTTCTGACCTTCGGTAAAATGTTAAAAGAAAAGCATATAGAAACTAAAGACGATCGGCACTATCTTATATACTCGCTTCGTGGAAGGGGCGAAGCCTTTATAAACGGGGAATGGAGCACCGTTGACGAGGGAGACTTGGTATATTTCCCTGCCGGATCAAAGATCGACTACCGCCCCGCTTCCGACGACGAATGGTCCACGATCTTTTTTTGCTTTAACGGACGTTCTGTTGTAAGCACAATGGGAAACGAAGGCTTTATAGTAAGGGAAGGAGATTTTTCCTTTATTCCCGATATGCTGAGTGAGCTGAGAGCAAACTATAGCAGGGACGATTTTAAGGAGTTTGCTTTTTCAAAGCTTTACTACCTCATACTTATTCTTAAAAGGTATGCTCCCAAAGCTAAGATCGGCTACCCCTCTCCCGACGTTTCGAATACCGTCGCAAAATCGATAAAGCATATTCACGAACAGTTTACTGCTGACCTGCCTATCTCCGAAATAGCAGAGGTAAGCGGTGTTACAAGAGAATATTTCTGTAAGCTTTTTAAGGAACAAACGGGACAAACCTGCACCTCTTATATAAACGAGCTTCGAATTAACAAAGCCTGTGATCTTATAATGCAGGACTCGTCAAAAAGGATCGAGGATATAAGCACAGAATGCGGTTTTCGAACGGTCAGCTATTTCAACCGCGTATTTAAACAAAAAACAGGAATCTCTCCCGGAGAATACCGACAAAAGATATCAGAATAAAAAACGATCCATCGGATTTTTGATCTTCCGATGGATCGTTTTATTAAATTTTAAATTATTATGCAGACGAGGCCGTTACAGCCTTCGTTTATTACACGCTCCACCGTTTCCTGGATCCGCATACGGGCATCCCTCGGCATACGGGAAAGCTTGGTGTTGAGGCCTTCGTTTACAAGCTCGTGGAGGGATTTTCCGAAGATGTTGGAATCCCAGATGTTCTGCGGCTGATCTTCAAACTCGCTGAGCAGATATTTTATAAGCTCCTCGCTCTGCTTTTCGCTTCCCACAATAGGGCTGACCTCGGTGGTGATATTAGCCTTCATCATGTGAATAGAGGGGGCAGATGCACGAAGCCTCACGCCGTAGCGGCCGCCCTGCTTCATAATTTCAGGCTCCTCTAAGGTCAGCTCGTCGGTGGTGGGCATTACTATTCCGTAGCCGGTCGCCTCTACTTCATCAATTGCGTTCTTTACCCGCATATATTCCCGTTTCATTACGGCAAGCTCGGCAAGTGTATCCATAAGCTCACGGTCACTGTGTATATCAAGATCAAGGTTTTCGGTTATTACGTTGTAGAAAAGCTCGCGGTCGACGGTTATGGAATAGTCTGCTCTTCCGCTTCCCAGATCGACCTGCTCCATCCTTACCGATTCGGCGTTTTTATTATCCTTAAGGGCGTTTTCGAGAACAAACAGATCCCTTATTCTGGAGATCCCCTCAAAGGCGGTTTTGACCGTATCGTTAAGACTGCTTCTGAGCCAGTGCTCTAAAGGCAAGGCGTTTATCCAGGCGGGAAGCTCTATTCGAACCTCTTTTACGGGGAACTGATAGAGTATTTTCTTAAGTATCGCCTTGATGTCCCCCTCGTCAAGGTCGAGACAGCTAATAGGCATTACGGGGACCGAATATTCACGGGAGAGTCGGTTTGCAAGCTCGACAGACTTTTCGGCCTTGGGCGCTTTACAGTTTAAAAGGACAATAAAGGGCTTGTTTATGGCCTTAAGTTCATCTATGACACGCTTTTCGGCCTCGGCGTATTCTGCTCTTGGGATATCTCCGATAGAGCCGTCGGTAGTTATAACGAGGCCTATCGAGGAATGTTCGTTAATAACCTTTTTAGTTCCTATTTCGGCCGCCATATTGAATGGTACCGCCTCCTCATACCAAGGAGTCATTACCATTCGGGGATTATCCTCCTCAATATAACCTAAAGAGGAAGGAACGATATATCCTACGCAGTCGATAAGACGAACCCGAAGATGGGCGCTGTCGTCGATGGTGATATTTGCGGCGTTTTCGGGAATAAATTTAGGCTCGGTGGTCATAATCGTCCTGCCCGAGGAGGATTGGGGCAGTTCGTCGGTTGCCCTTTCCTTTATATACTGCTCTTTGATATGAGGGAGCACAAGAACGTCCATAAACCTTTTTATAAAGGTTGATTTGCCCGTGCGGACGGGGCCTACTATACCAATGTAAATATCTCCGCCTGTTCTTGTCTCTATATCCTTATAAATACTGCTGTCTGTCATACTCTTGCCCCTTTTCGGTTTCGTTCTATGAAAGTGTATGAAAAGGAATGAATAAATATGACAAGAACAGTTTACTGTGAAGGATTGTTTGAGAAAACATCCGTGATACAGCATAAAATGTTAAAAAATTAAGCGCACGGGAATAAAGACAGTACCCATTGATGCATTTATAATGATAACAGAGCCCTGCTTTGTTATCATTTTTTGTTTTGTCTGACCGAACCGGGAGATACCCCTGCCGACCGTTTAAAGGCGCGGGTGAAGGCATGTACCGAGGAATAGCCGAGCATCGCTGAGACCTCGGTGACGTTATGCTTTAAAAGAAGTTCCTCGGCCAGCTCGGCACGAAGATCGCCGAAAAACCGACGCAGGCTCTGGCCCATAGTTTTGGAAAAAAGATGGGATATATAAGAATAGCTATAGCCGATATCCTCCGAAAGGGTGGACAGTGCGTTTATATCGTAGACCTTGGTCTTAAGGTAGCTTGCGGCATAAAAAACGAGATTTTCCTTCATTGAGATATTCTCGGTAAAGCCCGCGTCGGAGAAAAATCCCCGAAGCACTTCGGAGATTATGTAGTTAAGAGTGTTTGCAATGACCGCATCCGAGACCTCGTCCCGCTTTTCGGAATATATTTCGGAAAGGACCGAGTCGAAGGCGGGAGAAAGCTTCTCGCAGTTACTTAGTATAGGTGAGGCACCGTCGGCTATCTTTCGTTTTACTTCGGCAAAACGCTTTGTGAGCGGATTATCCTCTTCAAGCACAAAGCCTATGCAGTAAAATTTGAGCGGAGAGGTATTAGAGAAGAATATTTCGTGCCTTTCATCCTTAAAGCAGAGGTGTATCTGACCTGCGGAAATACCGTAAGAGGTGCCGTTATGAACGACCCTTCCCTCCCCTGCGTAGGCAAAGGTTATCTCATCGCACCACTGCTTATGCTCGGAGTTGGAAAGATCGGAGGGTTTACAGTGAACGTCGGAAAACTGAAAGAGTCTTATTCCGTTCGGACATTTAAGCTCTACCTTACCCTTGAGTCTATATACCGCAAAATACAGTCTTTGTTCCTTTTCGGTTAAATAATTCTCCATTTCCCGCTCCTACTTTAACTTTTTTGGTTATTATAACAGATAACCCTTATAAAAACAACAAAAACATCAGGAGGTAAAACTTATGAAAAAACGAATCGGAATCATCGGCTTTGGTTGGATCGCGAAGGACGTACACCTTCCCCAGTATCTTCAGCTTACCGATGCATGCGAGATAACTGCGGTATGTGATATCGATCCCGCCGCTCTTGGCCGTGCAAAGGAAAAAACGGGACTTGGAGACGACCGTCTTTTCACCGACTACAAGGCCCTTATCGACAGCGGACTTTGTGACGCGGTAGACATTTGCACACCTAATCACCTGCACTGTGAAATTGCAAAATATGCGCTGAACAGCGGTCTTCCCGTAAGTATGGAAAAGCCCGCAGGTCTTTGCGTCGAGGAGGTCAAGGAGGTGGCCGAGCTATCAGAGCAGAAGGGTCTTCCGGTCTTCGTCTGCTTTTCCTGGAGACACCGTCCCACCCTCAGATTCTTAAAGGATCTTGTGGACGGCGGAAGCATCGGAAAACTGCATCACCTTTACATTAAATGCATTAAGGACAGCGCTCTTTGGCCCGGCAGACGTCTTGAATGGCGCTTTCAGAAGGAAAAGAGCGGAACCGGCGTTTTATGCGATCTCGGCTCTCATATGCTTGACCTGCTCAACTGGTTCGGCGCAGACGCCTCGGGTCTTACCGCAAACCGCGGCATCTTCGTAAAGGAACGTCAGCTTGTAGACTCTGAGGAATGGGGCGAAGTCACCACCGACGACTGGGCCAATCTGATCTTCGATCTTAAGGACGGAGCCAACGCATCGGTCATCCTTTCCCGCGGCTGTGCTACCTGCCCCGGACTTACCGAGGTGGAGATATACGGCGATAAGGGCTATCTGAAGTTCAGCGAGGCCGATAAGGGTCATATTAAAATATGTAACTATGACGGCACCGACGAGGAGCGCCCCGTTCCCGTTTCGTACGGTGACCCCGAAGATATAAAGCAGTCACTTTCCTTTATAAATCTGCTCTGCGGAATCAGAGACGAATACACCTCCACCATTTCCGACGGACTAAGCGCACAGATCCTGCTTGATGCCGCCGCCCTTGCCACCGACGAACACAGATACGTTAATATCTCCGAGATAGCCGAAAAGTTTTAATAACGGGGGCAGACAGATGAAAAAGGTTGGAATAATCGACAATTACATAAGCAATTTTCATTCAAACACCTATCATAAGCTCTTTCATGAGATAGCCTGCGACGAAAACCGCGAGGAATATATTATTACCCACGTCTATGCAAAAACCGAAAAAAGCCCCTCGACGGGAGAAACAACGGCAGAGTGGTGTAAGCGGACCGGTGCGGTGTGCTGTGACTCTGTTGAAGAGGTCTGCGAGGCGGCAGACGTTATTATGATACTTGCCCCGAACAATCCCGAGCTTCACGAAGAATGGAGCCTTACCGCTCTAAAATACGGAAAGCCCACCTATATCGACAAGACCTTTGCTCCCGACAAGACTTCCGCAAAGCGGATCGCAGATTTCGGAAGGAAGATAAACGCAAAATTCTGGTCGAGCTCGGCGACCCGCTTCGATCCCCTTTTAAAGGAATATCTCGAAAGTCACGACTCCCTTGTGGATTCGGTTACGGTTGCGGGAGGAAATATCTTCGAAATATACTGTATTCACCTTGCAGAGCTTATGAATACCCTTATGAAGGAGGGAGCCGAAAGGGTCACCTGCCGAAACGGCTCCGCGACCCTTATATTTGAGGTGGATTACAGAGACGGTCGGCGCGGCTTTATAAATATGTACACCGGATCAAACGAAGGCTTTGTTTGCTATCCCGAAAAGGAGGGCAAATGCTCGGTGCTTCGTTTGTCGGACGATTTCTGGTACTGCTTTGCACAGGCTTTGCTGGACTTTTTCGACAGCGGAAAAGCGCCGGTTTCTATTGAAAGCACGGTAGAATGTATTGCCCTGCGCTCTGCTATGATAACCGCAATGGAACAGATAGGTGTTCCCGTAGAAATATAATACAGATAATGACAAACGGCCGCTTCGCGCGGCCGTTTTGTTTAGTTTTCCGATAAGGCTGATTTGCCCGTGTGTACGGGGCTTACTATACCAATGTAAATATCTCCGTCTGTTCTTGGCTCTATATCCTTATAAATACTGCTGTCTGTCATACTCTTGCACCTTTTAGGTTTCGTTCTATGAAAGGGACCGAGTTGTATGACAGATTTCGAAAAAGTTTCGATGCTTGGTTTATTGACACGGATTTTCTGCTGTGATATCTTATAAACAGAAAATAACGGAGGTTAATAATATGCAGGAAAATATCTATAATATAATGGCAGATCTTTCGAAAAAGACGGGTCCCGTTAAAAGAATGCACGCCGTAAACAACGGCCCTTTACGTATATCTGATGACCCTCGCCTCAGCAATTTTGAAGCATTTAAGACGGCGAAGATCCCCTTCGTACGAAATCACGATGCTTCGTTTTGCCCCTACTACGGAGGCGAACACACGGTTGACGTGCATTTTATTTTCCCGAATTTCGATGCCGACGTTAACGACCCCGCTTCCTATGACTTTTTCCATACCGATAAATATCTTTCCGAGATACTCAGCGTTGGCTCACAAATAGTATACCGACTGGGCACCAAGATCGAGAACTCCAAAAAACGCTACGCCGCATATCCGCCAAAGGATATTGCCAAATGGGCAGAGATCTGCGAGCATATCGTAGCCCACTATAACGATGGCTGGGCCGAGGGTTTTCATTGGAATATAGAATACTGGGAGATATGGAACGAGCCCGAAGGAGCCGCAAACTGGATGGGTACGCCCGAGGAATATTACGAGCTTTATAAGATCACCGCCACAAGGCTTAAAGACCGGTTCCCAAAAATTAAGATAGGCACCGCTTTTGCCTATCCGAAGCCTACAGAATTTAAAGCCGGCTTTTTCGAGATGCTAAAGCGTGAAAACGGCAGAGTCCCTCTCGATTTTCACGGCATACACAGCTATTCCTATACCCCCACCTGGATATCCGATTGCGCAAATATGAACTACGACCAGCTTAAAGAATACGGCTACGAAGACGCAGAAATAATCATAAGCGAATATAACCACTGTATAAAAGACGGCGGTATGCACGAAAAGTTTTCGGATACGGTAAAAGCTATTACGGGCATTCAGGGCGCCACATACGTTGCAAGCGCAATGTGCGAGGGTCAGAACAGCCACCTCGATATGCTTATGTATTACGACGCCAGACCCTGCCTTTTTAATGGAATGTTTGATTTTTATACTCTGGCGCCTCTTAAGGGCTATTACCCCTTCCTTATGTTTTCTGAGCTTTACGAGCTCGGCACTCAGGTCGAGACTACGATAGAGGGTAACGCCGAAAGAAAGCTGAGCACGGTATTTGCATCGGGGGAGGGCGGCGAGGCCGCTATGATATCCTACTTCCCTTACGATGACAAAACACCGGCAAGGGTCAACATCAGGCTTAAAGGCACTAAAACGGCCAAATATTCGGTTTATATTCTTGACGATACCCACAATATGGAAAAGATCGACGACCTTATATTTGAAAACGGCGAGGCTTCTATAGCAATGCAGCCTATGAGTGTAATACTTCTTAAAAGCGAATAAAATGAAATCTCCGAGAATAATTCTCGGAGATTTTTTATTATTCATTCGATCTGTGCAGGTTTTCGCAGGTGAGGTCGGCACAGTTTATGGTGCCCTCTACATGCAGATCGCCTTTTACGGTGATATCCCCCGTGGCGCTTATATTGCTGGCGTTGGCGATTTTATAGGCGTTTATATCGTGGCCTGCGGAGACGGTACTTCCGCATTTTACGTCACCGTTGATATCACAGCCCGCAACGATGCTGTGGCCCGTGTTACAGTCGCCGTTTACGTCGCCGCCCACAGATATTGTATGACCCGAATCAAGCTTGCCGCATACATTTCCGCTTACACACATAGTATGGGCGGCGATGCAGTCCCCCTCTACGTTTCCGTCGATAACGAGGTTACAGTTGGCGGTAACGTTTTTAGCCTCCCCCGTAAGCTTAGCTGTGAAGTCCTTGCCGTTTGAAGCTTTGTCTATATATTTTGTGCCGCAGAACATAACAAGACGGATATTATCGTCATCCTTCCATGGAAGGGCACATTTTGTGTTTTCTCTGCCGAAAAGCCCGTCGATGGAGCAGTCGAAAAGATCTGCAAGCTTTGGCAGAAGATCGATATCGGGAGAAGAGCGACCGTTTTCCCATTTGGAAACTGCCTGAAAGGTTACCCCCAGTCTTTCTGCAAGGGTCTCCTGAGTATAGCCTGCTTTTTTACGGAATTTGGCGATATTTTCGGATATGATATTCATTTTATCTCCTCCTTTTGAAAATATTATAACTTAGCATTGGACAAATTACCATAGACAAACCGTTGAATTTGAGGGCTTTTTTTCAACCGTTGGTTGAGAGAAGCTGCACCAATTTGGTGACGCCTTGTAGTAGTCCCATCGGTGATTCGTGAATCGACCCTACAAACTTCAATAAATCCTCTGCGTATAGTAAGCGGGAGGAGCAAGCTCCTCCCCTACAACTGACGAAGCAATTTATATGTTTCGTACCGAAGGTCAAATATCGTGCCGGGCACTACCCTTGATTACGTTTTTATAAAAATCCTCGGCCTTCTTTTCCTCTGCTGAAGCTTCTATATCGAGGCCTGCTTTTCTGAGGTCTTCTATCAGCTCCAGCAAAAGGGAATAGCATTTATTATGCTCTCCGATCTCTTCATAGTAGTTGATTTTTGAATATTTGGCATCGAGAAAGGAGCCGTCCAGCTCTATCGCCTTATCCCAATATATAAGAGCCTCATCATATCTGCCCAGTCTTCTGCAAGCATCCCCTCCCAAAGCGTATAACGTCGGATCGCTTGGGAATTTTTTTATCGCTTTACAAAACCATTCATAGGCCTTTTCCTCGTCTCGGTCAAATCTGTATGCCTCAATCAGGCATCTCCAGTCCTCTGTCTTATTTGAGCCCTTAACAACCTTTTCTAAAGCTTCGGCAATATTTTCTTTACTTCTGCCTATCTGTGAGTACAATAGCATTTTCTGTGCTTTAGTTCTGAAACAGACCTCAGGATTTACGTCCTCTCCCTCTTTAAGCACCTTATCAAACAGCTCTATCGCTTTGTCCATAGAATACTGCATCATAAAATGATGTAATATTCCATAGGCCCTCATATCCTCTGCAGAATATTCACCCTTTTTAATAAGCTTTTTGAATTCTGCGTCTGCGCGGATAAAATCTTCGGGCTCCCGCGTCACCTCATAGACCGACGCCAGCCGCTGGGCATAATTTTCGTAGGCTACAGAGGATTCTTTAAAAAAGTCGTCAACCGTAACACAGTAAAGCCCGGCAAGCTCCGGCAACAACGTTACGTCGGGCAGAGTGATATTACACTCCCAACGGGAGACGGTTTGTGCGCTCACTCCCAAGGCCTCTGCGGCCTGCTCCTGAGTATAGTTTTTTTGTTGTCTGAATTTTTTGAGGTTGTTAGAAAATACATTATTCATATCGTTATTCCCTTCATTTAATTTTGAAGCTTCCGATATAATTATACCTGTTTTACGAAGTATTTCCATATTGCTTTTTGCGATATACCTCTCGGTTTGTGTTAAGTTCTTGTAATGTAGTGGGAAGTGTGGTATTATTTTTATAAATAAGTTTCATACTAAACGACCGAAAGGGAGCTTTATAAAATGAACAGCGTATTTGAAAAAGCGAGGACTTTTATATACCGCAATGCACGTCCGCTGGATCTTGCACGTTTTCAGTATCACTTTGAAAACGGCGAAAAGGAAGCCGTGTTAAAGGCTTTATCGTATTACCAGAATGAGGACGGCGGCTTCGGTCATACTGTTGAGGCAGACTGTTGGAATCCGAACTCTATACCGCTACACTCCAATACGGCAAGCGATATTATCAGGGAGATCGATTTTGAAGATAACCGGCATCCTGTGGTCGTCGGTCTTTTAAGATGGTATGCAAGCGGAGAACATTTCAGCGGCAGGACCTGGGCCATAACGGTAGAAAGCAACAACGAGCATCCCCACGCTCCCTGGTGGCATACCGAAAGTGTCAGCAGTTGCCACACCGATTATAACGGGACCGCACAGATCGCAGGGTTTATCGCTCGCTACGCAGACAAAGACAGCGATATTTTCAAACTGGGGGTACGTGTTGCAAACGAAGCTGTCGCGGCACTTTCTCCCGACGAAATAAGGGATATGCACACCTGCGCCTGCTATATGCGAATGGCAGAGCTTTTTGAAAAAGGAAACGCCACAGAATACATACCTTTTGATGAGCTTAAACGCAAACTGCACAAATCGATAAATAAGCTTATAGTTACCGATACCGACAAGTGGAACGCTTACGTATGCCGTCCTTCCTGCTTTATCGGTTCCAAAGACAGCGAGTATTACGCGGATAATAAGGCGATCGCCGATTACGAGTGTGAGCACATTATTAAGACTCAGCTTTCCGACGGTTCGTGGGATATCGGTTGGAGCTGGGGAGGAAATTATCCCGATGAATGGGCTATCAGTAAAAATTGGTGGAAGGGTCAGGGTATTATTCAGAATCTGCTTTATCTGAAAGGCTTCGGCGCTCTGTAACAGATCTTAAAGGAGGGGTTTTATGCGGAAGGTTTCGGAGAAATTCGGCATCTATATGGCGGCCTTTCTCGTTGGCTTTTTTGCGGCGGCTCTGATGAGCTCGGTCTTCGCTATACCCATCAGGTTTATATGCGGAGAAACTCTTCTTGCCGACAGAATAATGACGACGGCGGTAAGCCTTATTTGCGCCTTTGCATTTCTGTTTTTCACGGCTTTTATCGAGGGTTTCAGGGCAAGAAGGGTGAATTTTAAGGTCCTTATACCCATAGTTTTTGCCGTGCTGGTCATTCATCACCTCGTCTCCCTTTATTTCGATTACGCCTACACCTTTTGCGGACCTGTCGGAATTTTGTGCGAAACGATATATTTCGGGAATTATCCTGCAATAGGCGAAAACGAGCTTAGGCTTGGGTGGTATCCTCTGTGGTGGGATACGGTGACCCTTATCGGTTTTCAGCTTTTCATATATGCTCCCGCGGTAGTATTAGGAGAGGTCTTCGGAGTGCGGTCACGTATTCGAGGTAACAGAAAAATGAAGGAATCGGAATTGAAAAGACGGTGAATTTTCCCGTTTTGTTTTGTGGTTACGGGTTCTACTCATCCACCGCAAGCTGTCCCCCCTTTTCCATTATAGGGAAGGCTCACTTTTACGTGAATTTCATCACAGACATTTATATAATCCGCGGCGAAGCCACACATTAATTTTCAACTTTCCGTTTTCAATTTTCAACTAAACAAAAAAGACCCCGAAGGGTCTTTTTTATTGTGAATTATTGGAGCCGACGGTTATTGTTCCCTGGTAGGAGTTGCGGTTGCGGTATACGGTTATGGAGACCGTATCGCCGGGATCGCAAAGGGCAACTGCGTCGATCAAAGAATTATAGCCGGTTATGGAGGTGCCGTTCAACTCGGTTATTATATCTCCGCGCTTAATTCCTGCATCCTCTGCGGGGCTTCCTTCGGCAACGCTTTCAACTACTGCGCCTATAGGATAGCCGCGAAGCTCAAGAGTTTCGGCATCGTAGGAGGTATTGATGGATACGCCGATGTAGGGTGAGGGAGAATCCTTCTTATCGATTATGCGCTGACAGATGCTCACTACCGTATCGGAAGGAATTGCAAAGCCCATTCCCTCGTAGCTTTCGGAAACGATCTTACTGGAATTTATTCCGATAAGCTCACCCCTCACATTTACAAGAGCGCCGCCCGAGTTTCCGGGGTTTATGGCGGCGTCGGTCTGGATAAGCTCGACGTTCTGACTGTCGTAGGCGTCGGCCACGATTCGGTTGAGTCCGCTTATGACTCCGTAGGTTACCGAGCCCATAAATTCAAGTCCGCCGGGGTTTCCGATGGCAACTACGAACTGTCCTGCCTTAAGGTCGTCGGATTTGGATACGGTTATTGCGGGAAGATTTTTTCCGTCGATCTTAATAACGGCAAGGTCGCAGGATATATTATACCCAACCACCGTTGCGTCGTGACCCGTTTCGGGATCGTCGGCAAGGTATACCTGAATACGGCTGGTGGTATATTCTACAGCCTCGGCAATGACGTGATAGTTGGTGATTATATATCCGTCAGAAGTGTAGATAACGCCCGAGCCTTCGCCCGAGGACTCCTGAGAGCCGTAAAAGAAGTTATTGGCAACCACCGTGGTTCTTATTCCGACAACGCTGGGGGTCACCTTTTCGGCAACCGCTTCGACCATCGTTGCATCAAGGTCGGAAACGTTGATATTGACGTTGCCGCCCGATGAGCCCGAGGCCGTATCGTTTTTGAGGGATGAGGTGGTGCTGCCGTTTCCTGTCGGCTCAAAGACCGAGAAGACCACCGCCACAGCCGAGCCCGCGCCTATAATTGCGGCCAGAAGTGCGGCGATCATTACTGTCACCAAGGATACCCCGTGCTTTTCCTTTTTAGGCTTTTCGGGCTTCCGGGGCGCAGGGGGTACAGCGGCAGACTGAGGATAATTTACGGGTGCCTGAGGCTGATACTGCGGCGCGTCGGGGGCCTGTGTGGACTCCTGCACGGGTGCGGTACCGCCGAAAGAAAAGTATCCTCCGCCCGAGGTTACGGTATATCCCTGCCCTGCGGAAGAGCTTGATGAAAGATCGGCAGGAGTGGGGTTCTGAGGCTCTGTCGGTTGATTTTCCGGATTCATATCATATAAATTTTCGTCCATTTGATTACCTCCGTCGTTTTCGGTTTACGGGTAGATTATATAACGGGAATTTAATACCGATTATGCAGTTATATGAATTAATCGTAAACTTTTTTTGATTATTTTACCCCGTTTTGTTTTTTGGCGGCGGTGAGAGTGTTCTTCATAAGGGTGGCGATGGTCATAGGACCTACTCCGCCGGGAACGGGGGTAATATAAGAGGCCTTGGGCTCTACCTCGGCAAAGTTTACGTCGCCGCAAAGCTTGCCGTTATCAAGGCGGTTGATACCTACGTCGATAACTACGGCGCCCTCTTTGACCATATCAGCAGTTACGAAGTTTGCGCGGCCTACTGCGGCAACAAGGATATCGGCTCTCTGACATACCTCTTTGAGGTTTTTGGTTCTGGAATGGCAGACGGTTACGGTTCCGTTTTTATGGAGCAGGAGCATAGACATAGGCTTTCCGACAATGTTGGAGCGTCCGATAACCACGCACTCTTTTCCCGTGATATCGATATTTTCATATCTCAGCATTTCCATAACGCCTGCAGGGGTGCAGGGAAGAAAATCGTAGTTGCCGATCATTATTTTGCCCACGTTATGAGG
Source organism: uncultured Eubacteriales bacterium (assembly GCA_964599835.1). Lineage (GTDB taxonomy): Bacteria > Bacillota > Clostridia > Oscillospirales > Acutalibacteraceae > SFWF01. Next base: position 5,206 of record CAZRHF010000013.1, on the reverse strand, counting down.
ATGAAATGCATCAACGTCCTTCTCGGGAATTATGGTGTTGATTATGAGCTCCTCGTTAAGATGTGCGGGCAGAGGAAGCTGACAGAGAATTCCGTTTACCGCAGGGTCGTCATTAAGTTTTTTAACAAGCTCCAGCAGTTCCTCCTCGGTGGTCTCTTCGGGAAGAGCATATTTCCAGGATGCAAAGCCCATCTGCTCGCAGGCCTTTTCTTTGTTTGCAACGTATACCTTTGAAGCAGGGTCTTCACCTACGATTATTACCGCAAGACCGGGGGTTATACCCTGCTTTTTAAGCTCCTCGGTCTCCTTTGCTACCTCAGCCTTTACTGCGGCGGATATTGCCTTTCCGTCTATAAGTTTAGCCATTTTTATTCCTCCGTTTGGGTTTCTTCTTCGGTCTCTTCGGACGGTTCGTCGGCAGATTCCTCGGCAAGCTCATCTACGAACATACTTTCATAGGTGCTGTCGCTGACGGCGGTCTTCTCGCGGTTTCTGAGAAGGATGAGAGTGATAACGCCTGCAACGCAGATAAGGATGGAAAGAACCTGGGATACCCTGAAGCCGAAGAACATAAGGCTGTCGGTTCTGAAGCCCTCGATAACGGTTCTGCCGAGACCGTACCACACGCAGTACATAAGGGCGATCTGTCCCGAATATTTGCGCTTTTTAGATGCGAAATGAAGGAGAACAGCTCCTGCAATACACCAGATGGATTCGTAAAGGAAGCAGGGATGAACAAGTCCTCTGCCTACGACTGCGACGGTGTTTTCGCTGGTCATTCCCCACCAGTCGCTTCCCGTAAGAGAGCCGAAGGCCTCCTGGTTAAAGAAGTTGCCCCAGCGGCCGATGCCCTGACCGATAAGAAAGCCTATAGCAGCAAGGTCTAACAGGTCGAGTATTTTCACCTTGCGGATCTTTGCCATTATAAAGCCGCCGACTACCGCGCCGATTATTCCGCCGTAAATGGCAAGTCCTGCTATTCCCGAGCCGCCTAAACCGAAGAACTCACCGACAGAGCCGATGCTTCCGTTGGGGTCGAAAAGGACGTAGTATGTACGGGCGCCGAGGACGGCCAAGGGGGTCGCAACCAGCACCACGTCGATAACGCGGTCGATATCGAGATTGAATTTTTTAGCTCTTATATAGGCGTAGACAAGGGCGCCTATAAAGCCTGCGGCAATAAGGATCCCGTACCAATAAACGGGAAACGAAATATTGGTAAAGGGAATTTTGAATTTAAATGCTACGGGCTCAAGCATAAGGTTGATTCCGAAAATTGTTACTCTCATAAAAAAGCTTATCCTTTCTTTTTGGGTAATATAACCGATAATACCGCGGCTTCCTCCTTAAGACTTTTAAGTCTTTCGGTAACCTCCTCGGGGGTTATTTCCTTTAATATCTCTACCGTATCGAAAAGGTCGCCGCCCGATATGGCACATTCGATCATATCGCGGACGATCCCCTCGGTACTGTCGAAATTCTTTACTGCGTCACCGAAGGCCGAACGCTTTATTGCGCTTAAAAGACGAGGGTCTACTCCTTCGCGGATGAGGCGGGATATCTCCTTCTTTATCTCCTCGCATACCCGTTCGGGCTCGTCCGATTCGCCCTCGATAATAAAGGCGGAATAACCGTGACCCTGAAAATACTCTGCGGAGAATTCGTCGCCGATAAGCCCCTCGTCCAGCATTCTTCGGTAAAGCTCGGAGCAGTCTCCGCAAAGGACCTCAAGCATAATTCCCGCAACGGTCTTTTCTTTAAGTGAGGGGCCTTCACTGTCGAAGACCTCCTTATATCCGAAACAGAAAAGAGGCTTTGCCACCTCTAAGGCCTGCTCAACGTAGTGGGTATTTACCCTGTCGGATTCGGGGAAGGGATAACGCTTTATATCCACCGCAGGAGTGGGCTTAAGCTCTTTTTCTATCTGAGCCAGCACCTCGTCGGCATCGACCTTTCCCGCAATGCAGATAAACATATTATTGGGGTTATAGAAGGTGTTGTAGCATTCGTACAAAAGCTCGTGATCGATCTGTGCAATGGAGTCCACGGTGCCTGCGATATCGATCTTTACGGGGTGGTTTTCGTACATGGCCCCAAGGAGATTGAAGAAGACTCTCCAGCCCGGATTATCTTCGTACATACGTATCTCCTGACCGATTATCCCCTGCTCCTTTTCTACAGTTTCGGCGGTGAAATAGGGGGACTGAACGAAGTCGAGAAGGATGCTAAGATTTTCGCTGAAGTTTGAAGAGCAGGAAAAGACATAGCAGGTGCGGTCGAAGGAGGTATAGGCGTTGCAGTAGGCGCCCGTCTTGGCGAAGCGCTGAAAGGTGTCCCCTTCCTCGCTTTCAAACAGCTTATGCTCCAAAAAGTGGGCAATTCCTGCGGGAACCTCTACCGTCTTACCTCCGTTTTTGGAGAATTTTGTATCGATAGAGCCGTAGCGTGTTCCGAAAACCGAATATGCCGAGGAAAAGCCCGGCTTTTCCATAATAAATATTTTAAGTCCGTTGTCGGTTACGGCGTAGGTGTATTCGCCGAACGTCGGATCTTTACAGAGGGTCTTATACATCATTCTTCACCTCTCTCTTTCGGAAGCAGACGGTAGACCGTATGAAGCTTTACGCCCTTGGCGGCGTTTATGATATCTTCTCTGGTCACCCTTTCGATTATATCGGCGGCCTGCTCGGGTGTGAACATTTCGCCGAGCTCCCGTGTAAACCAGGTGTCCAGCGCCGTGGCATTATCGTAGTAGGCGGCGAGAGAGTCGGTAATGGATTTTTTGGAGGCCTCTATCACAGAGTCTTCAAATTTTCCCTTTCGTATATCCTCAAGCTCACTCAGTACGGCGTCGACAACCTTTTGTGCGTTTTTCTCTTCAATTCCCGACTCAACCATCAAAAAGCCCTTGCTTCTTCTGGAGGAGGCGGAGCAATAGTAACAAAGTGACTGCTTTTCGCGAACGTTTTCAAAAAGCTTTGAATAGGGTCCTCCGCCCCATATATCGCTTAAAAGAGAGAGGGCGGCAGAATCCTTAAGGCTTCCGTGAAGGTTGGACGTAAAGCCCATAGCAAGCTTGCCCTGAGTGACCTCGAACCGTTCGGTGATGTCGTTTACCCTGTCGGCGACGGGAAGCTCGCGGAAAACAGAGGTGTCGGTTATATCGTGGCGGGATATTGCCCCGAATTTTTCACCGAACATCTTAAAGGCCTCCTCGGGCAGGGTTCCCGCAACGGCGCAAACGCGGACGTAGGCCGTTTCCAGAAGGCGTTTCCAGGCAGATACAAGCATATCTGAAGTGATGGCATTTACCTCCTCAACGCTTCCGTAACTGAACTTTCCGTAGGGGTCGGAGCCAAACATTTCGGCCATAAGTCGGGTTCTTGCAAAGCTTCGTTTATTATTTATTTCGCCCTCGATGCGCTCGACGGTCTTGCGCTTCTCGCGGTCGATATCGGCATTTAAAAAGCTTCCGTTTTTGAGGGCGGGAGCAAAGATAAGACCGCAAAGCAGGTCGGCTCCTTCCGAGGTTGGAAGACAGTTATCAAAAGAAAAACGGTCGTTGATAACGTTTATGCCCAGCTTTATCTGGAAGCAGTCGCCGCATTTGACGGCAGAGCAGGAAAGATCGGCCCCGTAAAGCTCTAAGAGGCGAAGATTCAGATCAATATAATCCTTATACCTTTCACAGCAGGATGAAAGCAAGTATGGCAGTAAGGAATCGCAGGCCATGGTATCGGCGCTGAGCGGTAGATAGAAATTGCAGGTAATAAGGGTGGTGCTGAAACGGTCGTTGGGAATAAAATAACCGTCGACACCCTTTGCAAGCTTGAATGTTTTAACTGACAAAGCGGTACCTCCGTAAAAAAATTAAAGGTCGGAACTATTGTAACACATTTATACAGAAAATTCCACTATTAAATAAATTCATAAATTCGTTAAATTTGTTTTACAAAAGGTTTTGTTGACATATCGTGAAAAAGGGGGTATAATTAACTTACAAAAAAATTTGAAAAGGTGGTATAACCTATGAAATTAAAGCATGTTCTCTGGACTCTGGCAGGAATCGTAGCAGTTATCGCTATGGCCGTAGGTGTCGCAATCTTAGTCGACCGTTTCATCACCCGCAAGGAATGTCCTGACGGATATCTCGAGTGTGAGACCGAAGATCCTACCGAAGACGAAGAATAATTTTAAACAAAACCCCGCCGTCGTGCTCCGATGGCGGGGTTTATTTTGTTTAAAACGCCGATTTTTTGTTCATTTTAACCTTTTAGACGAATAAAATAGTTGTAACATCGTCTTAATTTGTGCATTTTAACCAAAAAATTGAATTATTTTCTACTATTAGACACTTGCATTTTTCAACGATTTGGGGTATTATATATTTACTGTATTATTTTTCATATTAAAAGGGGAAATATTAATGGATAAATATACCGCAGCAAACCTTAAGGGTCAGATCGAAAAGAAGCTTCTTCACAATTTCGGCGTAGCACCCGAAAACGCTTCGGACGATCTTTTCTATAAAGCCACCGCTCTTGTCCTTATCGACATTATGCGCACCCGCCGCAGCGAATTTCGTAAAACCGTTGCCGCAGAGCAGGCCAAGACCATTTACTATATGAGTATGGAATTTCTTATGGGACGCTCCCTTAAGAATAATCTTTATAACCTCGACCTCACCGAAAAAATGCAAAAAGCCCTTAAAGGCTGGGGCGTTGATTTAGAGAAGCTTTACGAGCTGGAGCCCGATGCAGGTCTCGGCAACGGAGGGCTCGGACGTCTTGCCGCCTGTTTCTTAGACGGACTTTCCAGCGGCGGCTACCCCGCAATGGGCTACTGTCTTAAATATGATTTCGGTATCTTCCGTCAGAAGCTTGTTGAGGGCTGGCAGACCGAGCTTCCCGATAACTGGCTTCCCGGCGGAGAGGTATGGCTTGAACACCGTCCTTCGGGCGAATGTGAGGTTCATTTCGACGGATATATCGACGAAAGCTGGGACGGACATTTCCACCACGTAGAGCACAAAAACTATACCGTTGTAAAGGCTATCCCCTACGACCTTATGGTTGCAGGTAAGGATGGAAAGACGGTCAACGCCCTTCGCCTCTGGAGCGCAAAGGCACCCGAATTCAATATGTCGGCCTTTAACCGCGGAGACTACGTAGGCGCAATGGAGCAACAGGCACAGAGCGAGGCCATC
>CAZRHF010000012.1:0-28695 GCA_964599835.1 uncultured Eubacteriales bacterium | reverse complement strand
CTTCCCGCAGGCACCGAGATGTGCATGCCTGGTGATAACGTAGAGATGGATGTTGAGCTCATCACTCCTATCGCTATCGAAGAAGGTCTCCGCTTCGCTATCCGTGAAGGTGGACGTACTGTTGGTTCCGGCGTTGTTACCGCTATCAACGAATAATTCATAATCTGAATTAACCTAAAAGGATGTATCCTCGGATACATCCTTTTTTTAATATCCAAAATCCGTAGAGTTATCATCGGCCGTTTTTCATTTTTCCACAAAACAGAGGTTGAAATACGTAGAGTTTTTATGTATTATAATGATATAATGCATAAGAGGTGAGAGTAATGTCTAAGAGTGAGGTTAAGGTTGTAAACGGTATACCGAAGTTATTTGTAAACGAAGCGGAGGTCCCTTCCTGTGCCTATACGACCTATTTTGACGAGCGCAACAGATATGAAGATTTCACAAAGGCTGGCTATGACCTCTATTCGGTGACCGTAGCCTTTGCCTCCCGCGCACTCAACGCCTTTACAGGTTTCACCCCCTACGAAAAGGGTATCTTTGACGACGTAGAGGGTCCCGATTTCTCCCTTTTGGATAATGCCGTAAATAAGGTGTTAAAGGTCAACCCCAACGCCTGCATTTTCCCCCGTATTCATATGACAATGCCCGAGTGGTGGTGCGAAAAATACCCCGACGAGACCATCGTTTCTCCCTGCGGTGAGGTACGTGAGCTTCTTTTTTCAGAACAGTTCAGAAAAGACGGCTCCGAAATGCTAAAACAGCTTATTGCTCACGTCGAAGCCTCAAGCTATAGTGAAAATATCATCGGATACCACCTTGCCGACGGTTGCACCGAGGAATGGTTCCATTACGGACGTCAGGGCGGTCAGTGCAAAAATGCTGAAAAGTACTTTTACGATTTCCTCGATAAAAACTATCCTCAAGAAAGCCTTCCCCATAAACTTCCCGACTTAAACGGAATATACGTAGAAGGTGAGATAAAAGACCCTCTTTTAAAGCGTTATCTCGAGTTTTCCAACGTTTCGGTGGCCGATACCATTGCTCATTTCGCCCAAACTGTTAAAACCGTTACTAACCGCACCAAAACCGTAGGCACCTTCTACGGCTACGTCACCGAAATTTGCAGTCCGCTTCCGGGCGATATTGCCCTTGACCGCATCATAAATTGTCCCGATATCGACTTTTTCTGTTCCCCGAACTCCTACGTTGAAACCCGAGCCCTCGGTATCGACTGGGGCGATAGCCTGCCCTTTGCCTCACTCAGAAAGCACGGAAAGATCTATTTTTCCGAATGTGACATAAGAACCTCCCTTTCAGATTACATAAACAACTGCCGTCCGGGTGCCGACAAGAATAATAAATATTACGGCGACATCTGGCTCGGACCTAAAACAGTGAAGGGCTCGGTTTCCGCAATGCGTAAGGCCTACGCTCATCAGCTTTCCCGTCGAAACAGCCTTTGGTGGTTCGACATGTGGGGTGGCTGGTATGACCATCCGAAATATATGGCCGAAGCAAAGCGTTGCTTAAAACTTTTCGGCTCCCTGAACCCCGATGCCTACGGCTATAAGCCCGAGCTTGCCGTATTTGCCGACGGAGAATTATATCAGCGTCAGGGCTGTTCGCATCCTTCCTACCGCGCCCAGTCGGCGATAAGAAATGCTTTGGGTATCAGTGGAATACCTTACGATCTTTATTTGCTGAGCGATTTTGAATCGGTAGTCAATAACTATAAAGCGGTAATATTCCCCGTGGCCGTTTCTTCCCCGGGGCTTGAAAAAGCGGTGAAGTTTTGCGAAAAAAAGGGAATACCTTATCTCAGAGCAAGCCTCGATAAGTGGGAATATTCTCCCGAAGAGCTACGCGAGTTTGCAAAGCCCGCTAAAATACATATTTTCAGCACCCAAAACGACGTTGTTTATGCGGGTTGCAGTCTTTTGGCAATTCATTCTGCAACCGCCGGTAAGAAGGAGATAAAGCTCCCTGAAAAAGCCCTTGTCAAAAACGTCTGCTCAAACCAAAAGCCCTTTATATCCGATAAAATTACACTTGAACTGAAAAAACACGAAACTATTATTTTCGCCCTTAAAGATATTTAAGACCCAAGAGGTGTTTTATGAAAAGAATCTTCTCTGCTATACTCATTGCCGTTCTGCTTCCGGGGCTTATAGCCTGTGCAGGAAAGCCGCAGGAAGCGACCTCCACCCCCTCGTCGGATGATGAAAAGACCTACCGCGACCCCGCCGAAAAGGAGGAGCAGGCCGAGCCTTTTGTGGATACCGACGGCGACTTCGACTATAAGACCGTCTCCTGGGACGGTCCCGACGGTTATGCCATCGTTTATCCGAGCGGTGATGATGCCGCCGGTTCTGCGGCAAACCTTTTTAAGGCTTTTGCAAAAGAAACCTACGGTGTAACTCTGACCGTCACAAGCGATACCGCCGAGGAGCAGGAGAAAGAGATCCTTATCGGTAAAACCAACCGAAAAGAAAGCAGTGATGAGCTGTCAGACGCCGATATAAACGTAGAAATTTCGGGCAGTAAGCTTCTTATCGAGGGCGGACACAGCGTCACCCTTACCTCAGCGGTTAATAAATATATCCGTCTTGCCCCCGAAAAGGGTAAGGCTGCCGCCTTCACCCTCAAAACCGACTTCACCTCCACCGTGCTTGACGGCTATAAGTACGTCTGGGGTGACGAGTTTGAAGGCACCGATATCGACTTTACCAAGTGGGATTTTGAAGAAAGAATGTCGAGCAGTACAAAGCTCGAAATATCCTGGGAAAAGGACGTTGTCGACGTTGCCGACGGCCGCCTTAAGCTCCACGGAATAAGCTGGTTTAACCCCCTCCGCGAGGGCACCCTTTATAAATCTCCCTATTCCGTCGTAACCAAGTATAAGATGAACTACGTCTACGGTTATGCCGAAATAAGAGCAAGAGTTCCCTTTGAAAAGGGCGCCTGGCCCTCATTCTGGGGACTGCAGATAGGCGCTAACGGCGGTAAAAATAAGGTTGGCGGTGTTGCCTACGATCCTGAAAAGGCCGCCGCTGCAAAGTATGGCGTCGAGGTAGATATCTTCGAGGTATTCGGTAGCCTTACCGCCCTTGAACCCACCATCCACCGCCATTATAACAGCGGTAATTATAATTATGCCGAAATTCACGATGCAGGTAAGAATTCCACTACCGACGGCTCCTATGTCCGCTGGGATTGGGAAGAAAAGGGGGTTGATATCAAAACCCTTTCGCAGCAGTATCATACCTACGGATTCTTATGGACCGATAAGGAGTATTCCTTCTACGTCGACGGCGAAAAATATGAAACCATTGATATAACCAAGTCCTTTGACGAATGTGAGGACTATCAGGGCTTCCACGAGCCGCTTTTCCTTATGTTCAATAACCATGTCTTTGCCGACGATATGAGCTATTATGAAAACGTGGTAGAGGATCATTCCAGAATGCCCTTCTGCTACTATATCGACTGGCTCCGCGTCTATCAGAAGCCCGGAGTCGGCAAGCTCTATATCGACACCACCCCAAAAACCTACGTCGGAAGATAAGGAGGTACGATGAATGAAAAGATTAAATAAATTACTTGCTTTTTTGGTTTCTGCGATCCTTCTTCTTTCTGTCCTTACAGTACCTTTTACAGGGTTTACCGCCTATGCCGAGGCCTATTGGGACGGCACCGATACCGCCCCTTCGACCGACCCCGAAGACTCCGATATCTATCTTATAACCTCGGCTGAAGAACTGGCTTACGTTATAAAGTCGGGCGGCGGAGCAAGCTATAAGCTGACTGCCGATATCTATCTTAACGATATCGAAAAGATAGACTGGACATCGGGAGACATCTCAGACGGCTATACCCCAAACACCTGGTATAATGCCGATACCGCAGGAAACTTCTACGGCACCATAGACGGCGACGGACACACCGTTTACGGACTTTACGTTAATTCCGATGCTGATATTTTTACCGCCCTTATTCCTTCAATGCGAATAAACCAAGCTACAGAGATTAAAAACCTCGGTATTGATAAGGCGTATATCAGAGGTGAAGGAAAATCGGCCGCCCTTGTGGCAAAAACCAACTATAACAACACCCTTACCGTAAAGGGGTGCTACGTTGGTGCAGAGGTTACCGTAAAGGGTGCCTACGCCGCCGCAATTACCGCCTACAGCGGATCAAACTACGTTATAGAAAACTGCTACAGCCTCGCAAGTTTAAGCGGCACCACCCACAGCGGCTTTGTGGCCGATACCTGGGGTGCCTCCAGAAATATTAAAAACTGCTATTTCATAAATACATCTTTAAGCACCAAATCGGGAAGTATTACGGTGGAAAACGTTTACGCCGAGGATAATTCCCGATACGGTAACGTGGTTGTTCGCACAAAAGATAATATGCAGGGAGAGGACGTTTTAACCTCCGACACCAAGCTGATAGGCCTTGCCGACTGCGAAGCCTTCTACGCAACCGAGGGCTACCCCGTATTAAAGGCTTTTGTTAACATAGTACCCGAGCCCGAAATTCCCGAAGGTCCCATCTGGAGCGGAAAAACCGCCAAGAAAATAGCCGAGGGAAGCGGTACCGACACCGACCCCTACCTAATTAAAAACGGTGCCGAGCTGGCTCTTGCCGTTTCGGGAGGATGTAGTGCGGGCTCCTATTTCGAGCTTGCAAACGATATCTACCTTAACAATGTGGCGGAAAAAGAATGGTACACCGCCGAAACGGTAAATAAATGGGTCTCCTCGGTGGGCTTCAGCGGTCATATCGACGGAAAAGGATTCATCGTCTACGGTCTCTATAATCCCGACGATACTACCTCCGATAACGCAGGCCTCGTTCCCGTATTTTCCGAGGGAAGCATTAAAAATATAGGCGTCCGAAACGCGCATATAAATGCCGCTCTTTATGCAGGCGGTATTGTAGGTAAAACCGCAAACGGCGGAATCAAGACTATAAGCGGATGCTTTGCCGATGAGACCGTAACGGTCGCCTACGTCACGGCGGGCAACGGCGGTGCAGGCGGAATTTTAGGCTATGCCGCCTACGAGCCCAAGACCGGGACTGTCTTAAAGATCGAAAACTGCTACAGCAAGGCAAGACTTACAGGTGCCTCAAAAAGCCGTATAAACGGTATTATCGGCACCGCCTGGCAGTGCCCCTATACTATAGAAAACGCCTACAGTGTCGGCTTCGCGCCCTATTTTGCAAATACCGAAAATTTATGTTCCTGGAACTATAAAAACGGTATGGCACTGAGCGATATCTATAAAAATATCTACACCTCCGACCGTGCTCCCGATGAGTATGAGCTCTTCATCTACGTTTCCGATGCCGAAGCTATGAAGGGCGAAAACGCCAGGACCTCTATGTCGGGTCTCAACTTCACGGATGTGTTCGAAACGGTAGAGGGCGCAACCCCAAAGCTTAAGATATTCACCTCTGTTACAGGTGAGGAGGAAGATCCCACGGGCGACCGCGATGCTTATGCCTCAGGCAGAGGAACAAAGACCGATCCCTTTATCATTAAAACCGCCGATCAGCTTCGTTATCTCCTCCAAAGCCCAAATACAAAGGGCAAATACTACGAGCTTGGTGCAGATATTTATCTTAACGAGGTTTCCGACAAAAACTGGAAAAACAGCACCCCCGCCTCCTGGTACACCGATGAGGATTCGCAAATTTTCCTCGGCCACATCGACGGCAAGGGCTATGCTGTTTACGGACTCTATCTGAATATTACTCCCACACCCTTTGATGTAAAACTCAACAAGTTTGACAAAACCGCCGCAGGTCTTTTCCCGCTGCTCAGCGTAAACGCCTCGGTCAGGAATCTTCATATACGCGAGAGCTTTCTTTCGGGAGGCGGCTACGTCGGTGCCCTTGCAGGTAAGCTCACCGACACCGAATCGGGGGGCTATGCCGAGATACTCGGTTGCTCTGCAGACACTACCGTTACCGTAAAGGGTCAGACAGCAGGCGGCCTTATAGGAGGCGGTGTGAACCGCGGACTTAAGCTCCACGTGTCCTACTTTACCGGCAAGGTGACCTCCACCGCACCCGACCGTGCCAACGGTCTTGTAGGCGATATCTGGGGCAAGGACTACGAGATCCTCGGTTGCTACTCTGTAGGCTATAAGCCCTACCGCTATACCATAATTCCCGCACTTCTGGGTGCCAACTATTCAACCGAATGGGCAACAGGCTTTAAAAAGCTCCACAAAGCTCAGATGACAGGCGCCTCCGCAAAAGAGAATATGGAAGAGCTGGATTTTAATGCGGTTTGGAATACCGTTGAAAATTCCACGCCCCACCAGAAGGTCCTTTCCTCCGATTTTGTGCTTAAGGTATTTGATGAGGGCGAAAAGGGCAGAGTCTGGTCAGGCTACAATGCCGCCGCCTATGCTTCGGGCGAGGGTACGGTAGACTCTCCCTACATCATCGAAACCCCCGAACAGCTTGCTAAGCTTGTAAACGATACCGAAACCAAAGGTAAATATTATAAGCTCACCGCTGATATCCGACTTAACAACACCTCTGATAAAAACTGGCAAAAAACCGCCCGTCAGTGGTTTGCGGGTACCAATGAGTTTGCTGGAAACTTCGACGGAAACGGTCACGTTATAAGCGGAATTTATTTCGATACCGAATACACCTACGCAGGTCTTTTCCAGCAGGTCACAAGCGGTGCCGTTATTAAGAGGGTCGGAATAACCGACTCATATATTAAGGTCAAGGGCGACGAGGATAACGCATCCTATGCTGGCGGAATTATCGGTCGCGTTACCGGCTGGACGGTAGGGGATTTCGTCGCACCTATAATGAGTCATTGCTTCGTCGACCATATCGTCAGCATTGATTCCTATAACGCAGGCGGATTAGTGGGCGGTTGCGGTATGAATATGCATATCGATAACTGCTATTTTGCAGGAACCCTTACCTCCGATCATTATGCAGGTCAGGCGGTAGCCAATGCCTGGAACACCACCCTGCAAATTACCGTAACCGATTCCTATTTCGTTTCCGACAGCGGCACACCTCTTTGCTCTCACCCAACAGGCGCCTCCATAATGGAGCTTAAGGGGGTATACCACCGCGGAAGCAGAGGAAACGTAAACGGTGCCGTAAACATTGCTTCAATGCTTATCCGCGGCGAAAAAGCCAAAGCTCTTATGACCGAATTCGACTTTGTCGGAACCTGGAAAACGGTTAAAAACGGCACTCCCGTCCTTCGTTGCTTTAAAAACTCGGAAAACTACAGCCTTACCGCAATGCCTTCGAAGGTGGAGATATCCTTTGCAAGTATGGAAGGCTCTGCCTGCGAGTCGATCTTCGGCTATCCTCAGCATACCGAGCTTAAAGTTTCCGACCTTCCCACACCTACCCGCTACGGCTACAAGTTTGACGGTTGGTATCATTCGGTCAACTTCAGCACCCCCGTAAAGGACGGACTTTTCCCCGATTTCGACACGGTCTTCTATGCCAAGTGGATATCGGTAGGCTTCACCGAGGATTTCGACGGCGATCTCGACCCGAACTACGACTATAACGCCTCTGTCGAAAGCTTTCGTCCGGGCGTAATGGGCTACACTCCGAATCTGGTTCACAGCGGACTTAAATCCCTTCACACCGTAGCCACGGGCGCTGATGCTCCACGCTTCCTCCTTTCCTACCAAAATACGCTGGAAAAGGGTCAGATGTACGACATAAGCTTTTATATCACTACCGATGACGACAGTCTTTCTTCGGCAAAGCTTAAGCTTTACCATGCTAACCATCCTCAGGTCGATTCCGATATGGTGGGCTACGAAAATGTCACGGTAAATGACATAAAGGCAGGGGAGTGGAAGAAGGTCACCTTGACCGTCACCGCCGCGGCACCTTATCTTGTGTTTGAATGTGAAACGGGCAAGAGCCTTTTCTTCGATACGGCTCAGGTGGTGCCTCTCGGTAAAACGGGCGAGCTTGGAGTTATAATCGAGAGTATAGACGAGACTCTTTCTCCCGAACCTGCACCCAAAGATGAAAGCGATTCTTTCCCCTACGGAATAGTAATCGCGGTTTCCGCCGCAGTTATGATCGCTCTGACCGCCGCCCTTCTTATCGTAATTAGACGCAGAAAAGCCGTCAGATAAAACAAAAGATACCCTTTGTTGTAAAAAGGGTATCTTTTTTTGTCTTCCTTCTTGAAATTTTTTAAAAGTTCTTATATAATGACCTAAAAGGAGGCGTCTGTAATGAGTTTTTTAAAGCTGTCCGACCGTCAGAAAATAACCCTGCCCAAAAAGGCGGATAATGCCGCCATTCTTGACACGATGCGCAACTACGCCTGCGGGATCAGGTGGGATGTTTCCTTTTCCGACGATGAGACCTGTGTGGTAATGGGGGAGGCGCAAGAAGCAACACTTGACTCTAAAGAATACGTAATAAAGGTAACCGAAAAAGGTGCTTTTGTCGGCGGAAAGGATTACAGCTCCACCATCCGCGGCTTCCTGACCCTTTTGGAAATGACCTTTTGTTACGGTAAGGGAGACTACCGGATAGAGACCTGCGAGCTCCGCGACTCGGCAAAGCTTAAATTCCGTGCAGTTCATATATGTCTTTTTCCCGAATATTCTGTTAATACTATCCGTAAGGTCATCCGCACCTGCGGTATGGCAAAATACTCTCACATAATCCTTGAGACCTGGGGCTGTATCAAGCTGGATGCCTTAAAAGAGCTTTCCTGGCCCCATGGGCACAGTAAGGAAACCGTCCGCGAGCTTGTCGCTGAGGCCAATGCAATGGGTATGGAGGTAATACCCTTCTTTCAGCACCTCGGTCACGCCGCTCTTGCAAGAATGGGCTATGCAGGCAAGCATACCGTGCTTGATCAGGATCTTTCCCTCGAATATCTTTACTACCCGAAAAGCTACGGCTGGGTGTGGAATTTTAAAGACAAGGATGTTAAGAAGCTTTTAAGCGACGTAAGAGCCGAGCTTATCGACCTTTTCGGAGAAGGCGAATACTTCCATCTCGGATGTGATGAGGCGGGAATGGAGTTCGACTCGGACTGCCTTTGCTCCTGGCTTAACGAGGTGCAGGCCGACCTTGAAAAGCAGGGAAGAAGGGCTATCATCTGGGGCGATATGCTGCTGAGCAATGCCTTTTTCCCCGATGAACCTATCGACCCCAGACATCCTTGGCGCATTGTTTACGAGTGCAATTCCACCTCTGAATACGCAGACGCCCTTTGTGAAAAGCTGAATAAAAACATAATTATTGCTGACTGGCAGTATAACGTAGAGTATCCTGTCTGGAAAAGCTCAAAAATTCTAAGCGAAAAGGGATTTGACGTAATATGCTGTCCTTGGGAACTTCACGATAACGTTTCAGGAGCGGTAAATACTGCCGCCGAGCTCGGACTTCAGGGCATTATGGAAACCACCTGGAACAAACTGATAGTAAGCCCCGGTGTGCAGAATACGGTCTATGCAGGCCTTTGTGCCTGGGGAGACCCCAAATTTGCAGGCTGGTTTGACGGTATAAGTGACCGTGCATACAATATCTTCCGCCGAGTTGCCCCTGAAGGCAAGACCTACGAGACCTCAGGCTGGAGCGAAAAGCAGATATAAATACTAAAAGCTTTGTCCTTCGGAGTATGATCCGAAAGGCAAAGCTTTTTAATTTTTGATTTACTTTATTGAAAAAATATGTATAATTATTAGAAGGAGGAGATATAAATGAGTGTTTATATAAGCGTCGATTCGGGAACGACCAACACCCGAATCGCCCTCATTAAAGATAAAAAAATACTAAAAACCGTTAAATATGCGGTGGGCGCCTCTAAGGGCATCGGCGACAGAGGCCTTCTTCGAAAAGCTCTTAAGGAGGGAATAAGCGGTCTGCTAAAGGACTTCGGTTTCACCGAAAAGGATGTAATGAAGATAATTGCCTCGGGTATGATAACCTGCGAATTCGGCCTTTGTGACCTGCCTCACATAAATCTTCCCGCAGGTATAAATGAGCTTTCCTCCTCCCTTCATACCGAGACCTTCGAGGATATTTCTTCGGTTCCCTTCACCTTTGTAAGAGGGGTTAAATGCGCCGACGGAACCCTCGATAATACCGATATGGTAAGGGGAGAGGAGACCGAGCTTATGGGGCTTTTTAAAGGGGAGGGCACCTACCTTCTCGCAGGCTCCCATACAAAGCTTATGTCGGCCGACAAAAACGGAAATATAACGGGGATAAAGACACTTTTAACAGGGGAGCTTATTGCCGCGGTTTCGGGTAATACCATCCTTAAGGATGCGGTGGACCTGACCGTTTCGGAGCTGAATGAAGAATACCTTCTTTCGGGCTATAACTATGCCGCCGAATACGGTATGGTGGAGGCTCTTTTCAAGGTCAGAATACTTAAAAACATCTATAGTAGGACTCCTTCGGAGGTATATAGCTTCTTTATGGGCGTAATGCTTTCGAACGACGCAGAAGCGGTGCTTCGAGAGAAAAGCAAAAGGATATTCATAAGCGGCACAAAGCATATCAGACGTCCCATGACTCTCATCCTTAATTCGGTAGGCGGTCTGGACGTTACCGAAATTTCGGACGAGGAAAGCGACAATTCAATAGCTTTTGGACAGATGAGAATAATCGGAGAAGAAATATGAGTAAGTTTAATAAAACAGAGGTAATTTCCTCGGTAGAAAAATATAAAATGATAGTTATCGTCCGCGGAGTTGAAAGCGAAAAGCTCATTCCTCTGGCCGAGGCTATGTATGAAGGCGGTATCCGTCTTTTAGAGATAACCTACAGCGCAAACGGAAAGGTCTCTGATGAGGAGACCGCCGAAAATATCAAAAAGCTGACCGGGCATTTCGGCGACAGAATGTTTATCGGCGCAGGTACCGTCCTCACTACAAAGCAGGTTGAGCTGACGGCTGAGGCAGGCGGTAAATTTATAATTTCTCCCAACGTCAGCAGAGAGGTTATCGAAAAAACGGCAGAGTTGGGTCTTGTTTCCATGCCGGGCGCCCTGACCCCCACCGAGATCTGTAACGCCCACGACTTCGGAGCCGATTTCGTCAAGCTTTTCCCAATAACCAATATGGGTCCCGACTACGTAAAGGCTGTTAAAGCCCCCCTTTCTCATATAAAGCTTCTTGCCGTCGGCGGAATTGACGAAAACAATATGGAAACCTATCTTAAGGCGGGTGTTTGCGGCTTTGGAGTAGGCTCAAATATAATAGATAAGAAAATGCTTCAAAACAGTGACTATAAAGGTATTACCGAACTCGCCAAAAAGTATGCAAATGTGACAAACTTTTAACAAGCTCTATTGACTTTTTGAAATTTCGTAATATAATAGTGTTAATAGGCTTTAAGCCGCTAAACTATGGAGGTACTGTTATGTACAATATTAAAACTTATAACAAGATTGCCGCTGTCGCAACCAATGAGTTCGACGCAAAGAAATATACCATCGGCGACGATGTTGAGTCTCCCGTCGGTGCAATCGTTCGCTCCGCCGCTCTTCACGACGTAGAGTTTGATAAGTCCCTTCTTGCCATTGCCCGTGCAGGTGCAGGCGTTAATAACATCCCCGTTGAACGTTGTGCAGAAGAGGGAATCGTTGTTTTCAACACCCCCGGTGCTAACGCAAACGCCGTTAAGGAGCTTGTTATCGCAGGACTTATGCTTTCTTCCCGTAAAATTGCCGCCGCTATCGATTGGGCCAAGACCCTTAAGGGCAACGGCGATCAGGTCGGAAAGATGGTTGAAAAGGGTAAGGGCAATTTCGTAGGTCCCGAAATAATGGGCAAGACCCTCGGCGTTGTAGGTCTCGGTGCAATCGGTGTTCTGGTTGCCAATGCCGCCGAAAAGCTCGGTATGAAGGTCTGCGGCTACGACCCCTATCTTTCTATAAAGAACGCATGGAACCTTTCTTCCACCGTTAAATACTGCGACGACCTCGCTGAAATTTACGCAAACTGCGACTACATCTCTCTTCACATTCCCTGCACCAAGGATACCAAGGGCTCTGTCAATAAGGACGCTTTCGCACAGATGAAGGACGGTGTACGCATCCTTAACTTCGCCCGTGGCGAGCTTGTAAACTCCGACGATATGATCGAAGCTTTAGGAAACGGTAAGGTTGCCGCTTACGTTGTTGACTTCCCCAGTGACGAAATGATCGGTGTCGAAAACGTTACTGCAATTCCTCACCTCGGCGCTTCTACTCCCGAATCTGAGGATAACTGTGCATATATGGCTGCCCACGAGCTTATCGACTATATCGAAAACGGTAACATCGTAAACTCGGTCAATATGCCGGGCGTTTCCATGGCTCGCACCTCCGATGCCCGTGTATGCGTAATTCATAAGAACATTCCCGGAATCATTTCTGCCATTACTACTGCTCTTGCAGATCAGAATATCAACGTTCACAATATGCAGAACGCTTCCAAGGGTGACTATGCTTACTCCATCCTTGATGTTGAAACCGTGTTCGACGGAATCGAAGATAAGCTTATGGCCGTTGAGGGCATCATCCGCGTTCGCGTAATCAAATAATTGTTGACAAAATTTAAAATAGTGGTATAATTACCTCACAAAAGCGTTGAGAGGGACAGTTATAGCTATCCGATTTCAAGAGAGCCGCCGTTTGGTGCAAGGCGGTATGAGGGGGCTATAAGAATCACCCTTGAGCTGAGAGCCGAACCCGTTTTTGGCAGTAAGCGATCCGTATACCTGCGTTAAAGGGAAAGCGTATAATAATGTACGTAGAAGTGGTTGCTTTGCAACAATTAGAGTGGTACCACGGAGATTTTATTTAAATTCTTCGCCTCTATGTTTTTTCATAGAGGCGTTTTTATTTTATTTTTAAGGAGATTAAACAAATGGTTACTCTCGACAAGGTCTATCACGCAGCCTACGTTCTTAAAGATGTAGTCCGTCACACCGAGCTTATTAAGGCTCCCACCATCAACCCAACCGCAGATATCTATTTAAAACCTGAAAATCTGCAGGTGACGGGCTCCTTCAAGGTAAGAGGCTCGGGCTATATGATCTCTCAGCTTTCCGACGAAGAAAAGGCCAAGGGCGTTATCGCCTGCTCTGCAGGAAACCACGCTCAGGGTGTCGCCCTTGCCGCGACCAAATACGGAATCAAATCGGTCATCTGTCTGCCCGACGGCGCCCCAATTTCCAAGGTGGAAGCCACTAAGGGCTACGGCGCAGAGGTAGTTATGGTCGAAGGTGTCTATGACGATGCCTACGCAAAGGCATTAGAGCTCCGCGACGAAATGGGCTATACCTTCATTCACCCCTTCGATGCCGAAAACGTTATCGCAGGTCAGGGTACTATCGGACTTGAGATAATGGATGAACTTCCCGACGTTGACGCTATCATAGTTCCCATCGGCGGCGGCGGACTTATTTCGGGCGTTGCCCTTGCCGCAAAGAAACTCCGTCCCGACGTAAAGGTCTACGGCGTTCAGGCCGCAGGTGCACCCAGTATGTATAACTCGGTCAAGGACGGAAAGATAGAGCGCCTCGATTCGGTTTCCACCATCGCCGACGGTATTGCCGTTAAGGAGCCGGGTGAAAACACCTTTAATTACGTTAATGAGTTTGTCGACGAGATCGTAACCGTTACCGAGGACGAGATCGCAACCGCTATCCTCACCCTTATTGAACAGCATAAGATGATCGCCGAGGGCGCAGGTGCCGTATCTGTAGCTGCCGCAATGTTTGATAAGATCCCTGTTAAGGGCAAAAAGGTGGTCTGTATCGTTTCGGGCGGTAACATCGACGTTACAATACTCAGCCGTGTTATAAAACGCGGTCTTTCCCGCTCGGGCAGAAACCATAATCTGCTTGTGGAGCTTGTGGACAAGCCCGGTCAGCTTAAAGGTGTTGCAAATATCATTGCAGATAAGGGCGGAAACGTTATTTCCGTCCATCACGAAAGGGCAGGAGAGGGCTCCGACATTAACGGCTGCTTCCTCCGCATAGTCCTTGAGACCCGTAATTTTGAACATATTAAAGAAATTACCGACGCATTAACCGAGGCAGGATATAAAATTATTCTTTAAATAAATAATAAAGAATAAAAAATGTGTGCCTTCGCCACGCGAATATATGAGCTTACCTCCGCCTTGTCATCCTGAGCCTGGCGAACCCGAAGGGCGCCGCAGGCGGGATCTCGGCGGAAGAAGAGATATTTATGAAAAGGAGATAATAAAGTGGAAAAAGTATATACCAAAAACGCCCCCGAAGCAATCGGACCCTACAGTCAGGCCGTAAAGGCAGGAAACCTTGTTTTTACCTCGGGACAGATTGCCATAAACCCCGCAACAGGCAATGTTGAAGCCGATACTATCGAGGCTCAGACCGAGCAGGTCTGCCAAAATCTCTGCGAGGTTTTAAAGGCCGCAGGCACAGATATAACCAAAGCGGTTAAAACCGTCTGCTTCCTTTCGGATATGGATAACTTTGCCAAGTTCAACGAGGTTTACGGTAAATATTTTACCGAAAAGCCTGCCCGTTCCTGCGTAGCAGTAAAAACACTCCCCAAAAACGTCCTCGTCGAGGTCGACGTAATAGCGGAACTCTAAAAATCAGGATATATGTATCTTTGTTGATACATATATCCTGATTTTATCCCTAACTGCAATTACAGTATCGGTGTTTTGTTTACTGCGTTTTATTCCTCTGTCTGTATTCTGTAGGGCTCATTCCCATTTGCTTTTTAAAGGTCTTGTTAAAATAGGGTGTACTGTTAAAGCCGCAAGCGCTGGCTATATCGTCGATCTTTTGGTTTTCGTTTTTGGTGAGAAGATCGCAGGCGTGAGCAATTCGAAGGGATATAATATAGGCCGTGGGGCTTTGTCCCGTTTGTTTTTTAAACAGTCTGCAATAATATTGCTCGCACATTCCGCAGTAATCTGCCAGTGCGGATATGGGCAGATCTCTTACGAAATGCTCGCTGATATATTTTATAGATTTAAAAATTCTACCCTGAGCGTTTTCGATCTTAGGCGCTTTTAAGCATGTGGAGAGTATGCGCTGAATTCTCAGCAAAGTAAAATACAGAATAGAATTACCGTACTCGTGCCAATCCTCCTGCTCGTATTTTTCTGTAAGGGCGTTTACAGCTTCGGGAATAAAGGAAAGCTCTCCCGAAATAACGCTGGCCTCGATTCCCAAAATGCTTTCGGCAAAACGACCGGCAAAGGAGATAAATTCTGTGCTCCAATCCTCCTCGTCGGCGGGTGCATATTCCAGCGGAACTCCCGAAGGCAGATAAAGGACTGACCCTTCTGGAACAGGCTCCCATTTATCCCCGATAAGGGCTTTTCCGCATCCTTTTGACGAGTATACAAGATAGCATTTGGCCCGGGCTTCCCGTGAAACGACTATCTCCTTATTCATCCGTCCGAAGGCGATAACGTAAAAGGGGAGCTTAAGCTCATCCTTTGTGGGAAGATTTGTTCTTTTGAAGCCGAACTCGTGGTTATAAACAAGGTTATTTGTATCAATATTCAAAAAGCACACCTCCGGTTTAAATGTTACAATAGGATTTACTAAAAGTATAATTGAAAAATTAAAGGCAATATGCGAGAATAATTATAGTGTATAGTAAAATTATAAATTGAAAATATCACTATTTCAATTTATTTATTTTAAACTATGTTTAACAATCTAAACTTATTATTAGCCAAACCCTTCAAACTCAACTGCAATAGTATATAATTAGGATCAGAATAATGTAATTTTTTATATAAAGGAGTGCGCTATGAAAAAATTTACAACAATTCTTCTGGCTTTGTCTGTGTTCCTTTCGGTCATTGTCATTCCGCAGAACGCAGTCTCGGCAGCAACCGATACGAGTGTTGTCTACTGGGATGGTTCTACCTCCGAGCCTACTGCTGACCTCGATGGCGACGGATACCTCGATATATCCAAACCCTCTCAGCTTGCTTGGGTGGTTACAAACGGCGGAAGTGCCGATGGTAAGTACGAGCTTTTAAACGATATCTGGCTCAACGATATGACCGTAAGTATCGAAAACGGCACACCTACCGTCACAAAGCATAGCGATGGCACCGTCGTTGCAGAAGCAGACCTTGCCTCGACCTATAAGGCGTGGTATTCCTATACCACCGTTGCAGGCGAGTTTGAAGGAAACGGCTTTGTTGTACACGGTCTTTTCCAAAATTTCTATACCGAAGCCTCTAACTCAAAAAAAACAGGACTTTTCCCTCAGGCCGTAGACGGTCTTACGATCAGGAACTTAGGTCTCGAAGATACCTATATCACCTCAAACACCTCATATAAAGCAGGCGGCCTTATCGGTTATGTCGGCGTAAACGGCTCTATAGACTCCTGCTATGTGGGGGAGAGTGTATATATTTACGGTAACGAGCTTGGCGGAATAATAGGCGGCGGATCCCTCGGCAACACAGCAGTATTTAAATTAACCAATTCATACTCTCTCGCCACCTTAAAGCATCTTGACGATACGCCGACGGACGATAGAGGCACCTATATCGTAAACGGTCTTATCGGCGATAACTGGAGCTGGAGCACGGGTGTGATCGAGAACTGCTATGCAATAAGTGACACAGGCCTTACCCGTCAGGGAACAAAGACCAACTGTGTCCAGATAACCTCTGCCGATATTGATAGCTACAAAGGCATAAAAGCCGTAGAAGCCTTCGGCGATTTCAGCGACAAGTTTGTCACCACCGAGGACGGCTTCCCCAAACTCAAAGTGTTTATAAAAGATCATAACGAGTTTTCTAATTTCCCTCTAACCGGAAAATATATCGAAAAGGGAACGGGAACTGAGACCGACCCTTATATCATCGAAACCGCAGGTCAGCTCCGCTACTGTGTAGGAACCTTCGGTGAGTCGGGAAAATACTATAAACTTTCTAACGATATTTATCTTAATGACCCCGTAAAGGTATCTTGGTCTACGGGTGTCCCCGTAGAGGGCTATACCCCTAACGTCTGGTTCGGCGGACAGACCACCGCAACCTCAGGCAAGGTCTACAGAGGTCTTGACGGCACCGAAGCCGCATTCAGCGGTCATATCGACGGAAACGGATATACCGTATACGGAATCTACGGTCAGCCTATGGCAGATTATAGTGTAGAGACGAGCGGTCGTTATTTCATCAGCGGAGGTCTTCTCCCTGCCGTCGGTACTGCAAGCGTAAAAAATCTGAGCATTAAAAAATCCTTTATTGCAGGCGGAAGAAATACCGGCGCGATAGTAGGCTACGTGGTAACGAAAGCTACACTTGACACCGTTTCTGTTGACGATACAGTAACGGTTGCAGGCGGCGTTGCCAAGACCTTAAACGGCGATACCGCAAACTATTCGGGCCCAGCCATCGGCGGAATGGTCGGCTTTGTAAATAAGACAGCGATCCTCAAAAATTGTGGATTTTCCGGCTCTATCTACGATCAGAATAACGGTGTCTCCCACGAATGGGGCCTTATCGGAACCCACTATTATGCAACCCTCCAAATTTCCGACAGCTTTTCGGTAGGCTGCGCTCCCTTAGTCAGCATGTCGAAGTCGGTTCACGGCACAAGAAGCGTCACCCTCAACAATGTATATAGCAATGCTTCACCCTCCACCTGGATCACCGAGGGTGAAGGAATAGGAACCGTTACGGGAACTGTCACTGTTGTCGATTCTGTGGTCGGCACCGATGCCCTCAGCGATGCTAATATGAGCGCCCTCGATAAAGAAATCTGGTATGCCGTAAAGGATAGCGTCAAAGCCCCACTCCTGCGCACCTACGGAAGCTTTATCGGAGATGTTGACGAAAACGGAAAGGGCTGTGAGGCGACCGATGCAGACGCCCTTCGAACCCACCTTATCGGTGCGGCAGATTATAAGAACACCGATAAGAATCGTGACAGTCAGACAAACATCTGCGACCTTGTTGCAATTTCTCAGGAGATGATAGTTTTGAATGACGACTGGCGTTCTCATCCCGAGGACTTTAAGCTTCTTGCCTTCACCTTCGACGACGGACCCGACCCTTATAATGCTTCTTCGGTAACCGCAAAGGTGGCCGATCTTTTTGCCGATCATAACGGAAGCGCAACCTTCTTCCTTATAGGTCAGTATTTAGAGCAGGAGGGCGGCGCCGAAATAGCAAAATATGCGGCAAGCAAGGGAAGCGAACTTGCCAGCCACTCTTACTCACATCAAAATGCGGCAACTATGGCTGAACTGTCCGAAGAGGAATTTACCAAGGAGATCGACGGCAATAACGAGCTTATAAAAGAGCTTACAGGCTACACTCCCAAATTCTTCCGTGGCGGCGGATATGCCCGAAATGACCGAATCTACGAGCGTCTCGAAAAGCTTAATATGGCGGCAGTAGGCTACTATGCAGCTTTCGGCGGCGATTATTCGGGCGGCGATGCAACGGTTGAATCTATACTTAATAACGTGATGTCAGAAGAGCTCCCCGATGGTGCAGTTATAATCGGACATAGTTCCAACAAAAACAACGTCACCGTAGATGCTCTTTCGGTCATGCTTCCCGAGCTTTATAAGCAGGGCTACCGCTTCTGTACGATGTCAGAGCTATTCGAGTATAAGGGCGTAGACTATGATACAGCCCCCATCCACTGCTACATAAACCGCGTTGAGACAACCGCAAAGGGCTATCCCGAGGTGCACACTCAGTGGAGAACTTACTTAGACTCCTGGCGCACCCATCCCGAGGATTATAAGCTTATTGCATTCACCTTCGACGACGGCCCCAACGCTACAAAGGATGGACGAATGGTCGACCTTTTTGCAAAATATCACGGAACTGCAACATTCTTTGTACGAGGTTCAGCGTTAGAAACGGTTGGCTATAGCACAATGCAAAATGCCATAAACAACGGTTGGGACATCGGTAACCACAGTCTTAACCACAAAACCGCCACAAAGGCAGGCGCCGACGGCGGCCCACTTACCTACGACGAGATTAAATACGAGATAGAAACCATGAACGATCTGCTCGAAGGTAATCTCTTCGAGGCCGACGGAGTAACTCCCTACACCGTAAACTTCTACCGTCCCCCCGAGATCGCAACCACTCCCGACGTGTTTACCGTCTGCGAAGAAAATAATATGCCCATAATCTGGGACACCCAAAACACCTACGATTGGTCGAGTGCCTACACCTACGATATGCGCTACGATAACCTGAGAAATGGTGTGGGTACCTGGATAGACGGAGATATCGTACTCGGTCACGTTTGGTCGGACGATACCTATAATATTCTTGCCGATCTTCTCGACGATTACTACGACGCAGGCTACCGCTTCTGTTCTCTCAGCGAGCTTATGGAATACCGAAATATCTCTATCGATGATATTTCCGGTGAGCTCAACAATGTTAACGGCAACAAGGGTATGGTTGATAACATCGTTAAAGCAGCCACCTACGGTAAGCCCGAATAACCAAGATTTCCCCTAATACATATCCTTTCATACGAAAAGAGCACTCAAGCTGAGTGCTCTTTTCGGTTATTATCATTTTTTCTTATTTCTGTCCCTGAACTGTGCAGGGCTCATTCCTATTTCACGCTTAAATATCTTGTTAAGATAGGTTACGCTGTGAAAACCGCATTCGGCGGATATTCCCTCGGCTATCAGCCCTTCACAGTCGCAAGCTCGGCTTTAAACGCCGCCTCCGCTGAAGCGGCCGAAACTACCTTTAAAAGCCGCTACGTCGTGTCGAACGTTTACACCGATACCCACTATAAAAACAATAATGCTTCTTATAAGCTTGATACCAATGCCGACGGAGCTTACACCGACGAAACGGCAGTCACCTTAAGCGACGTCTTCGTTTTCAGCGAGCTTGCCTCCTCCGAAATGACAGGTAAGACCGCCCTCGATAATATGTCGGCTCTGACGAATGAGGTTTGGTACGCAACCTCGAGTGCGCCTCTGCTTCGTGTATGGGGCTCTGCCCACGGCGACGTAGACGAGGATGTCTACGCTCCCACAATGGACGACCTGCACTCTCTTCGCGCGACCCTTATCGGAGGTGAAAACTATTTAAATACCGATTTTGACCGCGACGGCGAGACCGATATCTGCGACCTTGTTGCTATGGTAAATCACCGCAAAAACCTTGACCCCGACACCTGCAACCATATTTACGAAACCGAAACCGTAACCGAGTCTACCGCAACCGTTCACGGCACCGCAAAATTTACCTGCAAGGTGTGTGAACACAGCTACGAAGGTGAGCTTCCCACCGAAATTAAGATACTTGCCATCGGCAACAGCTACAGCGTCGACGGTATGGAATATCTCTGGAATATTCTGACCGACGCAGGCGTAGAAAAGGTCACCCTCGGAAATCTCTATATCGCAGGGCGAGACCTTGCGCTCGCCGTTTTTATGCAGAGAATTTATTGGTAATTTGTAGGGCGCGACGTCTCGACGCGCCGAGGAGGCTAACGTTTGATAACAGCAATCTTTCTATTATCAAAAATCTTTTCCCTCGTCCCTCATCCCTTTTCCCTAACACGCTGTCTTTTCGTCTGTCCACTAACCTCCCTGCCTATACTCGGTCGGACTTACACCCACCGCCTTTTTAAAGGCAGTAGGGAAGTAGTTTATGTTGTCGAAGCCGCACATAAGCGCCACCGTACCAATGGGCAGATCGCTGGAGGAAAGCAGCTTCTTTGCCTGCTCTATACGCAAATTAAAAATATACCTCTTGGCCGATACCCCCGTGTGCTCTTTAAATAAGTGGCTCACCGTCGACTCTGAGCAGGCGCAGGCGTCAGCAATGTCTCTTAATGTAATGTTCTGCATAAAGTTTAGCTGAATATACCCCAGTATCGAGTCAAAAAGGGTTCTGTTTTCGGTCTCTTCGGGAAGCTCGGCAAGGAGCAACTGCAAGAGATACAGCATATAACAAAGGGGCTTTATCGCCGTAGATAAGGTGTTGGTATCTTCGGGTGAGTGCTTAAGAGAGTTGTCATAGACCTTCAAAAGCTCCTCTGAGTCAAGATAAAACTCGTCGGCAAGACGGTTTATACGCTCTGTCGCCCTTTCTCTGTTTATGCCGTATCCACTGACACTCACAAAGGTCTTGTCGTTAACAAAGAAAACGTACTCCTCAACTCCTGCGTAGCACATCCCGAAAAGCATACCCTTTTTGTATTCTTTAAATACCTTCTGCTGACAGACCTTGCATTTGTCCCAGGCAAGATTGTCGGTCTTAACAAGGGAACAAAAGGGATTTCGGTGGATATTGTGTTCAAGCAGTCCGCTTATACCCTTGCCGTGTACCGTCACAAATAAACCACTATCATTCAGGTGGGTTATGTATCTGTTAATATCTTTGATAAGTTGATTTTTCATATCATCACCGAATCTATACTACAACAGAATTGCAGATTTGTAAATACAATTTGCAAGTTTTCAAATGAAAAATTCTAAGATAATCAGTATTATATAATTAAGCAAGCAAAAGGAGAGGTTCTATGTTACCCGAATTTGAAATAAGGACCGACGTGCTGGTGCTGGGAAGCGGGCCATCAGGCTTTGCCGCCGCATATATGGCGGCAAAAAACGGCGCCAAGGTGGTCCTCGTTGAGCAGAGCGGCGACGTGGGCGGAATATCCACCTCAGGACTTATGAGCCATTGGACCGGCTCCTGCGGAAGTCCCCTCTACATAGAGATACTGAAACGCTCCGCCGCCAAAAACGAAGGGGAGCAAAAGGATAAGATAACCCCCACCATCGACCCCGAAAAGCTTAAGACCCTCTATCTTGAAATGCTCTCTGAGGCAGGAGTAAGCCTTATGCTCTACACCTTCGCCGAGGATGCCATCTGCGAGGGCGACAAGGTGCTGGGGGCAAGCGTAATAAACAAATCGGGCAGAACAAAGATATATGCTAAGATAACCGTAGACGCCACCGGCGACGGCGACATTGCCGCAAGGGCAGGTGCAGAATATATTCTCGGCCGTGAAGAGGATAATAAAATGCAGCCTGCAACCCTTATGTTCAAGGTCGCAGGGGTGGACTACAGCCGCGCTGTATTCCTCCATTCCTTCGAATCGAAATATCAGACCGAAAAGGGCGAGCTTCAGGCACTGGCAAAAGAGCATATCCCGTACCCCGCAGGCCACATTTTAACCTACCAGACCACACTTCCCGGTGTTGTTACCTGCAATATGACCAACGTCACCGAGATCGACGGCACCAAGGCCGAGGACCTGACAAAGGCGACCCTCGCCTGCAGAAAACAGATGGACGATATCGTAAAATACCTCCGCGAGTTTGTTCCCGGATATGAAAACTGCTTTATAATAAGCTCAGCCTCCCTTATCGGCGTCCGCGAGACCCGTCATTTCAAGGGTAAATATACAATAACCGAGCAGGATATATTGGAAGCAAAGGTCTTCGACGACTACGTTGTAAAAGATGCCCTTTTCAATTTCGACGTTCATAATATCACAGGCGCAGGCCTGGATAAAACCGGCGTTCAGCATAAATTCAGTCAGAAAAAGGGCTATACCATCCCTTAC
This sequence comes from uncultured Eubacteriales bacterium, assembly GCA_964599835.1. Taxonomy (GTDB): domain Bacteria; phylum Bacillota; class Clostridia; order Oscillospirales; family Acutalibacteraceae; genus SFWF01. The sequence goes on along the minus strand of CAZRHF010000012.1, from coordinate 6,105 downwards.
CGTTGTCTCGTCCCCGAGACTAAGGAAAACCTTCTCCTCTGCGGAAGAAGCATTTCGGGTACACACATTGCCCACTCTAATTTCCGCGCAATGCCCATCTGCGTCGGTACCGGAGAAGCCGCAGGCACCGCCGCGGCACTCGCTGTAAAGCATAACTGCCTGCCCTCAGAGGTGGATGTAAAAGAAATTCAGGATATTATTTACGGATAAGCAGGTGTTAAGATGATAATTCATCAGAACTTTGTCGGCGGTAATATAACCGTTAAGGAGATAGACGGCGACACCGTTTTCCTTGAAAACCAGCTTCGCGATACCTCGATTCCGTGGTTTTATTGGGCTTTTTGCGTTGAGGGTGCCGAGGGCAGGACCCTGACCTTCAAGCTCGGCTCAAACCGCCTGGGATATTTCGGTCCTGCCGTCAGTCACGACCTTGAAAACCGGAAATGGCTTGACAGCACCGAGGGCGACTCCTTTACCTATACCTTTGGCGAAAATGAGAACAGGGTCTATTTCGCCCATAATATGCTCTATCACCCCGACCGCTTTTTGAAGCTTGCAGATAAGTATAACCTTACTGTCGAAGAACTCTGCAAGGGCTATAAGGGTAGCAGCATTCCCTCTATAAAGTTCGGAGAGGGAGAAACAAGCATTATTCTTTCCGCCCGTCACCACGCCTGCGAGTCCACGGGTGATTACGTCTTGGAGGGCGTGCTTACAGAGCTTTTAGAAAAACCGATACCGAATACAAAAGTTCTTTGCGTACCCTTTGTAGATTATGAAGGCGTTATCCGCGGTGACCAGGGTAAAAGCCGCGCTCCCCACGACCACAACCGCGATTACGACACCGAAAAGGCTTCAATCTACCCCGAATGTGCCGCCATCAAGGAATACGCCGAGGAAAACGGCTGTACCTTCGGCTTCGATTTTCATTCCCCCTGGCACAAAGGCGGTCAGAACGATAAGGTATTTATCGTACAAAACTGCGTCGAAAAGCTCCCTCGGCTAAACCGTTTTGGTGAGCTTCTTGAGGAGTCCATAACCGAAAAGTCTCTGAAATACGAGCATAAAAACGATTTTCCGCCCGAAACCGATTGGAATCACGTAGGCGCCCAGTTTGCCAACTTTATGCGTCAAAGAGCGGAAAATGATCTGGCCTTCACTCTGGAAACGGCCTATTTCGGCACAGAGAACAACAAGGTCAGCGAAGAAAATCTCTTAGAGCTGGGCCGCTGTTTTGCCCGGGCACTTAAAAAGTATATGGGAGTGTAAGATTATGAGAACCACCCAATATAATACAGATCTTTGTATAATCGGCGGCGGAATGTCGGGACTTTGTTGCGGCATTGCGGCGGCGCGACACGGAATCAAGGTAGTCCTTATTCAGGACAGACCCGTTCTCGGCGGTAACGCTTCAAGTGAAATTCGTATGTGGATCGGCGGCTGTCACGGCAAGGATAACCGCGAGGGCGGAATTATTGAAGAAATAATGCTGGAAAATTTCTATCAGAATCCCTCCCATAAATATCCTATCTGGGACAGCGTCCTTTACGAAAAGGCTATGGCGGAAGAGAATTTAACCCTTCTTCTGAACAGCAGCTGTCTCGATTGCACAATGGACGGAAACAAAATCGTCAGCGTCAAGTCCTGGCAATCGAATGCCGAAACCTTCCATAACGTTTCCGCAACATATTTTGCCGACTGTTCGGGAGACTCCATTCTTTCCACCCTGACAGGTGCCGAGTTTATGTACGGAAGAGAAGCAAAGAGCGAATTTGACGAGACCATACCTCCCGAGGCGGCCGATAAAAAGACCATGGGAATGAGCTGTCTTTTCCAGATTCGCGAGACCGACCATCCCGTTCCTTTTACTCCGCCGAAATGGGCGTATAAGTATGAGACCGATGCCGACCTGCCCTATAAAGACCACTTCAAAGATAACAATTTCTGGTGGATAGAGGTAGGCGGTGAGTGGGACTGTATCCACGATACCGACAAATGCCGCGAAGAGCTTCTGAAGATCTGTTACGGCGTATGGGATCATATGAAAAATTACGGCGACCACGACGTCGAAAACTGGGAGCTGGAGTGGATAGGCTTCCTGCCGGGTAAAAGAGAAAGCCGCCGTTACGTGGGAAAATATATCGTAAATCAGAACGACGTGGAGGCCGAAGGCCGCTTTGAGGATATAGTAGCCTATGCAGGCTGGAGTATGGACGACCATTTTCCCGAAGGCTTCTACTATAAAAAGGGTCACCCCACCATCTATCATCCTGCTCCCACCCCTTGGGGTCTTCCCCTCAGATGTATGATATCCAAAAATATAGAAAATCTCTGCTTTGCAGGACGAAATATCAGCGTTACCCACGCCGCCCTCAGCTCCTCCCGGGTTATGGCGACCTGCGCCGTTTTAGGTCAGGCTCTGGGCACCGTCGTAGCCCTTGCGGTAAAGGATAAGGTGTCTGTAGAAAAGGTAAACATCCCAAAGCTTCAGCAGACCCTTATGGAGGACGACTGCTATATCCCTTGGCACGATAGGGAGCAGTCCGAACTTACCAAAACCGCTCTTTGCTCGGCCGATATCGTTAGAAACGGCAAGGATAGGGGAGAGGAAAACTGCTGGATAGGTAAAAATGGCGACTTTATAGAATATACCCTGCCCCAAGATACCTTAGTCAGCGGAGTAAGACTTGTTTTCGACAGCGACCTTAACCGAAAATATCATAATATGCCCTGTAACTACCCCCTCGTCCAGGAAAAGTTCAAGCTTCCCGCCACACTTATAACCGAGTATAGAATTGAGGGCGTAAGCGATACGGGAGAGACCTTCGAGCTGACGGTAAGTGATAACCGTCAGCGCTTCGTAAAGCATCCCGTAAACAAAAAACTTAAAACCCTCCGCTTTATCCCCATTAAAACCAACGGCGCGGAAGACTTCCGCCTTTTCTCGTTCGAACTGTATTAAAAAACATATAAATAAACGTAAACCAATAGTCGGTATACTGTTTTTTGGAAATTTGATATAATATGCTCGAGGTGATTATATGAATATTTCTGAAATGGGAAAGTTTATTGCAAGTCAGCGCAAAAAGCTCGGTATGTCGCAAAAGGAAGTGGCCGACTATCTTCATATAACCGACAAAGCTGTGTCAAAATGGGAAAGGGGACTGGCTTGCCCCGACGCAGATAATCTTCAAAGGCTTTCGGTGCTTTTTTCTTGTAGTGTTTCCGAAATAATCGGCGGCGCGCTTCGTGATGTAAATGCAACGAGCAACCGTTTCGAAAGCTCGCCTCGCCAAAACGACGAGGAGAATTACGCCTCCGATGTTTTGGTGACAATTGACCAAAATTCAAATCGTTATATTTCACCTTATCTTTTTGGAGATAATTTAGAGCATACCCGCGATTGCGTAAACGGCGGAATCTCGGCTCAAATGCTTAAAAACCGTAAGTTTGTCGGAAAACCGGGCAGATACGGCTGTGCCGAGGGCTGGAGGCAGATCGGTGAAAAGACGTATCTCACCTTTACCGAAAGCTACACCTGTCATGGGGAAGGCTATCGAATGAAGCGCAGTCTCGAGCGTAACAGTCAGTCGGTAACGAGTTTTTCTTCGGAAAAGGCAGGAATCGGTCAAAGCGGAATTTACATAAAAGAAAATACTGTTTATGATTTTGCCGCGGTGTTAAAGGCGTTTTCACCCGTTACGGTAACGGTGGAGCTTTGCTCCGGGTCGGGCGAAATCTATGACAGTCAGGCCTTCAGCGTTGACTGCTCCGATTTTAAACGTTTCACTCTTGAACTTAAGTCCTCCAAAACCGACGATAACGCGACCCTGTGCATAACCTTTTGCGATCGCTCCACCCTTACCATAGGAGCTCTTTCTCTTATGCCGAAGGATAATTTTCACGGTATGAGGTGGGATGTTATAAATTGTCTCAAGGAACTTTCGGTTAAAGTTCTTCGTTGGCCGGGCGGAAACTTTGCAGGGGAATACCACTGGCTTGACGGGCTTCTTGATGCGGACGAGCGTTCTCCCTTCCAGTCGTATATGTGGCTGGAGACCCAACCTCACACTCTTGGATATGACTTTCACGAAATAAATACCGACGATTTTATTGCACTTTGCCGTGAGATTGGCGCACAGCCCTTCATTACTATCAATCCTACTTGGAACACCCCTGAGGAAAGTGCCGCTTGGGTGGAATATTGTAACGGCGACGAAACTACACAGTATGGAAAACTTCGCATAGAACGCGGATATAAAGAGCCTTATAACGTTCAGTTCTGGTCACTGGGCAACGAGTTCGGCTATGGGCATATGGAGGGCGCAAATACTCCGTATGAATATGCAAAAACTGTTGGTCGACACGGACATAAAATGCTTGAAAAAAGTCCGAACCTCACCCTTTGCTCATCAGGGCCTTATCCGAACGAAGACTGGGTCAAGCATTCTGCAAAGGCGCTTGCAGATATTGCACCGGTTGTTTCAATGCACAACTATCCCGATTATCCCAAATGGATCGACCCTGCAAAATATAAGCAGGAATATTATTATCTGTTTAGTGAGATTAACAACTATTTTATCAAAAATCTAAATGAGCTCAGGGCTCAGCTTGGCAACGATCGAATAAAAATTTCCCTCGACGAATGGAATGTCTGGTATGCCTGGTACCGTATTTCGGGTGTTTACGAGGGTATCTATGCCGCCGCTTTTATGAATGCCGTTCTTGAACAAGCCGACAAAAACGGGATCCTCATTGCCTGTCATTTCGAATCGGTGAACGAGGGAGCCATTTCGGTCTATCCTGATAAAGCCGTTCTCAACCCTGCAGGCGTTGCCATGTCCCTTATGGCAAAACATGCCGACGGGAAGGTGCTTGCCCTCCAAAAGGATGTGGTAATCACCCAAAAGGATGGAAGGATAACCTGCACTCTTATAAATCGATCTTACGACAAGGAAAAGCGGTTTGAACTTCTAGGTCTCGGAAAATTGCTTGAAGGAGTTTTATATAGTTCTGAGGAGCTTCATCCCGGAACAGTCTTCGTTAAAGAAAAAATCACTCCTGCCGAAGAGAGAGACCGGCTAACCTTCATCGCACCGCCGCACAGCATAATACAGCTTGTGTTTCAAGGGTAATAAATGTGTTGCTTTTTCTTCATTGTGTGGTATAATGGGCAAAAACAATTTCGGAGGAAAAAATAGTTACCGTAAAAGGATATTTAGTAAACGAAAAACAGGACGAGGTCTATACTGCACTTAAGGAAATGATCCCCGAGGACGACCTCTATATGCATTACCGCCTTTCGGGTAACGTGCTCGACTGTTGCTACGATCAGTATTTTGCCGCAATAGAGGACGGAAAGGCTCTGTCACGCCTCTGGATGTGCTGGGGCAAGCATAAGGGTTCGGTTGCCTACTGGGGAGCATTCTTCACCCTCCCCGAGTGCCGAGGCAGAGGAATCGGCGGCAAGGTGCTTGACTATTGTTTCAGCCGTGTGGAGGAGCTTCCCGAAAAGCCTACCGCTCTTTTCTGCACCGCAGGAACTCTGGAGCTGACTCAGCTCTACAGAAAATACGGCTTTGTTCCCGCAATCAGAAAAGCCGACAGAGGCCCCTTTACTATCCTATGAAGGGCGCACCCGCAACCTTTTACGAGTTCTATAAAAATTATTACACTCCTGCCGATACCCTCTATAGAAAAAAGGCCGATTTCGGATACAGAAACGAGATAGACTGTCTGCTGAAATTCGCTATGATAGATATGGGTCTTGAATTCAGGGCAAAATACTTTATGAACTTCTCTTTGAAGGAAAGGAAACCGCCGAGGTTCTGTTGACCGAGGACGGAAAATGCGTCGGCAGGATATACAGCGGTATAACCCGGCTTTATCCCGAATATAAAAACTCTAAAACCAAATAAAGGAAGAATAAAAGCAACGGAAGGGAGACACTTCGTAAAGAAGAAGTCTCCCTTTCTTTTTCTATAAATCAAAAAAGACACTTTCAAAACCGAAAGTGTCATAGTGGGTTACATGCTTTGAAAAGGTAAATACCTACCGAAAAAGAGGATGTATTATTTTCAGCGTGTTAAGTTATATTGCAAACTA
>CAZRHF010000011.1:0-31004 GCA_964599835.1 uncultured Eubacteriales bacterium | reverse complement strand
GAGTATTCAAAATATTACTATTACGATATAGTAAAAGGGGATAAAACGACCCGCGTCGTCGCCCTCGACACCTTCGACGCCCGTCTGCCCTTCGACGAAGAGGGTAACGTTACCGAGTGCACACGTGATATGCTTTCCTACGGTCATTCGGAAAACGAGCTTAAATGGCTGGCACGAGAGGTGTTGACCCCCGATTTTGACGGAGACGTTATAATTCTTTGCCATATCGGAATGAATAATAAGATCAATTTCGATAACTGTAAGGGCGGCGAGGAGCTCACCGCTCTGCTTGATGCGTTCCAGAATAAGCTTGCCTTTTTTGACGAAAGTCTTGGAATAGATGTTGACTACACCGAAAATAAGGGTAAGATCCTCGTTTACCATTTCGGTCATATGCATTCCGAGCTTGTCTGGTTCGACAAGGAATCGGGCTTCGCCCATATCGGAACGGGAACCGCAACCACCAACGGCGGAGGCGGAACTCCCGGCAGAGAGGACGGTCCCGCTTTCAAGATTCTTGCCCGTGGCTGGGATAACGAAAAGGAACCCTGCTTCGACGCAATGCTCGTATCCCGTGACGGAATCAAAAAGTTCAACGTCGGCGCAGGCTTCGACGCTGAAATTAAATACTGATAAAAAACAGCTCTGTGTTTTAATACACAGAGCTGTTTTTCAGGTTTCAGGTTACAGGTGCTTTAATTTTTTAAAATTACCGTAGGTCTCGGTCACCGTCTCACTGAAGGCAAAGGTCTCGGCGTGACCGTCGATAATATTTCTGAAATCGTTAAGCTGATGCTTGTCTACAACACAGATGATGACCGTCCGTTCCTGTCCGGAATATGCGCCCACCCCATCGATTCTCGTGGAGCCTCTGCGCATAACAGTAGTTATTTCTTCAATTATCTCGTCAGGCTTTGATGTAATGACAGTAAACTTGTAGGCCGTCTTGGTTCCCTTGATAATGTAATTTCCCACAAAGCTTGAAACGAAGCAGTAGGTAATGCAAAGCGCTACGGGCTTATAATCTAAATATCCCTTGTCTGAATAAACGAAAAGGGAGACGGCGGCAATTACCGTATTAAGTACAAAGTTGACCATAAAAAAATTGGTTCCCGGCTTTTTGAAGCTTATTATCTTGGAGGTGATCTCCATACCGCCGCTGGCAAAGTCATATTTAAAGCACATTCCGCTTACAACACCCGCTAACACACCGGCTATTATAACGGGAAATATGGTGTCGTGACCCTGCGCGTCGTATCTGAAATTGTCAAGCCCGATAAGCTGAAGAAGTCTGTAAACCACCGAGTAAATAACGGTAAATACCATACTTCTCACGCCGTATTTTTTGCTTACCAAAAAGTAGACCAGAAGACAGAGCGGCAGATTTACTATAAGGGTGAAATAGCCTATACTGAATCCCGTTTTATACTGTATCATAGTGGCGATACCGTTAAGTCCCGCAGGTGCAAAGTTGTTGGGAACGACAAAGATATGATAATAAAATGACTGAAGCAGAGCCATTACCACCGTCATAGTATAGGGCAGTACCGCTTTTTTGAATCTTCCCATAAAAGCCTCCGAAAAAAGTATTTACATAGGGATTATAATGAGTTATAATGCATTTGTAAATCGAATGATTTTAATAGATATCATTTAATTTTTAAATGGATGTGATCTTATGGATATAAAAAGCATAAAGACCTTCGTAAGAGCGGCCGAGCTCGAAAGCTTCACCGCCGCCGCTAAAGAGCTTTGCTATGTGCAGTCCACCGTTACCGTGCAGATAAAACAGCTTGAAAAGGAACTGGGATTTCCTCTTTTCGACCGAATAGGCAAAAAAATTTCCCTCACCGCCGCGGGCAGGGAATTTTTGGAAGTCGCTTATGAAATGCTGCACTCGGCTAAGAAGGCCGAAAGTATTGGAAAAAATCATCAGGAGCTTCACGGAGTTTTGAGAATAGGAGTTTCGGAATCCCTGCTTTTCACCGTTATAATGAACATACTTCCCGCTTTCAAAGAAAGGTTTCAGAATATCGAGGTAAATATCATCACGGGACATTCGGTTGAGCTTACCGAACAGCTTAAAGCAAATCAGCTCGATATGGTTTATATCGCCCAGCCTCCCGTGGGTTGCTTTGACCTTTTAAGTCTCTACAGCCGTCCCGAAGAGTTTATCTTCGTCTGTGCGCCAAGCCACCCTGCCGCCAAGGGAAAAATATCGGTGCCGGAGCTTATGAAGCATAAATTCATCGTTACCGAGCGAAGCGGTATATGCTACGGTATGCTAAGTGAGCTTGCAATGCGCTACGGCACCGCGCCGAATATTTCGGTAGAGGTCGACAGCGTGTATATAATAACCAAGCTTGCCGAAAAGGGAATGGGCATCGCCTTTTTACCCAAATACTCTGTGAAAGAGGGGATGAACAGCGGCCTTCTTCGGGAGATCTCGGTAGACGCCGAAAAGCAGGTCTATCTCTGCCATCTTCTTACGCACAAAAATCGCTGGATATCCCCCGCGATGGCTGAATTCGTAAATATGATAAACACAGTCCGCCCGGGAGAGAATCAGTAGATAAGGGAGCCGCGATACGTGGCTCTTTTGCCGTTTTTTCAAAGCCCAAAAGATTTGGCTGTTGAAAGATTTCCCCGTGTACTGCAAAATTCAATCAACGGTTGAATTAGGCGCAGAGTCAACTCAATTAATGCTTTATTTACAAGCGAATTTTAACGCTTTATAATTGAAGTGGAGAATCATATTCTTTTTTTTGAAAGGAGATCTTCTGATGAAAAAATTACTTGCCTTGCTTCTCTGCGCGGTTATATTGCTTTCCGTAACAGTCGTAACTGCAACTGCGCAGGAAGAGACCTTGATCGTATGGGACGGAGAAACCTTTACTCAACCCTCCGGCTCGGGTAATACCGAGGATGATCCTATGCTTATCTCTACTCCTGCCGAGCTTGCATGGATGGTGAATTCGGGAGGAAGCGGAAAATACTTTAAGCTTACAAACGATATTTATATCAATGACGTTTCCGCCGCAAACTGGACCGAGACGGCAAAGCCTTGGTTCGTAAACGCCACAAACTGGATGAGCTATAAAAATTCCGACGGTAGCGATATAACCTTTAAAGGCCATATAGACGGTGCCGGTCATACCGTTTACGGCATCTACTGCGACGGAAGCAACGGCATTGTAAATAATGCTCTCATTCCCAATATGACCGGAGGCTCGGTCAAACGGCTTTGTATTGATTCTGCATATTGCAACTCACGTTTTTCGGGCGGTATAGTCGGAACCATATACGGCAGTATTGAAATCAGCGACTGTGTTGTGAAGAACTCCACCTTTATCAACACTTCAAGCTCTAACGGTGATAAGGCGGCAGGAGCGATCGCTGGCTATGCAACAGGCAATAAGACCGCTACGGTCAACCGTTGCGCAACCTATAATAATACGTATGCAGACGACACCGTAAAGTCGGCCGGAATTCTCGGTAATCTTTATAATGCAACCGTTACGGTCAATTCATCGTATACCGACGTTGCAAAAATGTACGGCGGCACAAATTCAACCTTCACTCCCGTAAATTCCTGTGCCCTCGGGGATGCCACCGTCGACACCCTTAAGGCCGATTCCTATTTCCAGACCTGCGCCAAAGAATTTGTTATGGCAGAGGGCTTTGAACTGCCCGTTTCCAAGGTCTTTGCTGGCTACACCTCAAACGTCTGGAACGGTTTCTACCATAAGCCTACTAAAGGAGAGGACGGAGTATATCTCATTACCTGTCCCGAAGAGCTTGCCTGGACGGTGTGGTCCTACGGCGACGGAGCCTCATACAGGCTCACTACCGATATTTATTTAAACGATATCTCTGTATCCGATTGGCAGAACGGTGATGATCTTAACGAGTGGTTTACGGGTACCTGGAACGTAGGCTATGCGGCCGAAATCAGCAGCGGCGGTTTCTTTACGGGAACGGTTGACGGTGACGGCCACGTTGTGTACGGACTTTATAATGTAACCGACGGTAAGCTCGGCGGTCTCATTCCCGACTGTAAGACCGCTACCGTTAAAAATCTTGGACTGTCCGATTCCGCTATCAATGCCAAAGGCGCAGGATATGCAGGCGGAATTATCGGATTTGTTAATGCGGCAACCGTAACTGTTGAAAATTGCTTTGTGGAAAATACCACCATATATAGCGGAAACGGTTTTGACGGCGCGATCATCGGCTATACTCAAAACGCAACCAACGCTTCTGTTAAAAACTGTTACGCCACTTCGGGTCATACGCTTGTGGATTATATTCACAAGTCTGCAACCGTTACGATCCAAAACAGCTATTCTTTTGGAAATACTCCCTATCCCTCGGACAAGGCTTTAGGCACTGTCTCAAACACCAATGTCTATACCGACAAGTCCTTCACCTTTGACGGAGTTACCGTTCTCACCTCCGCAGAAATGACAGGTAAAAACGCTCTTACTGCAATGAGCGGACTTTCTGCCGCAGACTGGTATGCTTTTGAAAACGGCTCTCCTATGCTTCGTGTTCGCGGAACCCTCATCGGTGATGTAAGTGAGAACGGGGTCGGCCTTGAGCTGGACGATATAACCGCTCTGCGCCTTGTTATCATAGAAAACACACCCTATTCCAACGGTGACTATAACCGTGACGGCACCGCCGACATACTGGATCTTGTAAAAATGAGCAACGAATTCGGAGCTATAGACCTTGAAGCCATAACCGCCCTTTACGGCGATTATTACGGAGTTGAAATGAAGAAGGTAAGCGAGCAGATAGATGCCCTCGGCGAGGACACCGTAAACTATATCTTTATAACCGATATACATTATACAAACGGAGATTCTGCTCAGGATAAGGCGCTTTTAAATCAGATGAATGCCATTGCAAAAATGGCCGATGCCGACGACTCTATCGACTTTATAGTTATCGGTGGTGACACCACCACGGGAACCTATTCAACTAAGGAAGCCTGCATCACCGAGACGAACGAGGTGCTTGCTCCTCTTAAGAAGTGCTCAAAGCCCGTGCTTGTTCTTCCCGGAAACCACGACGATAACTGTTACCACGTCTATAGCGGCGATAAGGTATATAAGCCCGAGCTGATCGTCAGCGATATGGACTGGACACAGCAGATCCTTGCCGTAAATTCTCCCGCAACCATAGTTCACGACAAGGATTACGCAAATTCCAAGTATTATTATTACGACCTTCCCGAAAAGAAGACCCGTGTCGTTTGCCTTGACGCTATCGACTACCGCGCACCCTTCGACGAAAACGGAAACGTTATAGAAATGGTTCCCGCCGATTTCGAAAACAATACCTACTACGGTAAAGAAGGCGTTCCCGCACGTCAGTATAAGTCGGGAGCTTCCTACTGGGACTACAGTGCTGAGCAGCTCAAGTGGCTCACCGAGCAGGCCCTTACCGAAAAGGATTATAACTACATCTTCGTTTCCCACATGGGAATCGATTCTGACACCAACTCGGGCGGAGAGACGGTAAACGCAGGCTATAGAGAAAAACTCAGAGGTATAATTTCTGCTTATCAGTCAAAAACGGTCTACTCTGACGGTGAGCATACCGCCGACTTTACCGATTTTGAAGGTGCGATCCTTTCCTATCAGTTCGGACATATTCACGTTGAACTCACCACCTACAGCGAGGACGTTGACCTTTGGCAGATATGCTCTGCTTCGGCAAACGTTAACCAGTCCGGAACGCAGACTAAGGCAGAGCTAAACTCAGGCTCTGTCAACAATAAGACCCTCGACTGGAATCCAATCTACCGTGCTTTGGGTACAGACAGTGAAGCTTACTTCGATATTATGAGTGTTAAAGACGGTGCCGTTTATAAATTCAATATCGGAACAGGCTCCACCGAAAAAATGACCTATTCCAAATAACATATCCTTTCAAGCCAAAAAGCCATCCTGACTCGGATGGCTTTTTTTGGCATTACATTGTAGGAGCCTTCTCCTCACGGAGAAGGGGGACCGCGTTAGTGGTGGATGAGGTGTTTATAGGAAACTATTGTAGACACCGTAACCTACAGCTTTTCATAAATCTGCTACGGCATTAAAATATACTGTTTTTATAACCGGTAGGGGAGAAGCCGGTCGCGTTTTTAAAGGCTCTTGTAAAGCTGTGAATACCCGAATACCGAAGCTTTTCGGCTATTTCACTTACGGTCATACCTTCACGCAGTAGCTTTTTCGCTTCTTCTGTACGAAGGCCTGACAGATACTGCATGGGACTTTTGCCCGTATTTTCCTTGAACATCTGGCTAAGCTTGCTCTTACCCATAAAAAAGTGCACGCAAAGTCGGTCGAGGGAGATATCGTCGTAGATGCCTCGTAAAAGGTATTCTTCGATAAGCTTTACCGTGGAGTTTTGTCCCATTCTTCGAGCTTCAACGCTGGGACTTATCCTCCCTGCGGAATCGCTTCCCGAACGTATAAGCTTTATAAGAAACTCCTCAAGGTGTGATGCCATAAGCTGAGTAGAGCCGAAGATCTCTCCAGAGAAATCGAGCCTGTGGCGACTTTTATAATCTCCCTGAACCTCTCCGAGAGCGTTTTTGGCCTCGGTTAAAAACATAGATAAAAGCTTTTTCGAGCCTTCGTCCAGGGTAAATACCTTTTTTCTGAAAAAGTCCATAGCAGGACTTTCGGTAATAAAGGAGACCACAAACATATTGTTGGCGTCCTTGTGATTGGAAATATGGGTGTGAACGTCGTTGGGCTCGTGGAAAATTGCCTCACCCTCGGTAAGTGTTCGGCCTATGCCGTCGGTAATGGCGATTATCTCGCCCTTGTCAACGTAAACTATCTCCCAAAAGTTATGCTGTTCGGGCTCGTGATAGAATTCCGTGCCGTGCTCAAAATAGTAAACGCTTTTAAAGGCTGTAATTTCAATTTCCTTTTTAACTGAATTCGACATAAGTTATCCTCTGTGGAAAAAATGTTAAATAGTATGCACCTTTTGGTAACGACTTTAGGCTGTTTTTATTGTATACTGAAGAAAACCAAAAGTCAATTCGTATTTTTTGTTAAATGAGGTATCAAATGAAAACAAAACTGAGCGAGCGCTCGGGATATGCATACGTAATATACGCTCTGTGCTTTATGATGATATTCTTCGGACTCGGTTTCTTCAGCTCCGGACGTTCAATATATCTGACCCCCATTACCGATGCCTTGGGAATTTCCCGTGCCGCATTTTCGGCAAGCGACAGTATACGCTTCGTTACCTATGCGGTGGTCAATTTCTTTTTCGGCTTTATGGTAAATCGCTTCGGCACGAAAAAGCTCATCTGCTTTGGTTTCCTTTCACTTATTATAAGTGTGTTACTTTATGCTACCTCAAACGGCGTCGGCGGATTTTACCTTGCAGGCTTTTTTATGGGTGTGGGCTATTCCTACGTCACAACCACTATGGTAGGCTGCGTTATAGCAAAATGGTGTAAGAAGAACATCGGCACGGTCATGGGTATAGTCCTTGCGGCCAACGGAATCGGTGCGGCAGTTTCGACACGGCTTTTTACCCCCATAATCAACGAGGAAGGAAATCCCTTCGGCTATCGTACGGCATATTTCATAACCGCTTCAATTCTTGCCGTAGTTCTTTTACTTATTATCGTTTTGTACAGAGAAAAGCCCGATGCACCCGTAAGCAAAAAGAAGCCACCAAAAAACGTTAATTGGCAGGGCATTAGTCTTAAAGAAGCTTTGCGAAAGCCGTATTTCTATATGGTAATGCTTTCGGTCTTACTGATTGGCATGGTCCTGCAGGGAATAACCAGCGTTTACGCTTCTCACCTTGGCGACGTTGGCTTTGATAAGGACTTTATCGCAACCGTCGTAGGCATACATTCGCTTTGTCTGGCAGGCTCGAAGATGATAAGCGGTCTTATTTACGATAAATTCGGGATCAGGGTCAACGTGTTGGTTTGCGGAACTGCCTCCCTTGTTGCACTTTTGTCCTTTTCAAACCTTTCGGTTTCTTCAACGGGCTTTGTGCTGGCGATAACGGCGGCCGTCACCTTCGCCCTTGCCCTTCCTCTCGAAACGGTTATGTTGCCACTCTTTGCAGGAAACTTCTTCGGCTATAAAGACTATAATCACATCCTCGGCATAGTCGGCTCGGTTTCGGCGGTGGGCTTCGCCACGGGAGTTCCCGTTATGAATATGGTCTACGACCTGTTCGGAAGCTATTATTACGGTATGATCACGGCAGTATTTCTTATGCTTGCTGTTATGGTTATAATGCAGTTCGCAATCAACAGTTCAAATAAACTTAAAAAGGAGACAGAACAATGAAAGTACTTATGATCGGCGCCCATCAGGACGACAACGAATTCCGCTGCGGAGGCCTTGCCGCACAGCTTGTAAGAAAAGGGCACGACGTCCGTTTCTTAAGCCTTTGTAACGGTTGCGGAGGTCACCATATTATGACCCCCGAAGAGACCACTGCAAGAAGAGCCACCGAATCTGCCGCGGTTGCAAAGCTTCTCGGCGTTACCTACGACGTTTGGGATATCGACGACTGCTCTATCGAGCCCGACCTTGCAACCCGTCGCCGCCTCATCCGCTATATCAGAGAATATGCTCCCGACGTTATCATCACCCACCGTCAGAACGACTACCACGCCGACCACCGTGCCGCAGGAATCCTTATGCAGGACGCCTCCTATATGCTCATCGTTCCCCACGAGTGCCCCGACGTTCCCGCAATGACCGATACCCCCGTTATACTTTATAATGAGGATCAGTTCAAGAATCCTCCCTTCACTCCGGATGTTATCGTTGACGTAACAAACGAGTTCGATATCAAGATGAAGATCGCCGATCTTAACGTTTCTCAGGTTTACGAGTGGCTGCCCTTCACCAACCACGAGACCGTTCCCGAGACCCCCGAAGAGCGCTTTGAATGGCTTAAGGGAATGAACATCACCGATGAGACCACCGACGAGGAGATCCTTGCCGCAAAGAGAGGCTATGCCGTCCGCTTTGCCAAGACAGCCGCTCGCTTCAGAAAAGAACTTATCGAGAGATTAGGCGAAGAAAAGGGAAGAGCAGTCCGCTATGCAGAAGCCTATGAGATCTGCCCCTACGGTGCCCACCTCACCGACGAAATGAGAAAAGAGATCTTCGGTTGCTAAATAACACATAATAATCAAATGCCACGGTACCTTTGTACCGTGGCATTCATCTATTCTAAAAAGTTATGATAATACTCAAAATATTCGCTGGGTGAGACCCCGTTTCTCTCCTTAAATACTTTAGAAAAATACAGCGGATCGTTAAACCCTACTGAAAGGGCGACGTCCTTGATCTGTCTGTTTTTTTCGTGAAGGATAGTGCAGGCGTTTTCTATACGAATGTTGTTTATATGTTTTTTCGGTGTTGTATTAAGCTTTTCCCGAAACAGCGTGTAAAGTCCTGTTCTGCTGAGACCGAATCTGTCGGCAAGGCTGTCGGGGGTCAGGGTAGGGTCGGAAAAATTCGCCGCAATATATTCAATAATCTTTTCAATGACCTCCTGCTTTTCTGATACGGCGGCATAGGTGTGTATGTATTCGGAGATAAGCTTATAAAATGCGGCGATACGGGCAAAATGCCCCTCTTCGGTATTTCTTGGGTGTGAGCGGTCGGTTTTAAGAAGCTCGGAAAAAAGGTCGGGAATGTTACCTTGTTTTGCGGGAAGAACGGGCTTTTCAATGGAGAAGCCTGCCGAGTTTGCAACCTCTCCTGCAAGCTCACCGTTAAAATCGACCCAGTAATAATCCCATTCGTCCTCGGAATCTGCCCAATAGCATACCGTAACGCCGGGGTAAATAATAAAGCTCTGTCCGGCGGTAATGGTATATTTTTTACCGTTTACCTCAAGGTAGCCCTTGCCTCTGAAAACGTATATCAGAACATACACCTGTCTGGCCCAGGGACCGTATTTTCTGGGGGCGGGGTTAACGCTTCTTGTTGTCTCGCTGGAATAGGCACAGCATACGTATAGGGTGTCTTTGATGTTCATAACGGCTCCTTTGTACAAAATTCCATATAACGTTTAAGTAATTCTATTTACAATCGGCCAAAAATCCTCTATATTTATAGCATAAAATACCATAGAACGCAAGTTTTATGTGTTTTTGTGTGAAATATATGGAATTTTGTACAGTGGAGGTAACTATGGAAAACAGAGGCTTTTTAAAACTGCTTGCGGTGGTCCTTTCTGTGATGACACTCTTTCTTTCGGTTGCTGTTCCGGGAGTCGCGTCAGATACCGAGAGTGAATTGAGCGACCTTATCGCATACTACAGCTTCGACGATATCTCGGAGGGTGTTTTACCCGACCGAAGCGGAAACGGACATAACGGAACCCTTTCGGGCAATGCCTCGGTTACCGGCGGTAAGCTCGGTACCGCCGTTCAGTTCAGCAATACCGGTGACTGTGTAGTGGTGCCTCATTCCGAAGAGCTTAACTTTGCCGAAACCGACGACTATACTATCAGCTTATGGGTAAGACCCGAGGCCTTGGACACCGCCTGGCAGTGCGTTATAACCAAAAACCGCGCAACAAATCCTGCAAGAGCCTATCTCGGCTTCTGGTTCTCGGGCAGCAGCTTTGCCTACTGTCAGGGTAGTGACGGCTCCTCCTGGTTCGACAGTCCCCGTTATTCGGGTGCGGTAAACGATAGCTGGTATAACGTTGTAATGGTTCAGGATGCCGCCGCAGGTACAAGCACAATGTACGTAGACGGCGTTATGGTCGTTGAAAGAGCCTATACCAAGCCCTGCTCAGGCACCACCGCCCTTTATATGGGTAATGCCGACGGCGTAAGCCTTAACCAGTTCTACGGCTCTCTCGACGAGGTAAAAATTTATAGCTCTGCTAAATCTGCCGCCGAGGTAGCAGAGGCCTATGCCGCCGATACAGCCAAGGCCGATTCTACCGTTGCCTATTGGGATTTTGAAGATATCGAAGGCACCACTCTTTCTGATAAAAGCGGAAACGGTCATAACGGTACGATAAGCGGTGCAGTAACCTCAGTAAGCGGAAGGATGGGCGACGGCGTTCAGTTCTCTGAAAGCGGTGACCTCATTACCGTGCCACATTCTGCTGACTTTAACTTTACCGAAACCGACAGCTATAGCATAAGCCTTTGGATGAAGCCTACCGATACGGCCGCTCAACAATGCGTAATAAACAAGGGCAGACAAAGCTCCAACGGTAGCTATAACGGCCTTTGGGTTCAGCATAATCAAATTCTGTACAGCTCGGGCTTCTATAACGACGGCACCTCCACCACATATTACGATGTGCGATACAGCACCACTCAGGCAAACGTCTGGTATCACGTTGTAATGGTGCAGGATGCCGAGCTTGGAAAGAGCCTTCTTTACGTTAACGGTGAGCTTGCAGGCGAAAAGACCTATACCAGAGCCGTTACGGGCACCGACAACCTCCTTATGGGTAACGTCTGGGCAAACGGCTCAAGTCCCTTTGCAGGAATTCTCGACGAGGTAAGGATCGAAAAGCGCGCAATGGGAAGTGCCGAGGTTAGTCTTGCTTATGATACCGTCGTAGGAAATGACCTTGCTTTCTACTATAGCTTTGATGACGTAACCGAAACCACCGTTCCCGACAGCTCCCTCGGTAAAAACGACGGAACCGTTGTGGGTACCCCCACCGTTCAGGGTAACGGTAAGGTCGGAAACGCAATGTTTATAACCGACGACGGCGACGGCTTCACCGTTTCCGATAAGGATGAATTTGACTTTGCCGCTACCGACAGCTACACCTTAACTGCCTGGATCAAGGCCGATTCCTTCGGCGGCTGGCGAAGCATCGTAAATAAAAACCGCGCCGAAGCCTCTCAGTATTTCGGCCTTTTCCTTAACGGCTCCAGCCTCACCTATGCAATGGGCGTTCAGACGGTCGGAGGAAACAAGGCCTGGCCCGCGCTTTCTGCAACTATTACGGCGGGTGAATGGTATCACGTAGCTTTAGTTCAGGACGGCGAGTCAGGGAAGTGCTATCTCTATCTTGACGGCGAGCTTAAAGCGTCTATGGACGCGGCATACGGCTTTAGCGGCTCGACCGCTTGGGAGATCGGCGGACGTCTTTCCGAAAGCAAAGAATATTTTAAGGGCGGTATCGACGAGTTGAAGCTTTATAACCTGGCAGTCAGTGCCGACGAAATTAAATCCGAATACGAGGCTCAGGAGACCGCTAACCCCGACTATGCAAAATATACGGGCGTATGGCCTACCCTTACTGAGGGGGAAGTCCCTAACATAATTCTTGATATGGACCTTGGCGGCGACAGCGACGACCTCGGTGCCATTGCTATAACCTATTACTATCATCAGCAGGGTCTTATAAACCTGCTTGCCACCACCACTCCCCGTCAGATATGGTATGCAGGTGCAATGTCTGCCATAAATACCTATTACGGATATCCCGATATGCCTATGGGCTTTAACGGAAACGAGTATAACGACTTTTCTTATGCCGCCTACGGTAGATATCTCTCCACCCACTTCTCAAATCCTCTTATAGATAAAATGCAGTATGAAAACTCTGTGGACGTGATGCGAAAGATCCTTGCCTCCGCAGAGGATAATTCCGTAACCTTCTGCGTTACCGGAACCTATACCAACCTCTACAACCTCCTTCGTTCTCCAGCCGATGAATACAGCGATCTAAGCGGTTATGACCTTGTTAAGCAAAAGGTTAAATGGGTAATTGCAATGGGCTGTCAGTACCCTGAAGGCAGAGAGGCAAACATTATGAATGACGTTGCCGCCTCCGCCTACGTAAATACAAACTGGCCCACTCCCATTGTTTATTCCACTTGGGAGATAGGCAATCCCGTTATGACCGCATCAAGAGAGACCCTTGATAAAATGGAGGTTAACAACCCCATACGTGCAGGCTATGAGGAGCATTATAAAAATCTCGGCTACGGAATTCCCCGTAATAGCTGGGATCCCATAACCGCCTACTTTGCCTGCGGCGGCTTCGATACCTATTACGATCTCCACAGAGCCGACGTTGCTATCGACGGTCTCGGTCAGAACACCTTCTATGATAACGAGACTACGGGTGCCAGAGCCTACCTCACCAAGAAGGAGGGTGTAACCGACGAGCAGATGGCGGTCGTTCTCGATGATATAATGGTAGCCGCAGAGGGCAGGATCGAAAACGGAGTCATTTGTGACTATGTCGAAGATACCGATACCCGCCTTATAAAACAGAGCACAGATTTCTCCACAAACACCGTTACTCACAATCTTTGGAATCACGTCTGGTACGACACCTACTACAGAAGTGAGGATGTAGGAGCCTCGGTAGAGCTTAAATTCGTCGGAGAAAGCCTTGTTATCTACGGCGGCTATCTACCCACGGGAGGAATTGCGGATATCTATCTTGACGGGGAATATATAACCTCGGTAGATACCTATAGATCCACCCAGAGCCTTTCTTCCTATCTCTATCATACGGACGGTCTTGCCGAGCGTGAGCACACCCTTAAAATAGTCACCGCCGAGACTAAAAACGCCGCTTCTGCTGGCAACACCTTCCTCCTCGACTTTATCAAGGTAGATACGGTAGATCTTCAGATTGGCGACGTAAATCTTGATGGAAATGTGGATATCTGCGACCTTGTAAAACTCGAAAATATAATTTCGGGCGAAACCGCAAACGCAGCCGCAGACCTCAACTCCGACGGTACGGTAGACCGCCTCGACTCCGCAGCCTTAAGAAAACTTATAATCTCTTAATATATCCTTTCAAACGAAAACGACCTTGTATTATACAAGGTCGTTTTCGTCAACTGCAATTCTGAATTCCGTAGGGGTCATTCCCGTATGCTTTTTAAATTCACGGCTGAAATAACATTCATCGTGGAAACCTGAAAGCTCTGCTACCTTGGTTACCGAATGATCCTCGGCTGCCAGCAGCTCCTTGGCACGTTCTATTTTAAGAGCGTTTATGTGTTTTATCGGTGTAATGCCGTAGGTTTTAATAAATATACTTCTGAAAGATACCTCGCTCATACCGCAAAGGTCAGCCAGAGCGGATATGGGAATATTATCCTTTGTGAATTCGCGGTTTATATAGTCGACGGCAGGTCGTAGTCTTATTGCAGAGCTTTTGGGTATATAGGCCTGCTCGTATTCTTTTATAATGTTATAGATAACGTTATAGGCCTCTGCCTTTAGCTTGGCGTCTGCGCCTGAAATATTCCGTCTCCAGGCGTTTTCCGCCGCCTTAAATGATTCCAGAAAAAGGGCGGAATTCTTGGGCCTGAAAACAAATGGCGAGAGTCCGTTTTCCGAGACCTCTTCAAAATTTATAGAGTAGGTGTGACCTTCTGTGATTCCTTTTACAATATAGCTTGAATTTTGCGGAAGAAAAACTATATCTCCGCTTTTGGCGCAGAATGACGTTCCGTCGTCAAAGCAGTAGTTTCTTTCACAGCCTGCCATAAGTATCAAAACGTTGAATTTCCTGTGCATCTTTGTAGGCTTGTTCAATACGGCAATACGGCGGCGGGCGCGATCGACCCTTGTAATGTTGAAGGTATGCTTAACAAATCTATCCATATCATCACCGGTTTATATTCTACAGTTTAATATAGAAATAGTCAAGCATTTATGTATTTTTCATTGAAAAAGCGGGGCTTTGTGCTATAATTTAGTCAAGTGTATATTCATACCGCCGAAAGGAGAACGAATATGAAGAACTTTAAAAAGTTTATTGCCGTGATACTGGCTGTTACGGTACTGCTTTCCTTTATGTCCTTAAGCTATGCAGAGGCCGAAACTGCACGGTACAGCTATTACTGCGGCTTTGAGGATTACTCTGAACAGATTGAAGGAATAAGCCTCGACAGCAAGGTCGCTTCTATCGTCACCGACGAAGTGTATAAAGACGCGAAGGCTTTAAAACTGAACCTTGCGGAAAAGGGAATCACCGCCTTTGAGCTTCGCGACAGCACTTCCTTTGAAATCGTCGCAGGCAAGCAGTATGAGATATCCTTTGCCTATAAGACCTCGGGCAATATCAACGTATATGCAGGCCTTGCAAAGGCAGGAAACGTTGTAAGAACCGCCGAAGCCACCGTAGGCACCGCCCTTATGGCTTCCGACGATTGGAGCACCTCATACCTTACCCTGACCCCCGAAAGCTCCTCTTCCGACGGGTATGCTTTTGCTCTCACCGTCTATGCCGAGACCGCCGCAGAGGTATATCTTGACGACATTACCGTCACCTTCGAATCCGAGGGTCCCGTAGCGCTCGATGAAATCGATTTCGGCTTCACTACCGACACCTTTCCCACCTTGGACGTCTTTAATAAAGATAACTCTTCGGAAACCGCCCCCGAAATATGGGACGGTACTGTTGCCGAAAGCTTTGCAGGCGGCTCAGGAATCCTGTCCGACCCTTATCTTATTTCAACCCCTCAGGAGCTTGCCCTTGCCATAACCCAAAGCGGTACTACTCAAAAGACCGTAACGGGAGAGGACGGAGCAGAGACCACCGAGACCGTAAACGAGCCCTACTACGGCTCTTATTATAAGCTCACCGCCGATATCTATCTTAACGAAAAAGACGCTATTGACTGGAAAAACGCGTCAGGCGCACAAAGCGGTCTTAACGTTTGGTATAATTACAGCGAAAACTTTGCAGGAACCATCGACGGCGACGGTCATACCGTTTACGGAATATATTATTATAGCGGAGGCACGATACAGTATAGTCTTAGCTCGGGCAGAAGAGGCTCGGCGCTCATACCTCAGGCAGCAGGAGCGGGTCTTGTAAGCATTTCCAATTTAGGAGTTGATTGCACCTACATCCGCGACCGTTATACTGCCGCCGCATTCGTTGCAAACGGTACGGCAAATATCACAGGCTGTTATGTCGGCGATAACGTAAAGATAGAAGGAAAGGATATCGGCGCCTTTATCGGCAGAGGCTACGCGCAGAGCTTCACGCTGTCAAACTGTTGCTCCTTCGCCACCGTTTACGGCAACACTTATTCTTTTTACGGCCTTGTCGGACAAGTCTATCAGTCGAAAACCACCATTAAAAACTGCTACAACGCAAACGGTCCCTTAGCCTCTTACGACAACGGAAACTACAGTACCTGGTATAATTTCTGCAATTCCTACGAAACCGAGGAGAGCGGAAATGCAACCTATAACGACGCACACAACGTAAAAACTAACGTATATCTTATAACCGATGCCGCCAATATGCAGGGTGCCGACGTCTTCACAAGCGAGAGCAAAATGCCCTATCTTGCCCTTAATACCGACGGTTCTGTAAACACCGCCTACACCGCAACCGAGGGCTATCCTGAGCTTTCCGTTTTTGTTTCTGATACCGTTACGGATGAAGAAACGGGAATAACCTATGAGATATGGGACGGTACCACCAAAACCGCACCTGCCGACTCGGACGGTGACGGCGTTTATGAGATAACAAACGGTGCCGAGCTTGCCTATATCATCGTAAATCACGGCACTATGGTAACCGGGACCGATACCGAAACCGGTGAGGATATAACCGCCGAGGCCTGTAGCTTTATTCTTAAAAACGATATCTATCTTAACGATATCTCCAAGATAAACTGGACTACAGGCGAATTTGCAACCAACTATACTCCCAACTCCTGGTACGGCAACGGTAATTATTTTGCCGGAACTATCGACGGAGACGGCCACGTTGTTCACGGTCTTTTCTACGTAACGTCTGCCATTAACACAAAGGCGTGGGCGGTAAACGGCGTAGGCCTTGTGCCCAGAGTCCTTTGGGGAAGTTCCGTTACTATCAAGAATCTCGGCGTAGACCACGCTTATTTGCATAGCGACGCAGGAACCTCTGCCTTCGTAGGCTGCGGCGGTACCAAAAACGCAACGTCCACCACCTACGCCGAGATTACCGTCGACCAATGCTATGCGGGCGGTGACGTGACCCTTGTAGGTCACTCGGTCGGTGTTTTCCGCGGGGCAGGCCGTTACTCTAAAACCTATATCAGCAACTGCTATTCTCTTGCAAACGTAGATGCGGTAGGTGATAACGGCTTTGTTGCAATGACCTGGAATGCTCCTGCCACCATTACAAATTCCTTTAACGCAAACGGAACCCTCGTTACCTCCACCACCAATACGGTCACCATAACCGACTCTTATCAGACGGTAGCAGGAGAGAAGACCGCCGTTACCGATGTTGCGAATATGAAGGGAAGCGACGTTTTAACAAATGAAGCTAAAATGCCTCTCCTCGACAGCACCCTCTTCTCTGCAGACGAAAACACCTTTGCCGATCACGATTTCTACGTATATCTTCCCGCAGGAACCGCTTTTGCAGAAGATATCGACGCAACCTACTTTAACGAGCTCTTTATTCAGCTCGATAAGACGTCGGTAATTTCCGAAAAGGTTATGCTTCAGGGTGCCTACGTTAAGTTTGCATCCGAGCCTGACGAGGCAAAAATCACCCTTCCTGCGGAGCTTAAGCGTTTCGTTCGCTACGGCACCGCAGAAGAGCTTCTTCTTTCAGATCCCTACTACGGAGTAAAACTGGATATTATAACCGATAAGCTTGCTGAGGACGGAGAGGTCGTAAAATATGCCTTTGTAACCGATATTCACTATATCGGCGGCGAGGACGTTCCCAGAGCACTTGCTACCGTAAGACAACTGGAAAACCTCGTAAAATACGTAAACGAAAACAACGATATCGACTTTGTGGCCATCGGCGGCGATACCATTCAGGGAAATCAGTCGAAATCCGCCTCTTTAGGATATTTAAAAAAGGCCTTCACTCCCTTCCTCAGCTGTAATAAGCCGGTAGTGATCGTCCCGGGTAACCACGACGACAACTCCTATGCCTACGATACTGAAGCCTTCACGGGCGCCGAGGTCATAACCGATAAAAACTGGAACGATACGGTAATTAACACCTACGTTAACCGCGAAACTCCCTCGGGAGAAACCATTAAGGTGTCTCAGGATGAAAATGTGGATAATTCCAAATATTTCTACTATGACCTTGAAAATAAAAAGACCCGTATCATCTGCCTCGATTCCATCGATTACGAGCAGACCTACGACGAAAACGGTAACCTCACCATAGATGAAAACGGAAATGTTGGACTGACCATAAGAAACGAAAATGCCGCCGTTACCAACTATAACAGATACTATATGGCCGCTAACTATTGGGGATACGGCGCAAGACAGATGGAGTGGCTTGCCGAAGAAGCCCTGCAGGCTGGGGATGATTGGGATTATATCTTTATCTCCCACATGGGAATAGATGAAGATACCAACTTTAATGAAGGTGCCGTAATAACCCATTACGGAAAGAATCTTCGCGAGATAATCACCGCATATCAGTTCAAGACAGCTTATGAAAATCCAGAACTCGGTATTGCCGCCGACTTCTCCGAGACCAAGGGAAAGATCCTTTCCTATCAGTACGGTCACGTTCATTCTCAGAAGGCTCTTTACAGTGCTGACGTCGATCTTTGGCAGTTATCCACCGGCACCGCACAGAAGAGAAGCGGTTGCTTCGATATTATGTCGGTTTCCGATAAAGCCGTAAACCGATACGGAATAGGTACCGACTACGATCAGACCTTCGTACAAACCGAGAGCATAGCCGTCGGTGACGTAAACCTCGACGGCACCGCCGATATCTGCGACCTCGTAAAGCTGAGCGGCGTAGCAAACGGTAAGGCGAACGTAACCGTTTCGGCCGACGCAGACCTGAACGGCAGTGTCGACTTTTCGGCAGACCTGTCTGCACTGAGAAAACTGCTTATCGGAGCAAAATGATCTATATAATAAAAAGCAGATGCTGCGGCATCTGCTTTTTAATTGTTATTTTTTCTGTTCCTTTTGCTGGGTGGGGCCTCGGTCGGCGACCCCCGTGTATTCTACGTCATCGGGCAGGGGATAATAGGGTTCAAGACTCAGATCTCTTTGATAAAGTCTGATATGTTCTCCTCTCGGAAGCAGGTCGACCATATCTCCGCCACGCCAGAATTCGGTGTATTCTCTTCCTGCGAAGAATTCTTTCTTTTCTACCGTTTCGACTGGGAATTAAAGTGTGAGAAGGTCGCCCGCCTTAAACCAGGAGCCTACAAGCTCTGCATCGTCGACGCGGCAATGTTCTGCCTCGGCGGGTTTTTTGTGGGGCATGGTAAGCCAGAAGGGTAAATAGTCGTATTTTCGGTCGGTCATACCGTCTATGTAGCCGAGTGCAAGCTCGGCGTCTTTAATAAGGTCATACTGTTTAAATCTCATAATTTTCTGTCTTTTTCCTTAAGATATTCGGATGGGGTAGTGCCCACTATGCTTTTGAAGGTATTGCAAAAATGGTTTGCATTTTTAAATCCTGCAAGTCTGCTTGCTTCTCCAACATTTTTTGCCCGACCCGTATCAATGAGGTCACGTGCACGCTGAATACGGCAGATATTAAGATATTCCTTAAAGGTTCTGTTAAAGCATTTTTTAAACAGACGGCAAAAGTGCTCCACGCTGTAAAGACAATGGTCAGCAACCTCTTTTGTGGATATCTCGCGGTGGAGGTTTTCTTCGGTGAAATCCGAAACGGATGTCATAAATTCAAGCTGATAGGGGATAGAAGCGGAACCCTTCTTTTGAAGTCCCTCCCGTATCATTACCGAGTAAAACATAACCAGCTGACCCATGACCGCAACCTGCCAGCCGTTATTGCTCTTGGAGGCAGCTTCTATTATATTGTCGAGACAGGCGCAAAGCTCTGTGCTGTAGCCTTCTTCACCTGATATATAGTTTTCAAATCCCGAAGCCAAAAGCATATCGTACAGCGGCAGACTGCTTTTCTTTTTGGAAGGGAAAAGGTCGGCGGGTCTGAAAATAAAACAACTGCGTTCGAATTCCGATTCAGGGTCGGCAAGGTATATACCGTGGGCTTCAAAGGGGTTAGCAATAAGAATGTCGTTTTTCTTGGCGAGAAAAGTCTTTTCACCGATAGCAACGGTAACAGAGCCCTTGCTTATCCGCAGTATTTCAATACCGTCGTGAAAATGATATGGAGAGAAAACATTTTCTGCCCTCATATTTCGGTCGGCAAAGCTTAAAGTCAGCTTATTGTTGGGAAGCACGATGTTATCGTTGACCGAAATCAAGTGAGTTCGCGTTCTGTCAATATAGTAATCCTTAAGAATACACATAGGCATATCGCTGAATTCGTAGGAATTCACGATTATATTCTCGATGCTTTTCATAAAAACACCCCCTGTAACAGATGCTTTAATCATATTATTTAACCGAATATAAGTCAATATTTTAAAAAATGAATATCAATCTGCTTCAAATATGTGATAAGCGGTTTAAAACGAAATAAACGGCCTGCTTAAAGCAAACCGTTTATTTCGTTGAAAGGATATATGAGAATGAGACTGAATCTATTTAAGGGCCAGCGCAACCAGATCGCATATATCTGCCGCGCCGCTTCGGTTAAGGTCGCCGTTGGAGAGAGCGATATTCTTTATGATAACGCCTCGAAGTGCTTCACAGTCGGAGATCTTTTCAAAAACTCCGTCCTCGTTTACGTCGCCCATTGCCGTACCGAAGAGTCGGAGCATGGGGTATTTGCCGTCTGCCTTAACCGCATAGAAGGCATCACCCAGAGGCATAGTGCTGAGTGCATCTGCGCCCGTCATTTTTGCGGCATCGGTAACCGCCTTGCCGCTACTGTCGTATACACCTCTGTGGCAGTTGTCTTCATACTTGAAAGGATTGTTTCCGAAAAGCTTAGAGGGGGAATATACGTTGGTGGTTAAGGAGTTGGTATTCTGACATCCCCAAACGTCTCCCGTTACCGCGCCGAATTTAGTTCCGTCAAGGGTAGCAAGAACGTAGGAGTTTGTTACGGTGTGCTTGTTGGAACTGCTCTGTCCGCCGTAAGCAAAGAAGCCTGCCGCACCCTTAGCTTTGATATAAACCGATTCTCCAACGTAGCAGGTATTAAAGTCATTTCCGTGCTGAGAGTTAATACTGCCTATAAATGCGGCAACATAACCATTAGGAACGTTTGCGTACATATCCTCAATTCCGACGTTCTTAATATCAACTTCCCAGGCCTTTCCGCCTACGAGACCGAAGCTGCCTGCAGAAGAAGCATCCTCAAAGAAAAGACCGCGGATAAGGTGTCCGTCACCGTCGATAACTACGGTGCTTACGTCGTTACTGCGCCATTTTGCAAGGGAAGAGGTGTCGGTGAGTACGTTGCCGTCCTTACCGCAGATAACGCCCACGCCGTCTTCTATCTTAACGGTAATACCGTTGATAATTATATCATTTTGAAGAATATAGCTTTTCGAGTTTCCTTTACTGCTTACCGCATAGTAAAGCTCTTCGGCATTAGTGATAAGGTAAGTGCCTCCGGCGTTTGCTGTGGGCATCTCACCGAAACCGCCCCAAACGGCCGCACCCATATCGGTAAGTGCCTTTAGGGTGGGATAACCGTCGGTTACACAGAAGGCTGAGCCTAAAAGAAGCATATTGTCTCCTGCGACAGAGCCCTGCATATCGGCGGCGGCAACGACCGTAATACCCGTTCCCGACTGACCTGCGGAGTAGCAGTTATTATAGCTGATGGTGGCGCTTGAAACGTTTGCAATAAAGTTACTGTTGGTGTAGCAGTTTGTAAAGGTGGTGGTGCTGGACCAGCCGCTGCCTATAAAGCCTGCCGCCTTACTGCCGCTTACGGTAGCCAGGGAATAGCAGTCTGTGAATGATAGGTTTTTATTGGGGGTGTAGCCGATAAATCCGCCTGCGTTCGTACCTTTGATATAGGAGTTTTCGCCTACGGCACAGTTGTTAAAGCTGTGTGTGCCGCTTGCGGCAGGAGTACCTGCAAAAGCACCCGAGGAGCCTGCGGAGGATATGTACACGTAGTCTATTAACAGATCTCTGAAAACAACGCCACCGGTAGAGGTGGGGATAAGTCCTGTGTCACCGCCGGTTGAGCTTATATATAAACCGTAAACAGCATATCCGTTTCCGTAAAAGGTTCCGCTGTTGCCTTTGTCCGAATATTTTGAGGACCATTCTCTTACTTCGTAGTCCTCAGCTCCCTCTTTAAGGGTACCGTCGGTCCAGTTTATCTTGTCGACGTCATTAAGATAAATGTTATTCGTAAGCTTGAAATGTTTGCCCCAATAGGTCTCCCTTATGGTTGCAAGCGCAAGCTCGGCGCCGTTTGAAATAATATAAGGGTCTGCAGAGGAGCCGGAACCTTCAAGGGACTCGGCAATACTTCCGTCCCATATTTCGGCCGTACCGCTATTGCTTATCTCTTCGGTTGTCTGAGCGTAGGAAACGACTGCAACCGAAAGGATAAGTGCAAATGCCAATACTACGGCGAGCAGGGTCTTGAGTTTCTGACTTAACATAACATTTTGATTCCTTTCGATAGTGTATTCAGCAGTATAATGCCTGTACATATTTTACCCGCCGCGTTTTTTGCGGTCAACCCGTATGGAGAAACAGGTCAAACATCTTCAACAGTCGGTCAACCTGTTTCAAACAAAGCGTAAAGCTGTCTGCCGTAATATATTTCGGATGTTATTTTGCCGTAATTTTTATTGACTTTAATTCTCAGTTATTGTAAAATGTAGTGTGTGAATATATAATAACTTTGCGGAGGGATAATTATGAGCGAACAAAAGCCTGTTTTTAAGCGCTTGCTCTTAAAGCTCAGCGGAGAGGCCCTTTCCGGCTCCAAGGGAAGCGGACTCGACTTTGACGTTGTAACCGATGTCTGTAAACGTATTAAAGAATGTGCCGACTTAGGCGTTCAGATCGCCATCGTAGTAGGCGGAGGAAACTTCTGGAGAGGCAGAAGCAGCGGCGAAATGGACCGTACCCGTGCTGACCATATGGGAATGCTTGCCACGACCATAAATTCTCTTGCTTTGCAGGATGCTTTCGAACAGCTTGGTGTGGATGCAAGGGTGCTTACCGCGATAGAAATGCGTCAGGTAGCCGAGCCCTTTACCAAAGCCCGTGCCGTTACTCATCTGGAAGAGGGAAAGGTTGTGATCTTTGGTTGCGGAACAGGTTGTCCCTTTTTCTCGACCGATACTGCCGCCGCCCTTCGTGCCGCAGAGATCGGTGCTGACGTGATCTTTAAGGCCACCAACGTTGACGGTGTCTACGACTCCGACCCCAAAAAGAATCCCGATGCTAAAAAGTTTGACAAGCTTACACATCACGACGTGCTTGCCTTAAATCTGAACGTAATGGATATGACTGCCGCCTCCCTCTGTCAGGATAACGGCATCAAGATCCTCGTTTTCAGTATGAAAGACCCCGATAATATCAAAAAAGCTCTGCTTGGTGAGAATATCGGAACACTTGTAGAATAATATTTATTGGAGGAAGATTATGAATACCTTACTTAAAAACACCGAAGAGCGTATGGATAAAAGCGTTGCTTCCGTGACCCGCGAGTTCGCAACCGTTCGTGCAGGCCGTGCAAACGCCTCTATTCTTGACAGAATCACCGTAGACTACTACGGAGTTGCCACCCCGATTCAGCAGATCGCTACCGTATCCGTTCCCGAAGCCCGGACCCTTCAGATCCAGCCCTGGGATACCACCACCTTAAAGCTCATCGAGAAGGCTATTCAGATTTCCGATATCGGAATCAACCCCAATAACGACGGACGCGTTATCCGACTCATTTTCCCGCCTCTCACCGAGGAACGCCGTAAGGAGATCGTTAAGGACGTTAAGAAGATGGCCGAGGACGGAAAGGTTGCTGTTCGTTCCGTACGCCGCGATGCTATCGAAAAGCTTAAGGCTATGAAAAAGAACGGCGAGATAACCGAGGACGATCAGGCAAACGGCGAAAAGAAGATCCAGAACCTCACCGACAAGTTCTGTGCCGAGATCGACTCTCTTCAGACTGCAAAAGAAAAAGAGATCCTCGAGATCTGATCCCATTTTTTACACAAAGCCATCATAGCCGGGAGCTATGATGGTTTTTTGAAAGGTGAAAAGCGTTGGCTATATTCAAAAAGAAAACCGGATCTGTCTCAGTCCGAAAAATACCCGAGCATATCGCAATAATAATGGACGGAAACGGCCGATGGGCAAAGAAACGCGGCCTTCCCCGAACCGCAGGTCACGCTGCAGGCTCAAAAAAATTCAAAGAAATAGCAAGGTATTGTAACAAAATCGGTGTAAAATACCTTACGGTATATGCTTTTTCAACCGAGAATTGGCGACGTCCCAAGGAAGAGGTCGATACCATTATGAACATCTTCCGCGACTATCTTAAGGACTCGACTAATTTTAA
The DNA here is from genome assembly GCA_964599835.1 of uncultured Eubacteriales bacterium. Lineage (GTDB taxonomy): Bacteria > Bacillota > Clostridia > Oscillospirales > Acutalibacteraceae > SFWF01. The sequence continues at coordinate 6,608 of CAZRHF010000011.1, read as the reverse complement.
AAAAGAAAATATTATGCTGAAATTTATCGGCGACAGAAGCGGTATGCCAGCCGATATTGCCGAGCTTATGGCAAAGGCCGAGTTCGATTCCAAGGATGCTACAGGACTGAAGGTCTATATGGCCATAAACTACGGCGGAAGGGACGAGCTTGTCCACGCCGTAAGGGATATAATAGGGGAGGGTATACCCGCTGAGGATATTACCGAAGAGGTCATATCCGCTCACCTTTATACAAAGGACTATCCCGACCCTGAGATCATCATCCGCCCCAGCGGAGAATACCGCCTTTCCAATTTTCTTATCTGGCAGGCGGCATACAGCGAATTTTGGTTTTCAAACGTATTATGGCCCGATTTTACTCCCGACGATTTAGAACGCGCCATAGACGATTTTAATCATAGAAACCGCCGTTTCGGCGGAGTTTAGGCATAGGAGGAAGACAGTTGAAGCTTCGAATTATCACAGGTTTTATAGCGGCAGTGCTTGTTTTGGGACTGTTTATTCTTAATACGTGGTTCGATATAACCCTGCTTATAGCCGTAAGCGTACTTACAGCTATTTCATCCTACGAAATGCTTAAAAACACGGGCTGTATCAAAAGCCTTGCTCTGGTCCTCGCCGCAATGCTCTATTCGGGCGCAATGATATTCGCCCTCAGAAGCTATCCGATAGACCCTCTGATTATCTCGGTGGTATACGTCCTTGTTGTAGTCTGCTTCGCCGTATTTGACCACGAACGCACCGCAGGACACCAGATAACCATGGCACTGGCGATGCCTATTGTGCTGGCCTTTGCGTTTTCCTTCGTTCTGGATATTATCGCCTCCACCAAAAGCATCGGCTATTTCTATTTCATACTTCTGCTTAACTTTTCCTGCGTGGCCGACATATTCGCCTATTTCGTCGGCCGTGCCATCGGAAAACACAAGCTGGCCCCCGTCGTCAGCCCCAAAAAGACCATCGAAGGCTCGGTGGGCGGTGCCCTCGGAACCGTTATCGGTACCGTTCTCATCTGCCTTGTTTTCGAACAGCTTTATACTATCGATATAAACTGGCTTGCCGCCATACTCATTACCCCCGTACTAAGTATTATCGGAATGCTCGGTGATCTTTTTATGTCGGCAATAAAGCGCACCTACGGAATAAAGGACTACGGCAATATTATGCCGGGTCACGGCGGAATTCTCGACCGTGTCGATTCGGTATTACTGGTGGCTCCCGCCTTTTGGGTATTCCTTTCTTATTGCCCCCTTATTTAACGGAGAAAAAATATGTCTAAAACAATATCTGTGCTTGGCTCTACCGGCTCTATCGGAGAGCAGGCCCTCGACGTAGCACGCAAAAACGGATATAGAATAAAGGCCCTTGCCGCAGGAAAAAGCATAGATAAGCTGGAAAAGCAGGCAAGGGAATTCAGACCCGACCTGGTGGCCGTATTCGATTTTGATGCCGCCAAGGAGCTTAAAGCAAGACTGAGTGACACCTCCGTGCTTGTGGTTTCGGGTAACGACGGCGTTTGCCTTGCGGCAGAGCAAAAGGTCGATATAGTTCTTAACGCCATTGTAGGGATCGCAGGCCTTCGTCCTACCTTCGCCGCAATGAACGGGGGAAATGATATTGCCCTTGCCAATAAAGAGACCCTCGTTACCGCAGGCGAGCTCGTTAACAGAAGAGCCGCCGAGCAGGGTATAAAAATAATCCCCGTGGACAGTGAACACTCTGCGATCTTCCAGTCCCTGCAGGGTGCGCCGAAGGGCTCTCTCAAAAAGATCATTCTTACCGCCTCGGGCGGCCCCTTTTACGGAAAGACTATAGAAGAGCTTAGAAACGTAACCGCCGCTCAGGCTCTGAAACACCCCAATTGGTCGATGGGAAATAAAATTACAATAGATTCCGCAACCCTTATGAATAAGGGACTTGAGGTTATCGAGGCGGTACACCTGTTCGGCGTTTCTGCCGACGATATTGAGGTTCTGGTTCACCGTCAGAGCATACTTCATTCGGCGGTAGAGTTTTCCGACGGTGCGGTTATCGGTCAGTTGGGAACCCCCGATATGCGCCTTCCGATCGAATACGCCATAACCTGGCCCGAAAGGGGAGACCTTTGCTGTGAAAGGCTTTCCCTTGCTGACGTGGGAACCCTCACCTTTGCCCGTCCCGATCTTAAGACCTTCCGCTGTTTAGAGCTTTGCATAAGCGCAATCAAGGCAGGCGGTCTTAAGCCTGCTGCCGCTAACGGTGCCAACGAAGAGGCGGTCGCCTTATTCCTTGGCGGGAAGATCGGATTTACCGATATAGCAGATCTTGTGGAGACCGCAACAGAGGCTCAGCCTCAGGTAGAAGCCTACACCCTCGAAGACGTGTTCGAGGCCGACCTTAAAGCTCGCGAGCTTGTAAAGGGCAAAATAAAATAAGACTTATTTGCATAGAATAAGTATTAAAGGTGATTAGTATTAAAATCGATATTCCTGCTTTTTTAAGCGACGCGTGGCCTTATGCTGTTGCGATCCTCGTTTTTGTTGTTCTGATAATCATTCACGAATTCGGTCATTTTATTGCCGCTAAAATAAGCGGCGTTCGGGTAAACGAATTTGCGGTAGGCTTCGGTCCCAAGCTCTTCAAAAAGAAACTGGGAGAAACGACCTACGCCGTAAATCTTATCCCCCTCGGCGGCTACTGTGCCATGGAGGGTGAGGATGAAACCAGCTCCGACGGACGCGCTTTTTGTAACAAAGGCCCCTTCAAACGCCTTTTTATAGTTGCTAACGGCGCAATATTTAATCTGATACTCGGCGTGATACTGATAGGTATAACCCTTATACCCGGCGAAAAATTCATCACCACTACCGTTGCCTCCTTCCGCGAAAATGCCGTAAGCTGTAACTACGGACTTGAGGAAGGGGATAAGATATGTTCGGTAAACGGCCGTAAGATTTATACTACCTACGACCTCAGCTACGCCTTTACGGGAGTTAAGGGCGGCGAGCTTGATATGGTAGTGAAGCGCGACGGCAAAAAGGTAGAACTGGAAAACGTGAAGTTCAACACCTCCGAGGCTCAGGGTATCGAATACGTTAACGTTGACTTCTACGTGGAGCCGATGGAGAAAAACTTTTTCACCTTCATCTCCCACACCTTTAACACTACCATCGCCAACGTCAGAGTAGTCTGGTTCTCGCTTATCGACCTTATCACGGGCAAATACGGAATTTCGGCTATGTCGGGTCCCGTAGGAATAACCGCTACAATCGGCTCGGTTGCCGCAAAAAATCTTTTTAATATTCTGCCTATAATGGCGCTTATAACTATCAACCTCGGTATATTTAACCTACTTCCGTTACCCGCCCTCGACGGAGGACGGATCCTGTTTATCCTTATAGAGCTTATCACAAGAAAGCCGGTACCGCAAAAGTACGAGGGTATTGTTCATGCCGTCGGACTTATAATGTTGCTCGGGCTGATGCTTTTGGTAACCGCAAAGGATATAATTGCTTTATTTATGGGGTGATACCTTGTACACTAACGATAAAACACGGCAGGTAAAGGTCGGCTCGGTCGCTATCGGCGGCGGAGCCCCTGTTTCGGTTCAGTCGATGCTTTCGGTAAAATCTGATAATATCGAAGGAAACGTCGCTCAGGCCAAGGCTTTAGAGGCGGCGGGCTGTGAAATAATAAGAGTATCGGTTCCCGATATGAATGCCGTTCGTCTTGTTTCCGCCCTTAAAAACAGCGTTTCGGTGCCCATTGTTGCCGATATTCATTTTGATTATAGGCTTGCTGTTGAAAGTGTTGCCGCAGGAGTGGATAAGGTCAGGATAAACCCTGGAAATATCGGCTCCGATGACAGGGTAAAGGCGGTCGTAACGGCTTGTAAGGCCGCGGGAGTCCCGATCCGCATAGGCGTGAATTCGGGTTCGTTGGAAAAAAACATTCTCGAAAAGTACGGCTCTCCGACCCCTGAAGCTATGGTCGAAAGCGGCCTTTATCATATATCTCTTCTTGAAAAATTCGATTTTGAGGACATCGTTTTATCCCTCAAATCCTCAGATACACAGCGTATGTATGACGCTTATGTTCTGGCGGCAGGAAAATGCCCCTATCCTCTTCATTTAGGTGTTACCGAAGCGGGTACCGAAAGAATGGGAATTATAAAGTCCTCTGCGGGAATCGGAGCTCTTTTACTCAGAGGTATCGGCGGCACTATCCGCGTTTCTTTAACCGACGACCCCGTTTTAGAGGTCAGAGCCGCAAGGGATCTGCTTAAGGCAATAGGTCTTAGGAATGAAGGAATCAAATTCGTTTCCTGCCCAACCTGCGGCAGAACAAGCATCGACCTTATCGGTCTTGCCAAGGCCGCCGAGGAACGCTTCTCAAATATCGACAAAAACATCACCGTCGCAATAATGGGCTGTGCCGTAAACGGTCCGGGAGAGGCCAGAGAAGCCGACCTCGGTATTGCGGGCGGTGACGGTTGCGGTCTTATTTTCAGCCGCGGCGAAATAATCAAAAAGGTCGACGAAGAACATCTTCTCGACGCCCTTTATGAAGAAATAATGAAATTCGGAGAATAAAATGTCACATACCTTTAAGGAGCTTTTCGGCGGTCTTATAGGCGATCTCGACGGTCAGATAAACGACTGTGCGCTGGAGTCGGTCTTTGTCAACTGTTGCGATCTCGACCTCGAAAACAGAGCTCTGACACTTCATCTTTACAGTAATACATATATCTCTCAAAGCACCCTCTTTGCCGTTAAACAACAGCTTACAAGGTGTCTTTCTCTTACGCATCTCGAGATGCATACAACCTTCTCGCCGGAATGTTTTTGTACCGGGTCCTGCGTCGATATCGTCCTCGAGATACGTCGCCGCTCTGCAATGCTCAACGGCTATTTCAATAAGGCGGAGTATTCCCTTAGCGGTGATACCCTTACCATCGACCTTAAATTCGGCGGAATCGATGCCATTAAGGGTTGCGAATTCACCGAAAACTTCAAGGCTATCGCTAAGCGTGATTATGACCGCGAGGTGGAGATAGTCTTTACCGGCGTTTTGGAAACCGAAGAGCTGCTTCCTCCTCCCCCCGAGGAAATGGCTCCTCCCCCGATTCGGAAAAACGAGGCTCCGAAGGCTGCCCCCGCTCCTTCCGAGCCCGAAAAGGTATATGATTATGTCCCGGAAAACGGACTTCCCGTATACCTTGAAAGCGCAAAGCTTTTCTGGGGAAGAAACCTCGATACGAATACCAAGCCTATGATAGAAATTACCGAAGATGATGAAACTATCTCCTGTTGGGGAGAGGTCTTCGGCGTAGAGGTCAGAAGCATCAAGACCAAGCGCGGTATGAGCAACATTCTGGAATTTTCCTTCAGCGACCACACAAACTCCCTTACCGCAAGTATGTTTGTGGACCCCAAGGAGATGGACAAGCTTTCAGCCGTGAAAAACGGTAACTTTATCCTCGTAAACGGTAAGTACGAGTTCGACAATTACAAAAAAGAGTTTATCGTAAAGCCCAGGTCTATGGCCAAGCTCCAGAAATATACCGAAAAGGACAATTACGACGGCCCTCGCCGGGTCGAGCTTCATTGCCATACCAATATGTCGGCAAAGGATGCCGTAAGCTCGGCCGCCGATATCGTCCGTCAGGCCTATAACTGGGGGCATAAAGCAATAGCCATTACCGATCACGGCGTAGTTCAGGCCTACCCCTCTGCCGCAGGTGAGGTCAAGGCCATAAGAAAAAGCGGCGGAGATTTCAAGGTCATCTACGGCGTAGAATCCTATTTCGTTAACGACCAAAAATACGGAACCGACTTTTCTTCTCTGTATAAGCAGGGCAAGGTCAACCACCAGATAATTCTTGTTAAAAACCTTACGGGTCTTAAGAACCTATATAAACTTGTATCGGGAGCACATCTCGATAACTTCTTTAAACGTCCGATTACTATTAAAAGTGAACTGGATAAACACCGCGAGGGTCTAATTCTCGGCTCTGCCTGCGAGCAGGGCGAGCTTTATAAGGCGGTAGTAGCAGGAGCAAGCGATACCGAGCTTGACGAGATCGCAAGCTACTACGACTATCTTGAGATCCAGCCACTGGGCAATAACGAGTTTATGGTCCGCGATTCCTCAAAGCCGGACAAGCGTAACGAGAAAACAGGGGAGGTAACTCCCAATAAATTCCGTCACGTAAAAAGCTTCGAGGTAATTAAAGACTTTAACCGTAAAATAGTTGAAATAGGCGACCGTCTCGGCAAGCCCGTGGTCGCTACGGGTGACGTTCACTTCCTTAAAAAGGAAGACGAAATAATCCGTAAGATACTTATGGCAGGTCAGGGCTTCGACGACTTCGATAACCAGGCACCTCTCTATCTTAAAACCACCGAGGAAATGCTTTCCGATTTCGATTATTTCGGCGACAGAGCCAAGGAATTCGTTATCGACAACCCGAATAAGATTGCCGATATGGTGGACGGGGACGTTATTCCCGTTCCCGACGGAAACTATCCTCCCGTAATCGAGGGTTCGGACGAGCTCCTGCGTGATATATGCTGGGAAAGAGCTCATAAGACCTACGGCGAACAGGTTCCCGAAATCGTTGAAAAGC
>CAZRHF010000010.1:0-31395 GCA_964599835.1 uncultured Eubacteriales bacterium | reverse complement strand
CGGCTAACGGCCGCCGAGGGTGACCTTAGGGAGAGTGCAACAGAGATATACCGCCACGGCTTACCGTGGTAAGGGTGGAAAGGCGAGGTAAGAGCTCACCACGGGAACGGAGACGTATCCCGTCTGTAAACCCTATCCGATGCAACGCTAAGTGAAGCTATACGTTTGCCCGACGTGCTTCGAAAAGCGGCTTGAGCCTGTCGGCAACGGCAGGTCGAGATAGATGGTCGTCTACAACAGAACCCGGCTTACAGACCGAGTGGGTCAAAAAAGAAGGCTTCGGCCTTCTTTTTATCTTATGGGGGAGTATGAATTAAATAATAAAGAAGAAATAATAAATAATAAAAAAGGTGTCTGCGACGTAGCGACCTTCGGTCGAGGGAAAAGATGCGATGTGTCTCCGACGGATGTATACATAGGGCCGAGGGCCTAACGCCAAGGGCCCAGGGAATGTGTCTGCGACGCGATTATATATAAATAACCGAAAAGATTGTGAATTTTCCCGTTTGGTTTGGTGCTTACGGGTTCCCTCATCCACCACTCCGTGGTCCCCCTTTTCCTCAGCCGGAGACGGCACCCTTTTGTCCTTCGGACATTGGTCTCGCTGCGGCTCGGTCCCTTGTCGGCTCTGACGACGCACTGTGTCGTCATTCACTACCGACTCGCACGCTTCGCTACCCCTGGCAGGGGAATTACCCTAAAAGGGAAGGCTCTTTATATCTTCATCTTTCGCCTACGGCGAAGGTTTTTCTTTGTGGTTTAGGGGGAAGGGGTAAGGGAGGAGGGGAAATTAATTATACCTCAGAAAAACATTGGTCTCCCCTTTCCCTTATCCCTCTTCCCTAACGCCGTATCTTAATTTCTGTGCATTTATATATCCCGTGGCGAAGCCACACATTCCCTCGGCCCCGGGCCCTGGACCCTTGTCCCTAACAAAAAAGACCCCGAAGGGTCTTTTTCTATTTGCTTGTCATCTGATTATAGGAGCTGTAGTCAGCGGCGAGTGTGGAGCTTACGTCAAGCATTGTAAAGCCTGCGAAATCGCTTAATATCCATTCTACGGTGCCGCTGTTGGAGCTGGATTTATTTGCAACGTAGATTCGGTAGCTCCTGTCACTTCGGGCGGTGTAGACGGTATCCTTGGTAATATCCTGCTCACCGATAAAGTTGCCTTCGAGATCGTATACCTTGACCTGAGTCCAGTTAACTCCCCAATTTGTGGAGGAAACCACAAGATGATTCAGATAAACGGCATCGGAGTAGCACCTATAGCCGGTTGTTCCGCTTGAGGGCTGGAGAGTACCGTCGGAGTCGATTCCGCCGAAGGTCCAGCCTACCTCGGTGAGAAGGTCAACAGAGGACGACTTATAAACCAGAGTGTAGGTCTTGGAAACGCCGTTTACTGTGACGGTCAGGGTCAAAGGCTCGGTTATCTTAGTGACGTCGGCAATATAGCCGTTATGCTCGATAACTCCCTCTACCACAGAGCCTGCGGCGTTCTTCACCGTCATGGTCATACCGCAGGAGTCTCCGAGGTTTGCGGGAATGGCAACGAGCTGTGCGGAATTTGCCTCAAAGGTGTTCTGGGTATCGGTACGGCGCATATTATCTGCGGCATTGATCTGAGAGCCGGGGGCATACTCGGTAACGCCGTCCTCGCCGTAGAGGGTGAATGCGGTAACCTTGGAGCCACTGAGTGCCTTATAAAGGTTGTCGGCGGCATCAAGACCGATTGCGTTATAGCCGTTTTGCGCATAGTGAACGGGGTTATAGGCGAAGAGACCCGACTTGATATCACTGACCGAAACGGTCTTACCCGAAGCCGACGTGAAGGTATAGGCCTCGGCAGAGGTCTGATCCCATTCATCGGGCAGGGTTGAAACCATATAAATATCGGCATAATCATTAGCGAGGAAGAGTTGAGCGGCGCGGGGGCCTGCATACTCGCTGACGGTATTTATATTCTTGGTGCAGTCGTTACTGCGGGCGGGGATGATTCCGGCGAAGGCGTCAACACCTGCCGTCTCAAAAGCGGCGATATAGGCGTTATGAACGGGAAGGAAGTCCTGAGTATACTGAGATGGTGTGGTGTAGACCTCATACTCCTGCCAGTCTGGATTGGCTGTGAGGATCATATTGCTTTCGCCCTGGAGCCAGTAATAGCCTGCAGAAGCTATCTCATAATTTCCGCTGTCGTTTATGGCTTTGATCGCATTATTGATCTCGGTAACAGTGGAGGTGGTGTAGCCCCTTTCGCTCCAGAAATGGATGGGAGCGCCGTCGTGACCCTTGCTTATGACCACCGTCTTTTCGCCCGTGAGGGCATACCATTCGGCGGCAAGGGCGGGATAGAAGCCGACAGAAGAATTATCGGTCTTTGCGGCAACAACGCCGTCAATATAGGTCTTCATATCCTGAAGCCCGCCGCTTACCCACATATAACCGTTGCCCTTGTCGGGAGTGATGGGAGAAACGCCGTCAAGCTCGCCTGCAACGCCGCGTGCGTTGGACTGACCGTCGACAAGAACGAGGTTTACCTTGGCCTTTTCGACGGTTACCATAGTGAGAACGCCGTCGATCATCATAGGAACGGGGGCATCGGTAAGCTTATCGGCGTGAAGTGTCTTGCCATCTAAAGTGAGACAGCCGTTATTTTCTGCAATGGAGATATTTTCGGCGTCGATAGTATAATAATCGTCATACTGAAGGGTGAGAGACTCAACTACAACCACGTCACTTGAATTAAGATCGCCAAGGATGGTAAGCTGAGCAGTAATGGCGTTTGCCATAAGGGTTCCGCCTGCGGTGGTGGGATGAACACCGTCCTTCAGCATTTCGGCCTCGTTTTCAGCATTTATTCCGCAGGCCGTCCACATATCAAGATGCTCTACACCGTAAAGTGCGGCGACCCCGGCAAAGGCCTTTCTTATCTCCTCGTAGGAGGGGGTGTGCTCTGCCTTTGGAGCGCGTTCGCGGTTGGCATAAGCGGGAGAAACGAGGACTAATCGTGGGCTGTTTTCCTGAGCGAGAATATACTCACAGATAGACTGAAGTGCGCCGTAGACGGTGGTGTTATCGAACTCAGCACCCTTTGCACCAAGGCTTCCGAGAGCAGAACCGTAATACCAGTCGTTGGTACCGCCGTATACCGTCCAGATATCGGCCTCATTCATATCACCTGCAAGAATTCTTTCCACCATAGAGGTATACTCATGGGAGGTGCCGAAGGTGGAGTTGATATGAGTACGGGAATACTCGTTAACGGCGATGGTGCTTCCCGCCAGACCGTATGCGGTACCCTGATAGCCGGTAGCCGAAACGACGCCGTCAAAATAGTAGCTCGAAGCCGAGGTGATGCTGTCGCCTACGACATTCCAGGTGGTGTCATCGGTAGCATTGCGGTTTACGACGGTATATCCCGAATAGAGGGTGGCATCCAGCTTATCTACGGCATAGATACCTGCGGGGCCGTGCTGATCGAGAAGATCGGCGGCGGTAAGAGAAACGCTTGTTTTACAGCGAACCATAATGCGGTAGGTGTGGCCGGGCTTGGTGATGTAGATGGTGTTTACATCGTTGCTTATAAGGAAGGTATCACTCTGACCTGTGGTGGCATTAAGAACGCAGTTGCCTTCCTCGTCGTACTCGGTGATGTTGGTCCAAACGGTATTTTTATTATTTTCAAAGATGATATATTTTGCCGAAATGGGGTCGGTCACGCAGTGTTTAGCCTTGGATGCGGTGGAAACATTACCGTAGCTGTCGACCTGACCTGCGTTCCAGGTAACCTCGTTTAAAACGTCGGTCATTGCGCCCGAATCTGCTCCTGCAATAACCAGAGAGCCGATAAGGTGCTGACGGAGGAGAGCCTGGTCGCTGGACGAGGTCTTTCCGTCACGGTCGAGATCACCCTCTACCGCGGTACCCTTTGCAATGGCTACAAGGTCGGTTATATCGATGCTTCCGCTCTTGTCTGCATCGCCTACGGCAAAGATAAGGATGGTGAAGCGGGTGGATCTTCCGTCGTGAACCGAGGAAACGGTTACGGGAACGGGACCGACCTTCTCAATGCGGGTAGTATCGACCTTATACTGGTCGGCCTGCAGGGTTCTGGTATCGCCCGAGGCATAGGTGCCCAAAATCTCAAGACCCGTAAGGTCTAAGGTATCGCCTATGCGGTAGACCAGCTTATCGGGAGCGGAAGCTACCTTCATAGAGGTGAGATAGCCGCCCGAATAGCTTTCGGCGTCGATAATATTAACTGCGGCAGGGTTGTTAAAGCCTGTAACTATAGCAGTCTCGTCGTATGATACTACCTCAAGGGAAAAGGAAAGGGTTCCCGTCTCCTCGGTGTAGCGCTTGGTGCGAAGGGTGACCGTCTTTTCGGTTTCGCCCTCGGCAAAATTCAGAACGATACCGCTTGTTGTATGATATGAGGACTGTACGGCAGAGCCGGGGTTATCCTGAACGATGACCTTCTTGGCTCCCGTGGTGCCGCCCTTTCTTACGATCTTAACGTCGAAGTACATATCCTCGTTTACGGTGTAGGAGGATTGTTCAAAGTCGAACATACCTGCACCATCGTTATCGAGGACGTAGAGTGCATCTATTTTGGCGGTGCCCGAAACGACGGTTACCGTCATAGTGTGGTCGCCTGTGCCAAGGGTAGCGGTCTCGAAAATTCGGGCGGCCTTTTCGGTTGAGTCGCCGACTATGGTTACCGTTTGAGCCTCTCCGCCGTCGATGGAGACCGAAAGCACCGTTTCAGCGGTGTTCTTTTCGCCTATAAGCCAGGCAAGGGTGCCGCTGAAGCTGACGTTCATAACGTCGCCTGCGGTTCCTTCAAGGTAGCTTCCCTCAATACAGCCTGCGTCGGTTACGGTGTCCCAGCCGTCGGCCGAGAAGGTGTTCGTATCGGCAGAGTCATACTCGTCGATTCCATCAGGTGCGGCAGAGCCGATAGCGAAATCGGAGGTGGCCTTATAAACGCCAACGTGGCTTATAACGGGGGTGGCGACCGTGCCGTCGGAGGCGGTCATTCCCGTAAAGGATATCCGGATCTCCTGAGCCTGAACGGGCTTTTCGAGAATTACGCGCTTACCGCCGATGGTGGTGCCCGAAGAGAATTCTATCCATACGCCTGCGGAGTTCTTATAATATACCGAGAAGGCTTCGATGCGCTGACCGAAACGGATGTCTTCCTCTAAGGTCAGGGCGTCGAAGATAACGCTCTTACCGAAATCTACGTAGATAGAGGCGGTCTTGGTGCCGTCCTCTGCTGCCCAATAGGTCGAGTCGTCCTCGTCGGCAACGTTGGAGGGTTTAAACTTAATATCGTTATTTCTGACCGTGCTTGCCGAGACAATGACTCCTTCGCCTGTCAGCATATTGTTATCGTGGAAGGAGGCCTGAATATTCTGTCCCCACTCAAGCACGCGGTTTTTCATAGCTGTGTCGAGGGTTCCCTTGTCATTTAAAGGTACGTTTAAGAGGAGGGCGGAGTTGTGGCCTACGCTGTGGAGGTACATTTCCTTAAGGGCCTCAAGGGTCTTGGGGGTCTTGGTGTTTTCGTGCCAGAACCAGGTTGAGTTGATTCGGGCGTCAACCTCGGGTACGACCCAATAGTTACCCTCCTTATAGCCGTAGGCGCAGGCGGTTCCCTTGTATTCGACCTTGGGTCCCATATAGGTTAAGGTAAGTCCGGTGGAGGAACTATACTCGCCGTTTGCCTTGGACCAGTTTTCTTCGTTGGCAACGCCAAGCTCATTTCCTATCCAGCGAACGTTTCCGTAGCTGGTGCCGAAGAGAAGGGGATTATCCTCATAGCCTGCGGCGATACCCTCGTTATTGTTCATAGTCTGAACGAAGCCGACAAAGTCGTATTCCTGAGCATCTGCGCCCGAGCCCTTTGCGCCGTCCAGCCATATCTCGGTAAAGTGACCGTTACAGCCGTATTTTTCGTTGCCTAAGATCTCGTTGAGCTGATTTATGTAATACTCGTTATAATCAAGATAGTCGTTCTCGGCATCGGTGGGGTTTCCGTCCTGGTCATAATAACCGTAGGACTCGGCGTTTCTGTCCCAGGGAGAGAGGTAGAGACCCATCTCAATACCGTATTTGGTGCAGGCGGCAGAAACCTCTTCGAGAACGTCACCGGGGTAGTTGGTGGAGGCTATATCGTATTCGGTATATTTACTGTCCCAGATGCAGAAGCCGTCGTGGTGCTTTGCGGTAACTATCAGCTTTTTAAAGCCTGCATCCTTAATGGTCTTAACGTAAGCGTCGGCCTCAATGTTGGTGGTGAGGGAGAAGGTGGAAACGGGGTCTGTACCGTCGCTCCACTCGTTACCGTTAAAGGTTCCCAGACTGAAATGCAGGAATGCGGCCAGCTCCTGACGCTGGTAGTTGTACTGATAAGGAGAAGGGGTAGGGCCGAATGCGGCTACGTCGGAGGAGCCGTTGTCGGAAAGCATTGCATCGGTAATAAAGGTCTTATCCATAAGTGTTACAGTATAGTTACGCTTGGTAACTCCGTCCTTTGCGGTAATGGTGTAGGTTACGGGGGAGGTTAAATCCTGAACTCCTGTGGGAGTGTAGCTTGCGCCGTCGGCTACGGTAACGACGGGGGTTACCGCAGAGTAGTCCGAAACGTCGTCAACGCTTAAAATTACGGTGGAGGTCCCGTGGTTTATAGCACCCTCGACTCCGTCTACTATAAAGCCCTTAAGGGTTGCATCGGCGGCGTAGTTATAAACCTCGATCTCATTTATACAGGGCATATCGGAAACTCCGTCAAGCACAGAGTAGAAGGTAACACGGAGATATTTGGTGGTAACTATCTCGGAAAGCTCAATGCTAAGCTCCTGACCGATTCCGTAGCCTGTATATATATCGGTAAAGGTCACGCCGTCGTCGGAGGTGGAAAGGCGGAATTCGTTAGCGCGGTAAACGCCGTTTGCCTTCCATTCGAAGATCTTTACGGTATCAAAGGTGGCGGGAACCGACCACTCATACTGGCACCAGATGGGGGTGGTGGTCAGGGTGGAGGCGCGCCACTCAAGCGAGGTCCAACGATCGGTGGCGTTGTTGCTATTGTTCAGTATTCCGTCGTTGAGACGGCCGCAATGAAGGTCGTAGGTGTTATCCTTGTAGTTGCTTATTGCCGAGGGGGTAGCAAACATAGCAAGGTTGTCGGTGGTCTCAGCCACATTTTTATATACCTCAAATTCGGTTATGGTGGGATTGTCGGTCACACCCTCCAGTACCGAGGTGAAGGTTATACGCAGATGCTTTGCGGTATAGTGCTTATTGAAACAGACGCTGCCGCCGTCGGTTCCGATACCGTTTCCAAAATAAATATCGGTAAAAGCCGAGCCATCGTCAGAGATAGAGACTGTGTAGCCGTCGGCACGGTCTCCTGCGCTTGCCCATTCATAGACGGTAATGGTATCAAAGGTTACGGCCTCTTCCCAGCTAAGCTGCATCCAGACGGGAAGGTCCTCAGCCTTCCAGGTGTCGGGTGCCCAACGTGTAGATGTAGAACCGTCGTTGATATTCGCTACAGGATGGCTGCCGTGATAGTCGGTAGCGGTGGCGGTAGCCGAAAGGGCGAGGTTTGCGGGGGCCTCGGTTTCGGTTTCGTCGGCGGCTATCGTTGGAATAAGCACCGACGAGATGAGTAATGCCACGGTAAGAAATATGGCCGCGAATTTTTTCATACTCATTAATTTATCCTCCGTTGTTAATAAAAATTGTTAAAAGAATACAAATCTTGACTTTGATTCAAGTATAACATATAATCAAATTACAGTATATGGACGTTTTAAGTGAAAATATGCACAATTTGGAGGTGGGCTTTTGGCTCCGAGAACCTTTATACAAAATTGGAATCACATTTTTCAGCGGGACGTTGCAGGACTTACGATGGATATAAGCGCTCTTGCAACCGTTACTCTGGCCCCTAACTGGAAAAAAGACAGCGCCCGTCAGCCCTACGTACGAATGTATTATATTAAAAGCGGCTATGCCGAAATACACTATCGGGGAAAGCAGATCGACCTTATGCCGGGGAATATTTATCTTATCCCCTCCGAGCTTGATTACGGATATTCCTGCCCCGACGAGTGTTTTAAGCTGTTTTGCCATTTTACCCTGCTCCGTCACGATTATCAGGACGTTTTCGCCAAGGTTGACGAATGTATCGTTCTTGAAAACAAAACCGACACCGTAAACGAAGCGATCGAATGCTTCGAAAGGGGCGACCCTAAAAGCGTTGTCCGCCTTAAAATGATACTGCAAGAAAACGCCTTTGAAGGAATTTTAAAATCGGGTATAGATTTTTCGCAGTTTGCTGAGCATTCTCCCCTTGTGGAATCTGCCATCGGGTATATTATCAGGCACTGCCATATAAATATAACCGCCGGAGAAATAGCAGAAATTCTTTGCGTGACCCCCGCCACCCTCCAAAAGCAGTTTAAAAGTGAGGTTGGAACTCCCATCGGCCAATTCATACAGGAAACCGTCCTTAAGTGTGCCGAGATAGACCTCAGAACCACCGACAAGTCTATTAAAGAGATAGGCGAAAGCTACGGCTTTTCCGACCAGTTTTATTTTTCACGACTTTTTAAGCGCCGATATCACATTCCACCCTCACTCTGCCGAAAAAGACGGTATACCGAATAGCGTTGGGAAACAGGTTGCAGCGACCTTCGGTCGAGGGAAAAGGGAAATGGGAAGAAGGAAAAGAAGCGATGTGTCTCCGACGGATATAGAAACACCTCATCCACCACTCCGTGGTCGTCTGCTAAGGAAGGCCCTTTTTATCGTAAGTTTCATCACGGATATTTATATAATTTGTGGCGGAGCCACACCGATCCTAAGCCCCGAGTCCTTGTCCCTATATATTCCGTGCCGAAGGCACACGTTTTTTATTATTTTTTCTTTATTATTTATTCTTTTCTATAAAAAAACGAGCCATCATCCGATGGCTCATTTTGTATTAGTTTATTCTTCCGTAAAGAGGAAGGTCAGGGGCGTCCTTCTTGGGGGCGCGGTTGGGGTCTGCAGAAGCAGATACGGTCTGGGAAGGACGGCGGTCACCTCTTCTGCCGCCGCGTCTGTCGTCACGGCGAGGGGGACGTCTGTCTCCGCCTTCGGGACTGATAACGACGCGTCTGCCGCTTCCTTCACCAACAGAGGCCGAAACGACCCCTTCGATATCCTGAACGGCGGTGTGGATGATGCGGCGCTCGTAAGGGTTCATAGGCTCTAAGGTGCGGCTTCTGCCGTTGGCGGCAACCTGAGCCGAAACACGCTTTGCGAGAGAAACGAGGGTCTGCTCACGCTTTTCGCGGTAGTTTCCGATATTGAGGGTAACCTTTACGTAGCCGCTTCCGGTGTTTGCGGCGAGTGAGGTTAAATACTGGAGTGCGTCGAGGGTCTCGCCTCTGCGTCCGATAACCACGCCCAGCTTTTCGCCGTCAAGCTGAAGATAGATCCCGCCTTCGATCTCTGCGGCGGCAACGGTCACGTTTTCGCAACCGAGACCTTCCATGACCGTCTTGATGTAAGCGGCGGCCTTTCCTGCCGAGGAAGCAGCATCAAGCTGATCGGCGGGAACGAGGTTTTCGGGTACTGCGGGAGCGGTCTCTTCCTTCTTGGGCTCAGCCTTCTTTTCGAGCTTTTTCTCGGTCTTCTTTTCGGCCTTTGCTTCCTTTTTAGCGGGCTTTTCAGCCTTTTTCTCGGCCTTCTTTTCGGGTTTCGGGTCGGGAAGCTCAATGTAAGCTCTTACCTTCGCCATAGAACCGCCGAAAAGGCCTAATGTCTTTTTCTTGAAATCGCTTATAACTTCGATCTGAACGTCGTCTTCGTTTTTTAGTCCGAGGGTGGATACTAAGCCTTCTTTTGCGGCTGCGGTTGCCTCTAAGAGGTCTTTACCCTCTCCGATATATTCTTTAACCAAGGAAATTGCCTTCTTTCTATTTATCCGACTTTTTATCGGAAACGCGTCTTGCGATATATTTTTGTTCGTTCTCGTAAACCGTTACGATATCCTTTGCTCTTTCAGCGGCAAGCATCTTCTGGGGGCCGTAGAAATACTGAACACCCGACTGAATCAGTCCGCCGACAAGGCTGGAGCAGGCCCAGTAGAAGCCAACTGCACCGGGAACGGTAAAGCCGATGAAGAGGGAGATAAGGGGCATAGTGAGCATCATTCCGCCCATAGAAGGAGCGTCGGGATTGACCCGCTTCTGCATCTTAAGGGAGATAATGCTGGTGAGCATCTGTGCGGCAAAGGCCAGAATGGGAATAAGCCAGATGATCTCAAATTTATTGAAAATGTCGATGTTGAATTTAGGGGTCTCTGTAAGGTCGATACCGAAGAAGGTAAAGTCGAGACGTTCAACGGCAGAATCGACTCCGGCAGGGAGAATACCCGAGCTCTGAATAGCATTTACGGCGTCAACCTGACTCTTTACGCCGAGGGTCTTCATAATTTCGGCCGCCTTTTCGGCAGAAACACCGCCGAAGTATGTGAGGGGCTGAGTAATGAGGTAGTAAACGGCGAAAAGGAAGGGCATACGTATAAGGGTGGGGAGACAGCCGCCCGACATAGAAATGTTTTCTTCCTGATAGAGCTTCTGTGTCTCTACGCTGAGACGCTGTTTATCGTCGCCGTATTTCTTTTTAAGCTCATCGAGCTTGGGCTTTATGCGCATCTGTCCCACAGAGGCCTTCTGGCTCTTGAGGGTAAGGGGCAGTAAAGCGAGGTTGATAAATAACGTAAATAAAAATACTGCCGCGGCAAAGTTATTTCCCATAATCAGCGAGAAGAAGTTAAGGATATAACTGAGCGGCACGTTGATAAGGTCAAATATAAACTGCAATTCTATTCACCATCCGGTCGGATCTTTCCGACGGCCTATTTTTTCTTTTTCTTGGGTGGTACAGGGTCGTAACCGCCCTTACACAGCGGATTACACCTGAGTATTCGGTAAAGGGCCATAAAACTGCCCTTAAATGCGCCGTGTGTCTCTATTGCTTCAATGGCGTATGCCGAACAGGTCGGCGTAAAGCGGCAACAGGACGGCTTTGCGGGAGATATTCCCTTCTGATAAAACCTTATAAAGCGAATCAGTAATTTACGCATCTTGGTTTAACATTTCGGCTTCCTCAAAAATTTTAAGCATCAAAGCCGAGACCTCGGTGCTTTTCAAGGTAAGTATTTTAGTTCGGGCGACAAATACAAGGTCGTAGCCCGGTTTAATTCTATCGGATATTTCGGCAAAGGCGGCGGTTATGACCCGTTTGGCACGGTTGCGCTGAACTGCTCCGCCAAGCTTTTTGCCTGCGGTTATTCCGACGGAAACGCCGCTATGACGGCGGTTTTTGAACGCATAGGTTACGAACGCGGGAGTTACAAAAGTAGTTCCGCGTCCGTAAGTTCGTCTGAAATCAGAATTCTGCTTCAGTTTGTTGAAAGAGTACATAACAGATTAGTATGTGAGCTGCTTTCTGCCCTTTGCTCTGCGGCGGGCAAGTACCTTGCGTCCGTTGGCGGTAGCCATTCTCTTCATGAAGCCGTGTTCCTTCTTGCGATGGAGCTTCTTGGGCTGGTAAGTTCTTTTCATCTTGAACCCTCCTTATTTTTAGTATAGCTTTGTTCCGAGGATATTAACCCTTTTACATAGCCTATCAGTTTAAGATTATAACCGAAAGGCACCCCTTTTGTCAACCTTTATTTCTGTATTTTTTTATCTGTTGACTTTGCTGATTTACATAGGTATAATGAGCTATATGCAGTGCTGTACATATATAGTATATAACATGGGAGGTAACCCCAATGACTATTAAAGAAAGTATCGAAACCAAGGTAACAAAAAGCTGTGACGTACTTGTTTGCGGAGGCGGATTCGCCGGAATTGCCGCCGCTGTTGCCGCGGCACGACAGGGTAAAAAGGTAGTTTTAACCGAAAGAGTATTTATGCTCGGCGGTCTCGGAACTGCCGGTCTTGTCACCATTTACCTCCCCCTTTGCGACGGCTACGGCAAACAGGTCTCCTTCGGACTTGCCGAAGAGCTTCTTCGTCTTTCAATCTCCATGGGAGCCGAAGCAAGATACCCCGAAAACTGGCTTGACAGCGATGACCCGAAGGGAAGAGGAATTGAGTTTAAGCGCTTTGAGGTCCAGTATAACGCTCAGCTTTTTGCCATTCTTGCCGAACAGCTTCTTTTAAAGGAAGGGGTAGAAATACTCTACGGCACCTACGCCGTTGCCGCTTCGGTAAAGGATAAAAAGATCGATGCGGTCATTTTCGAAAACAAATCGGGCCGCTTCGGAATTTTGGCAAGCTCGGTGGTTGACGCAACCGGAGACGCCGATATTGCCCTCTTCTCGGGAGCACCTACCGAAAAGTTCGGTCAGGGCAACATCCTTGCCGCCTGGTACTATTCTGCCGGAGACAAGGGCTTTACGCTGAGAATGCTTGGTGCCAGCGACATTCCCGATGAGGAGAAAAACGCGAGCAATTCGGTTAAAGCTCTTGTAAACCGACGTTTTTCGGGGCTTGACGGACAGGAGCTGAGCGAGCAGGTCATCCTTTCCCACGCCCAGACCCTTTCCGATATAGAAAAAAAGCGGGAGGCGGGAGAGCACATCGTCCCCACCACCATCGCCACCATTCCCCAGATAAGAATGACAAGGCGTATTGCAGGCGAATATACTCTGGCTTCCGACGAGATGCACAAATATTTTGAGGATTCCATAGGTATGGTCTCCGACTGGAAAAAGCGGGGCCCCGTTTACGAGGTACCCTTCAGAACCCTTTACTCGGGCGAGGTCAAAAACCTTATCTGCGCAGGCAGATGCACCTCCGTGACCGACGGAATGTGGGATATTATGCGTGTAATCCCCTGCTGTTCGGTAACGGGGGAGGCGGCAGGCGTTGCGGCGGCTCTTACAGACGATTTTTCGGCTCTTGATATCGGACTTTTACAGAATAAGCTCCGTGAGGGCGGCGTCGTTATCCACGAAAAGGATCTATGATACAAAAAACCGTATCCGAGGTCTTAAAAGACCGTTTCGGCTGTAAGGTATATAAGCTGTCTCTCGACGGCGGGCTTTCCTGCCCTAACCGCGACGGCAGTATCGGAACAAAAGGCTGTATCTTCTGCAGTGATAAGGGAAGCGGTGACTTTGCCGAAAGATACTGCGGAAGCGTTGCGGCTCAGCTTGATGCGGCAAAGAAAAGGGTGGCCGCCAAGGTCAAAGAGGGCAAATATCTTGCCTATTTTCAGTCATTTACAAACACCTACGGGGATACAGACTATCTCAGAAGGATATATTATGAGGCGATTTCCCCCGAGGACGTGGTTGGACTGGCCGTTGCAACGAGACCCGACTGCCTATCCGACGAGGTGATAGCCCTTCTTAAAGAGATAAACTCCGTAAAGCCCGTGTGGGTGGAGCTGGGGCTTCAGACGGTAAACGAAAAGGTTGCCGAATATATCCGCAGAGGCTATAAGACCGAGGTCTTTGACGACGCGGTAAGACGGCTTAAGTCTGCGGGAATAGAGACGGTGGCCCATATAATAATAGGACTCCCCGGCGACGACCCCGTAAAGACCGCAAAGCACGTCTCGGATGTCGGGGCAGACGGGGTAAAATTCCACCTGCTTCATATTATAAAGGGCACCGACCTGGAAAAGGAATATGAAAAGGGTGCCGTTACTCCCCTCTCCTTGGAGGAATACACCGACCAGCTTTCAGAATGTATTTCGGTGCTCCGTGAGGATATAATAATCCACCGTCTGACGGGAGACGGCGCAAAAAAAGATCTTATTGCTCCGCTATGGAGCGGAGATAAAAAACGGGTATTAAACTACATAAACAAGGCTCTTGGAGGTAAAAACAATGCTTAAAACAAAGATCATTTCGTCCCTTGAAAAATGCTTTCTTGACAGCTCCTACGATGAGTTTGCCGAGGTAACACATATTAATATATATAAGAACACAAACGCCGCTTTTCAGCTTCTTCCCTGCGACGAGGAGGAGGCCGAGCAGTCAAGGACCCATTATAAGGTAAAGCTGGAAGGGGACCTTGCCGACAAGGCTGTGCTTCGGACGGTCGAGAATATCCCTAACTATATCCCCTTCCCCCAGACTCCCGGCAGGGCAAACGCGCTTGACTCCGGCTACGTTCGCACCACCCCGGGACTTTATCCCGACGTTTTGGTACCTATTGCCCATTCGGGATGGTTCTCGGTGGTAAAGGGTCAGCTTCGCACCCTTTGGATCGATATTATTAACGACGGAGTTTTCGCAGGTGAGCATAGTCTCAAGATCTGCCTTACCGATATGGACGGAAATGCCGTCACCGAAAACGAGATAATTATTAGTGTTATCGACGCCGAGCTCCCCGAGCAGGATACCCGTGTTACGCAGTGGTTCTACGCCGACTGCGTTGCCGACTATTACGACCTCGAGGTATGGAGCGACAAGCATTTTGAATACTGCCGCAGGGTCATAGAGTCGGCGGTCAAAAACGGCGTTAATATGATATACGTTCCCCTTTTCACCCCCGCTCTCGACACGGCGGTAGGCGGAGAACGCACCACCACCCAGCTTATACAGGTCACAGCAGAAAACGGAAAATATTCCTTTGATCTGAGCTTACTCGACCGCTATATAAATATGCTCCTTGACTGCGGAGTTAAATATTTCGAAATGTGCCATCTCTTCACCCAATGGGGCGCCTACCACGCCGCCAAGGTTATGGCTACGGTAGACGGAGAGTATAAAAGGATCTTCGGCTGGGACACCGACGCGGCAGGTGAGGAATACGTCAGATTCCTTAAGGAGATGCTCACCGAGGTGACCGCATATTTAGAGAAGAAGGGACTTCGTGACCGAACCTATTTCCACATTTCCGACGAGCCCAGCGCAGAGCATTTAGAGCAGTATAAAAAGAATAAGGAAAACCTTAAGAGCGTTATCGGCGGCTGGAAGCTGCTCGATGCACTCAGTCACGTAGAGTTTTATAAAGAGGGCCTCGTTGAGATCCCCGTACCCATAAGCAACAGCATTGAAGCTTTTATGCCCGAGGATATAAATGAGCGTTGGATCTACTACTGCTGCGGTCCCTCTGTGGGATACAGTAACCGCTTTATGGGTATGCACTCGGCTCGCACCCGTTTTATGGGAATTCAGATGTATAAATACGGCATTGAGGGCTTCTTACACTGGGGACTCAACTTCTATAACAACCAGTATTCCCACGACCACATCGACCCCTTCCTTAACGGAAACGCAGGCTACTGGGCAGGGGGCGGAGACGCAGTAAGCATCTACCCCGGACGTCACGGAACCCCTCTGGAGAGCATCCGTCTTGTGGCATTTGCTCAGGGTCTTGAGGATATACGAGCCTTAAAGCTTTGCGAAAAATATTATTCCAAGGAAGAGATCGTTAAAAGGCTTGAAGATATATTCGGCGAGCCCATCACCTTTAAAAAATGCGCCGACGACACAGAGACTATGCAGAAAATGCGCGATGCCATCGACGGTATGATAGCAGAAAGGCTTTAAAACCATGCGACTTCGAAAAAAGTTGAATATCGCGGGCGCATCCTGCTTTTTTACGGGACTTGCTTCGATGGTCATTTCGACCATACAGAACAGAAACGACGCCGCGGGACTTTTTAAGCTTTTCGCCCTTGTTTTTCTTGCCGCGGCGATAGTGCTGACCCTTACCGCCTTTATAATGAAGAAGCTTCGCAGGCGACGCAGAAAGCATCACCGCCCCCACGCCACCGAGGAGCGGGCGGTGATGAAGCCTTACACCGAAACCGAAGGGTATGGCGAGGCTTTCTCCAAGGATTCCGCCGAGGAGGAAACACAGGCCGAAGCAGAAGCCGAGCCACATTCTGACGAACACGTTTATCAGGTCTATACCATAGTTCCGAAAAGGCCTAACGGCAAAAAGAAAAACTCGAAAAAAGACAGATAACAAAAAACTCCTTCTTAAGAAGGAGTTTTTTGTTATCTGTAAATTTTAAGAACAATAGGTTCGAGGGTGTAGACGGGGGTGTTTACCTCTATTCTGTTGCCGTTTTCGGTGAAAGAGACCTCGCTCCACTCTCCCGAGGGTGTGAGCTGTTCCACCCTTTTCACCTCGCCGTCGACTACGAGGGGCAGGGTATCGTCGCGGTCAAGGGAAATATCAAAGGCGGCAACCAGAAGGCTTCCGTCGGGCAGGTCTCCTGCGCGGAGAAGCATTTCCATATCGTCGGGATAATAAACGGGAAGGTTGCCCGTGCTCTTTAAGATATCCGCAAGCTGATCCTTTCGGGTCTCGTTTAAAAAGCTGAAGGCGGTGAGATATGAGAACTGGGTATTGGGGTCGCCGCAGAAGACTATAGTGGTGCCCCCTGCGGGATTTTTAAAGGAGGTAACACCGGGGAAAAGGGGCTGTTTTTCCTTGCCGTCCTTAAGATGGTAGACGGTGGAAAGGCTCTCTACCTCATCGCTTTGGGGGACAAGCTCAAAGGCGTCTACCTGGGCGTTACAGCGGTTGCCGTTTTCGAAAAGCTCTCCCGAAAGGTTTACACCCTTCCAGGGCTTTGTTTCTACGCCTGTATAATCACCGAGACCGCGCTCGTTTATAATATGGGCGGCCTTGCCCGAAAGAGCTACGGTCTTACCGAACAGCTTTAAAAGCTGTTCGTCTGTACGGAGGTTTACGTCGGTATCCTCCATAAATACTATACCGTCGGCGGCAGAATCGGGTGCGTAGAAGCAGGGCAGACCAAGACGCTCGAAAACGCAGACCGGCCAGCCGTATTTAGCTAAAGCTCCGCCGAAATGATCCTCCGAATCGGAAACGGGGGTGCAGGCTCCGCGCCATTTGATGTCAGGAACCAGCGCCGATAATGTGTGGTAAAAGCCTCGGTTTGCCGCAAGCTTCTTTCTGTAGGCCTCTCCTGCCTTGGGTTCGAAGGCTGCAAGGCGGGTTATCCAGTGCTTGGCGCCTATTGCTCCCTCTAAAATGGTTCCCGTAAAGTGGGCGTGGAGGTTCTGGGCAGAGGTTGAATAGCGATTCTGGGGGCAGGTATCGGTTTCGGCAAGAATGGCATCGACCCCGTGCTTTTTAAGGACGGCTATCTGCTTTGCGGCGCGGTAAAGATGCTCATTTAAACGCTTGGCACCTGCGGGGGTGTAGTTGCCGTTATTTATGCGGACCATAGGCTTATTGCCCTTACCTGCAAGGATGCCTGCAATGTCGGCGGCAAATTCGGTTGCAGGACCTACACAGCAAAAGCTGGCAGGAAGGGTGGGGTCTACGGCGTCGATTCCCTCACGCATCGCACGGGCTCCGCCCAGCAGGGATTCCTTTTGAGTCTCGATAAAAATATTTTTAAGATTTTGGTCCTTCTTTTCGCCTAAAATTGCCTCAGCAAGCTCTTCGCGGGTCACCTCGCGGCCTGCAAGGCGGCTTACCGCTTTAAGATGCAGAGGACAGGCACAGCCCTTTCCCGGGCGGTGCATCAGACGGAAATCGTCGTCTACCATAATGGTTTTAGGGGAAAGCTCGGCGAGGGTCTTGAAGGTCTTTCTGAGATAGTCTCTGAAGCCCTCGTCATAGGGGCAGGCAACGAAACGTCGGTCCCCCGCAGCCATATCTATTACGTGCTGAAAGGCAAAATCGGAATTAAGCTTATAGCCGTGGCCGATGGTGGCCTGAACGAGTATTCCGAGGTCTACCTCTTCCTCCTTCAGGCGGTCGCGGCAGACGGCGTATTTCTCGCCCTCAATGGCGGCCTTGTCGATGGCAGGGTCTCCCTCGGGTACAAGGGTCATACTGACAAGAGCAAGGTCGGTTATACCCTCCCTTGTCTGACGGACGATATCACTGCAGACCTCCTCGATGTGATCGGGGTCAGCTTTAACAATGGAATAGTTATACATACAGCGCCTCTC
The DNA here is from genome assembly GCA_964599835.1 of uncultured Eubacteriales bacterium. Classification (GTDB taxonomy): domain Bacteria; phylum Bacillota; class Clostridia; order Oscillospirales; family Acutalibacteraceae; genus SFWF01. The sequence goes on along the minus strand of CAZRHF010000010.1, from coordinate 13,421 downwards.
TGATCTTTTCCTCCAGCTTTTCGGCTATCTTCATACAGCCGTAAATATTGGGGTGGACCTCGTCGGCCGAGATATAAAGGGAACTGTCGCCGATTATATCCATACCGTTTATATAGGTGACGTTTTTGAAGTTTAGCTTTTCGGTTATTTCCTTAAGGATATTGCGCCATTTGTCGCCGTTTTTGTCTCCGAACTCGTCGCCGAAAAAGCAGAAGGGAGAAATTACGAAAACGGGCTTTTCGGGGTTTCGTCCTGCCACCTGCCTTATCATATTTTCGCTTCTCTCCCGGATCTTGGTTTCGTCCCAGGAAAGAACGTTTATGCCAAGCTCCAAGGTAGCGACGTCCCATTTTCCCTCTTCGCCGAGCCGTGCAATATACTCGGCTACCGTAGGCTCAAGTCTGCAGTTTCCCGCCATACCGAGATTCATATGATCCATTTTAAGGTTGTGGGCTACCACCGATACCCAGGACTGAGGAACCGAAAGAGAGTTCGAACCGTGGGTTATGGAGGAGCCGTAGCAGAGCAGGGTCTTTTTCGGCTTCTGCCCGGGAGCGGGAGGCTCGATATCGCCGATTATATCGTGAAAGGTGTATTTAATGGTGTCGGGAATGACACGGATGACCTCGGGGTCCCAGGGAAGGTCTGCTTTTTCGGTCATTTTATTTAAACGTCCGAGGTTTTGGGCTCTTGTTATTTCAAGCTCCCGGGGAACATTTCCGTCGAAAACTACGGTCTTGTTATCCTGCCATCCGCCCTGAATTCCACCGCGGAAGACCTTGAAGGTACCCGCTTTTACGGGATCTTCACCCGGACTTAGCTTAATTACCGCCTTTTCGCCCTTTAAAACAAAGCGGATCTCTATTCCCGTTGAAGAATAAAGGCGGCTTCCGTCGGAATCGAGACCGTCCTTTACCCACTGTGGCATACGGAGGGGGGTAAATCCTCCGTCGTTTTTTTCTATAAGCTCGGCAACGCCGTGCAGTTCAGCATTTTTCCAGATCATATAAAACACTCCTTTATAGGTATATTATAAAAATAACCTCTCCTAAAGTCAATAAAACCGATATCGAAAAACTTTCGATATCGGTCTTTAATCAGAGTTTAGATACGACGTTTATGGGGTTGCCTTCAAGCCAGCCTTTTATACAGTCGACCGTGATTCCCAGAAGCTTGATTCTGGTGTACATAGGTGCCCAGGCGGCGTGTGGAGTTATAACGATATTCTCCACACCCTTCAGGATGCAGTTTCGCATAGGCTCAACCGTAATTGCGTCCAATGCGGCACCCGAAAGCCTGCCCGACTCTACCGCCGCTTTAAGTGCGGGCTCGTCAACAAGACCTCCGCGGGCTGTATTCACAAGAAGGGCGCCCTTTTTGCACCTGTTAAAGGCGGCCTCATTCATCATAAGGCGGCTTTCGTCGGTTAAGGGACAGTGGAGGGAAATTATATCACTGCGCTCTAAAAGCTCATCGAAGGAGACGAACTCGGTTCCGTCGTCTTTGGGTGTGCGTGTGTGGACGATAACCTTCATATCGAAGGCCTCGGCGATCGCTTTTACCCTTTTGCCGATGTGACCGTAGCCGACGATACCCAGAGTTTTGCCGTAAAGCTCGTCGGTGGGAAAGTCGTAAAGGGTGGTAAGCTCGCTTTTCTCCCAGGCGCCCCCCTGCACGGCGGCGTGGTAGTTTGCGATCTGATTATAATGATTCAAGATAAGGGCGAAGGTGTGCTGGGCGACGGCGGAGGTGGAATAGCTTCCTGCGTTGCAGACGGTGATGCCCTTTTCTGCGGCGTATTTTACGTCGATGGTATTGAATCCCGTTGCAAAAAGGCCTATATACTTAAGGTTTTTGCAGGCATCCATTACCTCTTTATCTATAGTGAGCTTATTAAGCAGAACGATGTCAGCATCGCCGATTCGCTCGATTACCTGATGCTGCTTGGAGGTATGGTATTCTATGACCTCGCCAAACTGCTTATATACGTCAAGAGAAAGACCGCCCGGGGTCATTACCCCCGCTTCAAGAACGACCAGTTTCATCTTTTTTCTTTACCTTATGCTTGCTTCCGTCGGGGTTTACTATGGTAATTCCCGAAAGCTGGCTCTCTAAACTTGCCTTAAATCCGTTTATATACTTTACCCTGAGTTCCTTCTGCTCGGCCTTTTCGGCGTCGGTGAGACCCTCGGTCTTGGATTTACGGGCAAGCTCGTTTATTCTGTCGATATCTTTTTGTGTTACCATAAGTTTCTCCGTTTAACGGGCGGCCGATGACCGCCCCTACTAAATTTCGTTTCGGCCGTCGAGGGCACGCTGCAGCGTTACCTCGTCGGCATATTCGAGATTCCCGCCCACCGGCACGCCGTAGGCAAGACGGGTTATTTTAATTCCCATAGGCTTTATAAATCGGGAGATATAGCTGGCAGTAGCCTCACCCTCAACAGTGGGGTCGGTTGCCATAATTACCTCTTTCACGCTTCCGTCGGAAAGGCGGGCAAGCAGTTCCCTCACCTTAAGCTTTTCGGGGCCGATTCCGTCAAGGGGAGAAATTACCCCGTGAAGGACGTGGTAGACACCCTTAAACTCCCTGGTGCGCTCGAAGGCAAGGACGTCCCTCGGGTCGCTTACCACGCAGATGGTGGTCTTATCCCTTAAAGGATCGCCGCAGACGGGACAAAGCTCGCGATCGGAAAGAGCCTGACAGCAGGAGCAGAGCCTTATTTTAGAGCGCGCGTCGGTAAGGGCCTTTGAAAACCGCTGTGCATATTCTTCGGGGGCGGTTATTACGTAAAAGGCCAGACGCTGGGCGGTTTTTTTACCTATTCCGGGCAGCTTTTCAAACTGCGCCGTGAGTTCGTTTAAGGAGGTTATGCTATAAGCCATTATTAAAACATACCGGGCATTCCGGGGATGTTAAGGCCGCTTGTGATCGCGTTCATTTCCTTTTCACCGGTCTCGGTTGCGGTGGTGATGGCTTCATTCAGGGCGATTATAAGGAAATCTTCAAGCATTTCGGGGTCGCCTTCGCACTCTTCCAAAGCCTCGGGCTTAATGCTTATGGCCTTTACCTCGTGCTTGCCTGTAACGGTTACAGACACCATATCTCCGCCTGCAGAGGCAGTATATTCTCTTTCGTCAAGGTCGGCCTGAAGAGTTGCCATATCCTCCTGCATCTGCTGAACCTTTTTAAGCATCTGCTGCTGGCTCATACCGCCGTTCTGATTGGGAATTCTTACTTTCATAATATATTCTCCTTTAATTATTGGGTATATCGAACTGTTTTAATTTTTCTGCCAACGCCTTAAGTGGGTCGGCCTCCTCGTCGGTCTTAACCGGCTTATAGGGTCCCAGCTTATAGGTCTGTCCCAGAACCTGGGTTGCCGCCTTTCTTATGGCATCACGGTAGATAGCGTTTTTGGAATTTATAAAGCTTCTGAACATCGGGTTGGGGGCATCTATAAGCAGATACTGTCCCGAAATGAAGGCGCGGGAGCCGTTTAAAACTCCGCTTATGGGCGGGCAGGTTCTTGCCAGCACCTTAAGTATCTCCGCCCACTCGGCAAGCTCGCCCGCCTCACCCTTCGGGGCTGAAGCAGTCTCCTGTGCGGGTGCAGACTCTATAGCGGGCTCCTCGGGAAGGCCTGCGGGAGGCGCCTCGTCCTCAATGGGAGGCGGAAGCTCTTCTTCGGTTATTATCTTCTTTTCCTGCGGCTTTTCGGCAGGGGCAGGAGTGGGTGCAGGGGCAACGGGCGCCGCAGGTGCGGTTCTCGGACCCGAGATCTCTAAGGCCCGAATACGCTTTTCAAGAGATTCGATATCGGTGCAAAGCTCGGGCGAGCAGAGCTTTATTACGGTCATTTCCAGCATACTTCTGCGGTTTGCGTTTTGCATAGAAGCGATGCAGTCGGAAAGCATATTAAGGGCGCGAAGTACGTCCTTAATATCGAACTTTGCGGCCTTTTCGGTATATATCTTAAGCTGTGTTTCGGAGCAGACGATGGGCTTTTTGTCGGCCGAAACGGTTTTGATTATCATAATGTCGCGGAAATGTGCCGAAAGGTCATTTGCCAGTCGGAGCATATCCACCGAGCCCTTATGCAGATCGTCGATAAGGGATAATGCCTCGGAGGTGTTTCCGTTTATTACGGCGTCGGAAAGACGGTTTAAATATTCGTGTCCCGACATTCCGCAAACGTCGGTAACGGTCTTTTCGGTTATATCCGCGGAGACCGAAACGCAGAGATCGAGGATCGAAAGGGCGTCTCGCATTCCTCCGTCGGCGGCCGCGGCAATAAGGGTTGCGGCGTCGTCGGTTATATTAAAGCCCTCGGCGTCGGAAACGAACTTTATGCGCTCGACTATCTTATCGGTTTCGATCCTTTTGAAATCAAAACGCTGACAACGGGAAAGAATAGTAGTGGGGAGCTTGTGGACCTCGGTTGTGGCGAGGATGAAGATAGCGTGCTCGGGCGGTTCTTCAAGGGTCTTAAGCAGGGCGTTGAAGGCCGCGATAGAGAGCATATGGACCTCGTCGATTATATATACCCTGTATTTAAGGGCGTTTGGAGTAAAGGCGATCTGCTCACGGAGGAGACGGACGTGGTCGACACCGTTATTGGAGGCGGCGTCAAGCTCAACGATATCGGTGGCCTCCTCATCGGCAACCATACGGCAGGCTTCACACTCGAGGCATGGATCGCCGTCCTTGGGGGAAAGGCAGTTTACCGCCTTGGCAAGAATTTTCGCACAGCTTGTCTTACCGGTTCCTCTGGTTCCCGTAAAAAGATAGGCATGAGAAATTTTACCCGAAGCCAGCTCGCCCTTAAGGGTATCTACGATATGGTCCTGACCGTAAACTTCCGAAAAGGTCTGCGGACGGTATTTTCGGTAGAGGGCCTTATATGCCATTAGTTTTCCTCCGTTTAAAAATCTAAAAAAATCTGTGTAACCGGGCGTACGAATGAACCGATTTACTGCGGCGCACAGTGAAAACCGTTTAATGCTGCTCGGTTCCCCGCCTGACATGGTTCACGGTACTCTGTCGCACAGGACCAGCCCATTCGCACACCCCGTCACACAGACAGAGCCGTCGGAACTAACCCGACTTCCGATATATTATAATATATATTTCTCACTTTTACAAGGATTATTTTTTTATTTACACTGCGTTCATTAAAAAAGTGTTGTATATATTGCGTTTTTTTGGTACAATTATAAAGAATTATCGTGGAGAAGTGTTGTATGACGGTAACGGGCACCGTCCTTCTTCTGCGCAAAGCCCGAAAAAAGCTCCTGCCGCGACAGTTTTCGGCAGAGATCACAATTTTCAGAAAAGAAGGCCAATAATGGAACTTTGGGACATTTTAAACGACCAGGGGGTCGTTACGGGAAAGACCGCCGTCAGAGGGCGCACCGTGCTGAAAAACGGTGAGTACCATCTGGTGGTGCATATATGGGTAGTTTCCTCCGACGGCAACTTTCTTATTCAGCGCAGAAGCGAAAAAAGAAAGCTTATGCCGGGCGAGTGGGCGGCTACCGGCGGAAGCGCCGTTTCGGGCGAAAGCTCCCTTTCCGCCGCCGCAAGAGAGCTGAGCGAGGAGCTGGGCATAAAGGCCCTTAAAGGAAGTCTCAAATTTATGGGACGTCTTAAGAGAAGAAACTCATTTTTAGACGTCTGGTTTATTAAGTGCGATGCAGATATAAGCCGCCTCCGCCTGCAGAAAAGCGAGGTTGCCGAGGTCAAGTGGGTAACCCCCGACGAGCTTAAGATCATGATAGAACAGCGCAAATACCATAACTACGGCCGCGAATATTTTAAGGCCGTTTTCGACTACGCCGCAAAAATGCGCGAAATGTTTAAGGAGCAGATCTGATGGGCTTTGACGTTAAGAATAAAAAATGTGCCGTTTGCTCGGCGTATCTTTTCGAGGAGGATGACGTGGTATGCTGTCCCGTATGCGGCGCACCCCACCACCGCGACTGCTATAATTCGGCAGGACATTGCGGACTGGAAAAATACCACGGAACCGATATGCAGTATTCGGATGAAACGGAGGAAACTAAAGAAGCTTCCGCCGAGGCCGATACCGATTCCTCTTCAAAAGGCCGTATCTGTACCCAATGCGGAAAGGATTATCCGAAGGACGCCCGTTTCTGCCCCTACTGCGGCTATTCCGAAATGACCGGCTTTTTCGCCGACGGAAATCTCCATAATATAAACTTCAGCTCGGTCGAGGACGACACCGATATCGGCGAGGGGGTCACCGCCAAGGAGGCCTCCGGGGTAATTATGATAAACCACTTCCGCTATATCTCCCGTTTTCTTACCCTCGCGGGGAACAAGAAGACCTCCTGGAACTGGGCAGGCTTTCTGCTTCCCGGGGCCTGGCTGGCATACCGAAAAATGTATAAGGAGAGCGTTATTGCGGTAGTTTTCTCCATAATCTCTACCGTGCTGAGCTTTCCCCTTTCCTTTGCCCTTGCCCAGCTTCCCGTAGCCGGACAAAACGCAAATATGCTTACCTACTATATCGAAAATCTCCCCTCTATCGGAAGCCTTCCCCTTATTCTTGCGGGGGCGGGACTTGTCGTCGGGCTTATCGTTCGTATAGTTTTCGCCCTGCTTGGCGACTGGTTCTATAAAAAGAGGGTAATTTTTGCGGCAAAGGAAATTAAGAAAGCCGAAAAGGAGCTTGACTCCGAGGAGGCTGATGAGCTTCGCAAAAAGCAGAGCGGAATCAGCTTTATCGCCTTTATGATAGCCTTTTTCGCCCTTGAGTTCGTTCCCACCGTCATTCTTATGTTCATCTGACCCTGAAAGGATAGCTATGGATAAAAAGATCTGTCTTAAATGCTCTACCGAAAACGAGGGTAATTACGTTTTTTGCAAATACTGCGGCGCCATGCTTCCCGTGGTAGACAGGCGTTACAATTATCCCCCCCGGGACGAGGCACCGAAAAACGGGGTGACCGAGCCCGAGATCGACGGCATATCCCTCGGCGATATGAGTCTTTACGTGGGAAAAAGACCGCAAAAATTCATACCGAAATTCCTGCGTATGGAGGCCACGGGACAAAAGATAGCCACCTGCGTCCCCGTGCTTCTTCTCGGCTTGTTCTTCGGATTTTTCGGAACGGCTATATGGTTTTTCTGGCGCAAAATGCCCAAGGTGGGAAGTATTTTTCTGCTTTGCGGGCTTTTACTTACCGGAGCCGACCTGGCACTTAACTACAACGTCTACACCGCCTACGTCGACGGCATCTTCGGTCTTATGGGAGACCTGCTTAAGGACCCCGCCTCCTACACCGACCCTGCCGCGGTAAACGAGGCTCTGAACGGTCTGCTGTTTGCCTTTGAAAAAAGCTTCAATCCTGCGGTTTCGCTTATAGGCAGGTACGTCGGTAACCTTTCGGTGCCTGCGGTAACGAGCCTTTTTGCCCTTTATATCTATAAAAACAAGGCGGTAGCCGATATTAAAAAAATCAAAGCCGATACCGAAAACGTTATCCCTGAAAAACAGCGCATAGCTCTCAGGGGCGGTTGCTCGGGAATTATGGTCCTTATTCCCGTAATGACCGATCTTTTTGCGAGTATCGCCACCTTTGCCCTATGTGTACTTTAAACAAATATACGCCCCTGCTTTTAGATGCGGATAATACCCTTTTGGATTTTTACGCCGCCGAAAAATATTCCATACAAAAGGCCTGCGAGAAATTCGGAATTCCCTTTTCCGAGGAGCGCGCACAGCTTTATTCGAGCATAAACAACTCCCTATGGAAGCGTCACGAAAAGGGCGAGGTAACCAAGGCCGAAATAAAGCTTTTCCGATTTGCTGAGTTCATCAGAGCGGTGGGCTCCTCTGCCGACCCACGTGAAATGGGCGCTTTTTACGAGGCCACCCTTGCTACCCGAGCCGATCTGCTTCCCGGCGCCGACGCTCTTTGCAGAACCCTTCACCAAAGCTACAAGACCTACATAGTTACCAACGGGCTTGCCGCAGTTCAGCACTCGCGCCTTAAAAACAGCGGCCTTCTCCCCTATTTTGACCGAGTCTTCATTTCGGAGGAATACGGCAGTAAGAAGCCCGAAAAGCTCTTCTTCGACCGCATTTTTGAGGAGATACCTGAAAAGGATAAAAGCCGTATCTGCATTATAGGCGACAGTATGTCTTCGGATATACTTGGAGGCATAAACGCAGGAATAGACACCTGCTTCTTTGCCCCCGAGGACGCCGATGCACCCTACACGCCTACCTACAGAGCCGACAGCTTTGAGGCGCTTGTTAAAATATTTAGCCGAACGGAAGGTTAAAATGGACGATAAGAAAAAAATTCTGCTCAAAAGAATACTTGGTATAGGCTCACTGGTCATCGTTTTCGGTCTGATCTGCCTGCTTGCATATTTCGTGATATTCCGTTTCTTCGACCTGAAAAGCTCGGAAGGCTTTCAGGCCTTTATCGAGGGCTACGGTTGGTACGGCTGGCTGGTCGCACTGCTGATTCAGTTTTTGCAGGTATTTGTCGCCATCATCCCCGGCGAATTCGTGGAGGTGGGAATGGGACTTGCCTTCGGGCCCATCGAGGGTGCTATACTCTGCCTTATCGGGGTGGCTCTGGCCTCGGCGGTGCTTTTCCTGCTTATAAAGAAATGGGGCGTAAAGCTGGTAGAGCTTTTCGTCGACCCGCAGAAGATAAACGAGCTACGCTTTATAAACAGTGAAAAAAAGCTCAACACCCTGGTCTTCCTGCTTTTCCTTATACCCGGTACCCCTAAAGACCTGCTTACGTACGTGGTACCCCTTACCCGAATGAAGCTTTCGGAATTTTTGTGCATAACCCTTTTGGCAAGAATTCCGTCGGTGGTTTCCTCTACCGCAAGCGGTTCCCTTTTCGGAAACGGAAATTATATTTCCGGTATAATCGTCTTTGCTGTTACGGGTGCGGTCAGCATAACGGGAATCCTGATATATAATTTCATTATGAAAAAACGCGCCGCCAAAAACGAAGAATAAGATCAAAACCTCCTGAGATCAGGAGGTTTTTTTGTTACAGTTTTATTATTTTCTTGCCCGACTGTGCAATGATGGTGCGGGCCTTAAGGGGAAGCTCGCCGAAGGTTATTATCTCCTCAGCTGAATCGACCGTATAATAAAGGCAGTTTTCCTCGGCAGAGGAGGAATAGCGGGTCTGAAGCAGAGTCTCCTTATCGCATTTTTCGATGATATCGAAATAGCGGTCGCGGTCGCTCTCCGCCCAGTCGTTTGCCTGCCCCTCGTATGGGATAACACACTCGAGACAGACGGCGTGATCCCTACCCAGAGCAAGGGCGGCGGTAGCGGCAAGGGTCTCAACGCCGATGTTCATTGAGGTCATAAGACAGACCGTACCGCTGTGGGCGTGATCTTTAAGGATCGCCTCTATACGCTCATAAATGCGGTCGCACTCAATACTGTTTTCGAACCTACCCCAATTTTCAGCGGTGGGGGCTATAACTGCGATCTTTTTCATAATAAAGTCTCCTTTTTATAAGGCTTTGCCTTTTTTTGCAGACATTATACCACAAAGGCTTTGTCGAAATTTGTCGCAGTCTGTCGGGTTTTTAAAATATTTTAAAAATTTTCGGTTTTTTTATTTTTTCGGGAATTATTTTCCCGAAATATGCTTTACCGCTTCGGCCGCAAGGATAAGTCCCGCGGCGGCGGGAACGAAAATTGCGCTGGCAGGGGCGGGACGGTCTCCCTTAAGCTCTCCCGTAGGAGCGGCGGCAAAGGGCTTTTCGTCCGACCACACCACGGGAAGGTCGGTTATTCCCCTGCTTTTAAGCTCCTTACGCATAACGCGGGCCAAGGGACAGCCCTCGGTTTTAGAGATATCCGAAACTCTGAGTGCGGTTATATCAAGCTTATTTCCCGTACCCATACAGCTGATAACGGGGACTCCCGCATTTTTGGCGTTTACGATAATTTCCAGCTTTCCCGTAACGGTGTCCACCGCGTCGATAACGTAGTCGAATACCGACATATCTATCTCTTCAGAGCTTTCGGGAAGATAGAAAAGCTTATGGGGTATTACCCTTGTCCCGGGGGAAATTATTTTACCGCGGTTTTCGGCCGCCTCGGTTTTGGGGGTATCCACAGTGTCGAGGGTAGCAAGAAGCTGACGGTTCAAATTGCTTAAGGATACGGTGTCGTGGTCGAAGACGTCGATGGTACCGACCCCGCTTCGAAGAAGAGCCTCAAAGGCGGCAGAGCCCACTCCCCCAAGCCCGAAAAGAGCTACGCGGGAATTCTTAAGTTTTTCCAAAGCAGAGGTGCCGAGCATAGCCTCGGTGCGACAAAAGATCTCATTCATTATTTTACGTTAACCTTTTTACAAATATCCGCGAGAACGCATTTTTCACAGTATGCGTGCCTTGCGGTGCAGACCGCTCTGCCGTGGAGGACGGTGCGATGACAAAAGTCGTTCGATTCCTCGGGAGGAAGCAGCTTTTTCAGCTCGGCCTCTACCTTTGCAGGCTCTTTCTGCGAAGTGAGTCCGATTCGGTTTACTATTCTTATAAAATGGGTGTCGGTGACGACGGCGGGCTTTCCGTAGACGTCGCCCACCACAAGATTTGCGGTCTTGCGTCCCACACCCGGAAGGGTCAGAAGCTCCTCAATGGTATCGGGTACCCGTCCGCCGAAGTTTTCCGCGATTCCCTTACCTATTCCGATAAGGTCCTTGGCCTTGGTTTTATAAAGACCGCAGGTCTTAATAAGCTCCTCCACCTCGGAAAGCCCGGCATCGGCCATAGCCTCGGCGGTGGGGAAAGCGGCGAAAAGAGCAGGAGTTACCATATTTACCCTGGCATCGGTGCACTGCGCCGAAAGGCGGGTAGCCACAAGAAGCTGAAAAGGGTCGCTGTAATCAAGGGAGCAAATGGCGTCGGGATATTCTTTTTTCAGTCCCTCCACCGAAAGTATCGCAAGCTGTTTTTTAGTCATTATACCGTAAGCCTCATATCGCCTTTTTTGATCCAGCCGATCTTTCGCATTGCCTCACTGATGGCAAGGGAGAGCATAGCGGGAAGTATGATCTGTATAGCTACGATCTCAAGGATCGCAAGGCCTGCGTCGGTTCCTGCTCCGATCATGGTGAAATAGGTCTCGAGGGGACCTACAAGTCCCGAGGTTCCCATTCCCGAGCCCGAGGGGGAGCAGGGCATTTTCAGTACCGCCGCCGCTATGGGGCCTAAGATCGCGCTTGAAAGTATTGCGGGGATCCAGATAAGAGGATGACGGACGATGTTGGGCATCTGGATCATAGAAGTGCCGATTCCCTGAGAGAAGAGACCGCCCCATTTGTTTTCTCTGAATGAAGCGACGGCAAATCCCACCATATTACAGCAACAGCCGACGACGGCGGCGCCTGCCGCAAGACCCGAAAGGCCTAAGGTAACGCCGATGGCGGCAGAGGATATGGGCAGAGTGAGACAGATTCCCATTACCACCGAAACGATCATTCCGCCGATTATGGGATTGGCTTCAACGTTTTGGTTAACGATGCTTCCTATCCAGGACATAAGCTCGGATATGGGAGGACCGATGAGGAAGGCGGCAAGGCTTCCCGAAAGGATCGAAACAAGAGGGGTTATTATTATATCAGCCTTGGTCTTTCCCGAAACAAGGGAGCCGACCTCAACGGCTACGTAGGCGGCAATAAAAGCTCCGAGCGGCTCACCCGGTCTTCCCAAGGCAAAGCTTGCAAGATCCGTAAAGGCGCCGATAAAGCCTACGACTGCGGAAGAGACAGTCACAAGAGGAGAAGCACCCAGCTTGCAGGCAACGCCGACGCCTATTCCCGCACCCGTAAGGGTCTTGGCTAAAATGGCAATATGGGAGAGGTACTCGCCGACCGTTCCGCCGATAAGATTTCCGACCTGACCGATAATGGTACCGATTATAAGGGTGGCGAAAAGCCCCGACGCCATTCCCGAAAGGCCGTCAATAAAAACCCGTGATAAATACTTTTTTATCATTTGTGTTTCCTTCCTTCTTTTTTATGAAAATATGATATCACTTTTCACCGAAAAAAACAATATATCAAGTTGAAAAAAAGCAAAAAATAGTGTATAATGCTCCGAGAGGTGACAGTTTTGGTTAAAATTTATTTTATACGGCACTGTGAGGCCGAGGGAAATAAGGCTAAGATCTTTCAGGGCTCTACCGACTGCGACGTAAGCGATACCGGAAGAAAGCAGCTTGAATATTTAAAGGAACGCTTTAAGGACGTTCATATTGATAAAGCCATCGCCTCTCCGCTTAAGAGAGCTTATAAGACCGCCCTTGCCGCTGTGGACGGAAAGGGCATCGAGGTTATTCCCGACCCCGATTTCACCGAGATACACGGCGGGATCGTCGAGGGTATGACCTTTAAAAAGATATTTTCCGATTACGCCGAGCTGGAACGCATCTGGCAGGAGGAGCCGCAGAATTTCGCCCCCGATAAGGGCGAGCCTATGCGTATGGTCTACGAAAGGGCAAAAAAGGCTATCCACAAGGTGGCCGAGGACCCCGAAAACGAAGGTAAGACCATACTTATCGCCTCCCACGGTGCGGTTACGAAATGCCTTATTTGTTATCTTGTGCTGGGTGATATCGAGCGGCTTATAGAGATCCCCTGGTCTAACAATACCGCCGTCGCCTATATGGAATATGAAGACGGCAAATTCGACGTTAAATACTTTAACGACAACAGCCATATCCCGGGCGATTTTATGCATGACGTAACGAGACTCTGGGAAGAAGAGGAATAATATATGATAATTATGTCGGTGGATCTCGGCAAGGCCAGAACAGGCATCGCGGTAAGTGACGGTGGCGAAAGCTTTGCTTTTCCAAGCTGTGTTATAAACGAATATAATGAGGATAGACTTGCGGAGAAGGTTGCCGCCAAGGCCAAAGAGCTGGGAGCGGAGCTTATCGTTGCGGGACTTCCCAAAAATATGGACGGAAGTGAGGGCTTCAGAGCCGAGGAGTGTCGCACCGTCGCCGATAAAATTGCCGCTATCTCCGGAATTGAAGTTATTATGTGGGACGAGCGCTGTACCACCGTTTCGGCACACACCGTTCTTAATATGAACGATACCCGCGGTAAAAAACGCAAACAAACGGTTGATGCCGTGGCCGCGGTTATGATCCTTGAGGATTACCTCGGCTTCAGACGTAACCAAAAGAAATAAACTTTGCCCTTTTTTGTCTCTTGACAAGAAGGGCAGAAAAATGTATAATACTCTTTGCGGATCAGGCTGAAAGTAAGTTTTTAACCGAAGGTAAGCCCCGCCTCGGTAGTCCTCGCCGTGTAAAAACCAGAGGATAAAAAATTAATATGCGGATGTGGCGGAATAGGCAGACGCGCTAGATTCAGGTTCTAGTGGTAGC
>CAZRHF010000009.1:0-33029 GCA_964599835.1 uncultured Eubacteriales bacterium | reverse complement strand
GTCATATGCGGAAACAGATTAAACTGTTGGAAAACCATTCCCATCTTCTGACGGTGAAGGTTTATATTACATTTAGGATCGGTGATATCGTTTCCATCAAAATATATTGTGCCTCCCGTAGGCTCCTCAAGGCGATTGAGACAACGCAGGAAGGTGGATTTTCCGGAACCCGAAGGTCCGATAACGACCAGTACCTCTCCCCTTTTTATGTCGGTATTAACACCGCAAAGAACATGGTTATCTCCGAAAGACTTATGAAGGTCTGCGGTTTTTATGAGAACTTCTGCATTAGTGATCACTCTTACGCAGCCTCCTTTCAAGAATTCCTACAAGTCGGGTCAAAATAAGGACTATAACAAGATAGATAAGCGCTACCGCAATAAGGGGAAGGAAGTTAGAATAGGTAAGCGAACGAATCTTCAGACCTCCTTGGGTAAGATCGGCAACACCTATATAGAAAGCGACCGATGATTCCTTAAGCAGGGTAATAAACTCGTTAGCAAGTGCAGGAAGTACAGCTTTAAAGGCCTGAGGAATGATAAAGTTTATCATCGTTTGAGGATAATTAAAGCCGAGGCTTCGTCCTGCCTCGTTCTGTCCCTTATCAACCGACATAATTCCGCCTCTTACTATCTCGGCAACGTATGCACCCGAATTAAGGCCAAAGCAAAGGATGGCTGAAAGGAACTTAGGCACTCCGATAGGGAGCAGCAGAACAAAGTAGATTATAAGTAGCTGAACCATTACCGGTGTTCCGCGAACAACGGTAAGATAAAGCCGACAGATAGTGTCAACGGGCTTAAGCTTACCGGTCGTTTCGTTTGTGCAACGAACTATTGCCACAAGAAATCCGAGAACCATACCCATTATTCCCGCAAGCACGGTAATACCGAGGGTGGTTCCGAGGCCCTGGAGAAGATACATCCACCTGTCCTTATAGATGAAGTTACGGTAAAAGTCATCGGAAAAATCTGAAAACCAACGTACGAGAGCGTTACCTGTAGCAGGCTTTTGAGAATCGTAATTAATAAGGGAAAGGCAGTCCTTTATTCCTGTTCTGAGGGTTCCACTGTTGGTGATATCAACGAGACGTCCGTTATAGTTAGCCTTCATAACTCCGCTGATAGCATTATTGGCGGTTATAAGTCCTCCGGTAAAGGTATCAACGGCTTCATCGCTTAAATGAAGACTGAAATTTCCGTCGGTGATCTCGTAAAGATAGAGGGTCACCTCTCCGCTGATGGGTTCAGCTTTCTTAAGCAATTCTTCTATCATATCAGACATCGCAAGGCTTATTTTCGTAGCGTTTTGCATTTTTCCTGCCTGCTTGCCCTCGTAATAATGCGCATAAGCCGCATCGATAAGCTGTTGTTTGTTTTCGGTAATGACAGAGCCTATTGAAAGGGTCTTATAGGTGCAGGAAAGGATAACATCCTTTTCAAAGCCGTAATCCACATCGTTGACTGTAACGCTGAGATCTTCGAATATCTGATTTGCACCTATGGCAGTAGGCTTAGGGAGTTCATCAAGGGTCTTGTCAAGTATCTGCTGCGCCTCAGCAACCGAAAGCTCCTTTGAAACCTTAGAATCTGCAAAGCTGAAAAAAATAAAACCTGCCGCAAGGGCTACAACTAACGCTATCGCAGTAAGCCAGATTATGAGTTTCTTTTTCTTCATAAAATATCTCCGGGTAACAGAAACAGGAATGATCGCTCATTCCTGTTTCTGCAGTAATATTTGATCTTAAACTATTTAATGTACTTAGCAACGATGGTATCGATGGTTCCGTCGGCAATAAGCTCCTGAATAGCTTTATCAACTGCATTGAGAAGAGCGGTATTACCCTTCTTGATGCAGGCGGCATAATCTTCATCTGCATAGGTAGTGTCAAGGATCTTAAGACCTACGTTGTTGGCTACGAAAGCCTTTGCAGGCTCGTTATCGATGATAACGCAATCAACGTCGCCGCCGAGAAGTGCGTTAACGGCTTCGTTTCCGGTGGTGAATGCGGTAACAAGCTCGTCACCGAAGTCTTCGGTAGCGTAGATGTCGCCGGTGGTACCGAGTTGAACGCCTACCTTATAAGCGGCGCCGTCGGCATAGAGATCGTCAACGTGTGTGATCTTAGAATTTTCGGGAACGATGATTGCCTGAACGCCGTTAGCATAGCTGATGGAGAAGTCTACGTCCTTAAGACGGTCTTCGGTAACGGTCATTCCTGCGAGGCCGAGGTCAACCGAACCTTCGGATACGGCGGTAATGATAGAGTCGAATGCCATATCTTCGATAACGAGCTCTAAGCCAAGCTTATCAGCGATTTTTTCGGCGATCTCAGCGTCGATACCGACGATCTTATCGCCATCGTAATACTCGTAAGGCTGGAAATATGCGTTGGTTCCCATAGTAAGCTTGCCTTCGGTAACGGTAGTAACCTCAGTAGCAGTATCGCTTTCAGTGTTGTCATTTCCGCTTGCAGGGGTGCTTCCCTTATTTTCGGTATCGGCATTTCCGCCGCAACCGACAAAGCAGGTGAGCATAAGAGCGGCAACCATAATAAGTGCTATGATCTTTTTCATAATATTTTCTCCTCTATATATGAATTTACCTAATTATAAACCCGTTATGCAGAAAATGCAAGAGTTTTTTACCGAAACCCGCAGAATATTCAGAAAATATGCAAAACTCACCCGGCAAATTCATAAATTGTTTATACTTCCCCTATTGACTTAAATTTTCTGCGTGATATAATAGTTAACGTGTTAATAATTAACAGGTTAACTATTAAGGAGGAAACTACTTTGAATAAGGAAGAACTCACTCCCCAGGCTATCCAGCGAAGACTTATACACATCAACCGTTTGCATCGGACGGCAGTTGATACAAACGTCAGCAAGGCAGGGCTTCCCCGAGGACAGCACATGACCCTTATGTATCTTAACCGCCGAGACTGCAAGGTCTCCCAAAAAGAGATCGCAGAACACTTTGAAATAAGTCCTGCGGCAGTTGCGGTAAGTCTTAAAAAGCTCGAAAGCGGCGGATATATTGTGAAATCGGCCTCGAGAGACGACTGTCGTTTTAACGAGGTTGCCATAACCGAAAAAGGACGCTGTATCGTCGAATTCTCTCGCGGAGTTTTTTCGGAAATTGACGAGAAGACCTTTGAGGGGATTACCGATACTGAAAAAGCGCAACTTATAACAATTCTTGACAAGATCGAGGGTAATCTGAAAACACTTATCAGAAAGGAAGAGCATAATGAAAAGATGGTTTAAATATGTCAGACCTTACCTTCCCTACTTTATAATCGGACCAGTATGTATGATTATAGAGGTTGTGGGTGAGGTTCTTATGCCGAGATTTCTTGCCATGATAATCAATGGCGGCTCGGAGGAGACCCTTACCGTTGTTTCAAGCATCGGCACCACCGTGCTTATGATACTTACCGCCGTTCTTATGATGGCGGGAGGTGTCGGAGGAGCTTATTTCGGAGCAAAGGCTTCGGTCAACTTTGCAGCAGACCTGAGGCAGGACGTTTTCTCCAAGGTTCAGAAATACTCCTTCTCCAACATTGATAAGTTTTCTGCCGGTTCCCTGGTAACCCGTCTGACAAACGACGTTACCCAGATGCAGAATTTTGTTAATATGCTTCTGCGTATGTGTCTTCGCTCCCCCGGTATGCTTATCGGCGCTCTTATTATGGCGGTTACCATGCGTCCCGATCTTTCGATGGTATTTCTGGTAGCTATTCCCCTTCTGCTTGTAGCTATTGCCGTAATTATTCTGATCGGATTTAAGCGTTTTGCCAAAATGCAGACAAAGATCGACCGACTTAACTCCACCGTACAGGAAAACCTTACAAACGTCCGTGTCGTAAAATCCTTCGTCCGTGAGGATTTTGAAGAAAAGAAGTTTAACAGAGCTAATCGCGAGCTCAAGGAATCGGGTATGAGCGCAACCAAAGTAATGATATTTATGTCCCCCGTAATGACTATCATTATGAATCTCACCACACTTGCGGTTTTATGGTTCGGCGCCAATATCGTGCTCGGCGGAGATATGAAGATCGGTGATCTTTCGGCCTTTATCACCTACGTCACCCAGATCCTTTCATCCCTTATGATGGTTACAATGATGCTTATGAACGCTTCCCGCGCCATGGCTTCGGCAAAACGAATTGCCGACGTTCTTGACGAAAAAATAGATCTTTCTGACGAAACGGCAACCGAAAAGGAAAAGACCGTTCAAAAGGGTGAAATTGAGTTTAAAAACGTTACCTTCAGATACTATAAAAACAGCGAAGAACCCGTTTTGAATAAAATAAATCTGACAATACCCGCCGGAAAGACGATCGGAATAATCGGCTCTACGGGATGCGGAAAGACCACACTCGTATCGATGATACCCCGTCTTTACGATACCGACGAGGGAGAAATTCTTGTTGACGGAACAAACGTCAGAGATTATTCACTTTATAACCTACGTGAGGGCGTGGGAATGGTTCTGCAGAAGAACGTTCTCTTCTCGGGTACGATTGAAGAAAACCTTAAATGGGGCGACCAGAACGCAACTTCGGAAGAGATATCCCTCGCCGCCGACTATGCTCAGGCTTCCCCCTTTATCAATTCCTTTAAGGACGGCTATGATACGGTTATCGAGCAGGGCGGCGTTAACGTTTCGGGCGGACAAAAGCAGAGACTGTGTATCGCCAGAGCCCTTCTTAAAAAGCCTAAAATACTTATTCTTGACGACTCTACAAGCGCAGTTGATACCGCCACCGAAAAACGCATCCGCGAAGCCTTTGCAAACGAGCTATCAGGCTCTACCAAGATAATCATCGCACAGAGAATTACTTCGGTAATGGACGCGGATATGATAGTCGTTATGAATGAGGGCGAGATTACCGGCATCGGCACACACAAAGAACTGCTTGAAAACAACGAGGAATATAAGGAAATATTCTTCTCACAAATGGATAAGAAGGAGGCCTGACGGATATGAGCAAAAGAACACTTGAACAACTGCAAAGGCAGTATTCGTCTTCCTCCAAGCCCGGAAACGAAAGACGTCCTATGATGGGACCTGGCAGAGGCCCCGGAGGTCCCGGCGGCCGCGGTATGGGCGGAGGAAAGCCAAAACAGGCAAAAGACACCATAAAAAGACTTTTCACCTATTTTGGAAAGCACTGGCCTAAGCTTATACTCGTACTGCTGTGTATGCTTATGTCCACCGTAACCTCTCTTATCGGTTCCTTTGCACTGCTTCCCATAATCAACCGCATTGCAGAACAGCCTACAACGGTTGAAAACTCAGGCCTTATGGCGGTCAAGGCCGACGAGGTCATTGAAGGTGTAACCAACATCCCTTTTATAAACTCATTTATGGATAACGGAAAATTTGCCGAGGTGCTGACCTACGTTCTTACCGCTATCGTCATACTTTTCTGTGTTTACATTATTGGCATAGTTTCCAACTATCTGCAGGCAAGAATTATGCTTTCGGTTACCCAGAACACCCTTGAGAAAATTCGAAACGACCTCTTTAAGAAGGTGCAAAGTCTGCCTGTAAAATATTTCGACCAAAATCCCACCGGAGAAGTAATGAGCCGCTTTACCAACGACGTTGACAACATTGATATGATGCTCAACCATTCTCTTACCTCTCTGATTTCGGGAATTATTACCCTTCTCGGAACCTTCTTCTTTATGGTTACCACCAACTGGTTGCTCACCCTTATCACGGTTGTATTTATCCCGATTTTCGCCCTTGGCGGCGGTGCCATTGCAAAGGCATCAAGAAAATATTATTCGGGTCAGCAGGCGGCACTTGGTGCAGTAAACGGTTATATTGAAGAAACGGTTACCGGACAAAAGGTCGTTAAAGTGTTTAACCACGAAGAGATATGTGAAGGAGAATTCGAGCTCTTAAACGACGATCTTCGTGATAAGCAGTTTAAAGCACAGTTCTACGGCGGTATTATGGGACCCATTATGGGCAACACAAGCCAGATAAGCTATGCGGTTACGGTCGGTATAGGCGGTATTATGATGTGTACTACCTCCTTTACTCCCGGTGCACTTACCGTTTTCGCCAACTACTCCCGTCAGTTCAGTATGCCGATAAATATGATCTCTCAGCAGACTACAGCTATTTTCTCGGCACTTGCCGGTGCTGAGCGTGTATTTGCGGTAATGGATATGGATCCCGAACCGGAAGACAGCCCCGAAAGTGCTTCTAACACCGTAATTACCGGACACGTTATTCTTGATAACGTTACCTTCGGATACGTTCCCGAAAAGACCGTTCTAAAGAATATTTCCCTTTACGCAAAGCCCGGACAGAAGATCGCTTTTGTTGGTTCTACGGGTGCGGGAAAAACAACCATTACAAACCTGCTGAATCGCTTTTACGATATACAAAGCGGCTCCATAACCATTGACGGAAAAGATATAAAGGATTATCCCCGAGATGTTCTCAGACAGAATATTGCAATGGTGCTTCAGGACACCCATCTGTTTACCGGAACGGTTATGGAAAACATCCGTTACGGTCGTCTTGACGCCACCGACGAGGAGGTTATTGCGGCCGCTAAAACCGCCAGCGCACACTCCTTTATAACAAGACTTGAGGACGGTTACAACACAATGATAACGGGAGACGGCGCAAATCTTTCACAGGGTCAGAGACAGCTTTTAAATATTGCCCGTGCCGCCCTTTCAAAGGCACCTATTCTGGTTCTTGATGAAGCTACCAGCTCGGTCGACACCCGTACCGAAAGACATATTGAGCACGGTATGGACCGTCTTATGAAAAACCGCACCACCTTCGTCATAGCCCACCGACTTTCCACCGTTCGAAACTCAAATGCAATTATGGTTCTTGAAAACGGAGAAATTATCGAACGCGGCGACCACGATGAGCTGCTGGAGGCCAAGGGTCGGTACTTCGAGCTTTACACCGGCAAAAAGGAGCTTGACTGATGAATATTCAAAAAGCCACCCCCGAAAGGCTTGATGAGATCCTGGCGGTTTATGAGACTGCCAGGACCTTTATGAGGGATAACGGAAACCCTACTCAGTGGGCAGGCGGTTATCCTTCAAAAGAACTGCTTTGCGGTGATATCGAAAACGAAAAATTGTATATCATTGAAGATGAAGGTGTTATAGAAGGAGTTTTTTATTTTAGCGAAGGGCCCGACCCGACCTACGAATGTATAAAGGGTGAATGGTCCAATGCTCTTCCCTATCACGTTATACACCGTGTTGCATCCCGTGGGGTAAAACGGGGACTTTTAAAACTTACGGTTGATTTTTGCCTAACCTTCTGCGATAATATCAAAATAGACACCCACGAGGATAATTATGTTATGCAAAAAGCACTCGAAAAGCTCGGCTTTAAAAGATGCGGCATAATCTTCCTCGAAAACGGTGAAGAAAGAATCGCTTATCAGGTGGTAAAATGACCGATATCTGGACAAGACTTAAAAACGAAGAAGGCCCGATACTTCTCTACGGAACGGGAAACGGTGCTGACAAAATACTAAACGAATGTGACCGAACAGGTATTAAAATAGCCGGAGTTTTTGCAAGCTCCGGTTTTGTTCGTGACCGATATTTCAGAGGTTTTAAGGTAATGAGTCTGGAGCAAGCAGAAGAGACCTACGGAAGATTTACCGCTCTTCTGTCCTTTGGCACTGACAGACCTGAGGTTATAGATAACATCAAAAAGATAATGGCTTCTCATTCTCTTTTTGCCCCCGAGGTGCCGGTATGCGGAAATGAGATATTCAATCTTGAATTTGCTAAAAAGCACGCCGACGAGCTGTTCTGCGCCTATTCTCTGCTCTGCGACGAGCGTTCAAAAGCGGTTTTCGAACAGACGGTGCTTTATAAACTCGACGGCAATATAGAACATTTATTTGCCTGCGAAATGCCCGAAGACGAAACCTTTGAGAACATACTTAAACTTAATAAGGGCGATAGTTTTTTAGATCTGGGCGGCTATAACGGAGATACGGTATTAGATTTTGTAAGACGTGTAGGCACACCGGGAAATATAACGGCCGTAGAGCCCGATCCAAAAAGCTTTTCTAAGCTTATACGAAACACCGAAGGTCTTGATATTGAAGCCATAAATGCGGCTATCTCCGACGAATGCGGTACTATTCCCTTTTCCAAACGCGCCTCCCGCGGCTCGGTGGCAGGCGGCGACATCCTTATCCCCTCGGTCACCATAGACAGTCTTTGTGTAGACCGTTCCTTCGACTATATTAAATTTGACGTTGAGGGCAAGGAGCTTGACGCAATAATCGGTGGTGAGAAGACCGTAAAAAGAGACAAGCCGAAGATGCTGATCTCGGCATATCACAGAAGCGACGACTATTTTTCAATTCCGCTTAAAGTCTTTGAACTCAATCCCGAATATAAAATATATATGCGGCATTATCCGTATCTCCCCGCATGGGAGACTAATTTTTATTTTGTTTAAAAAACTGTTTGACAAAGCGATAGGTTGGTGTTATAATATTTTAGCGCTTTAAAGTTTTAAAGAATTAAAGTAAATATTTCCCTCGGAGGGCAACAGCTATGGTTTCAAGAAAAGGTAATTTAATGAGTATCCGCGAGGACATTAAGGTTCTCGACGCGACCATCCGCGACGGCGGACTTTGCAATAATTTTGAGTTTACCGACGAATTCGTTTCCGACCTTTATAAGGCAAACGTAAAGTCGGGAATTGATTATATGGAATTCGGCTATAAGGCAAGTAAAACAATGTTCGACGTAGAAAAATTCGGCAAATGGAAATTCTGCAACGAAGAGGATATCAGAGCCATTGTCGGCGAGAATCATTCTGATATGAAGATATCGGTTATGGCTGACGTTGGCAGATGTGATTATAAGACCGACTTTCTCCCCAAAAGCGAAAGCGTTATCGATCTGGTGAGGGTGGCCTGCTATATTCACCAGATTCCCACCGCTATCGAAATGGTTGAATATTTCCACGAGCTGGGATACGAAACGGCCTGCAATATCATGGCTGTTTCCCAGGCAAATTCTGACCAGCTTACCCAAGCCCTTGAAATGCTTTCAAAGTCCAGCGTAGACGTTATTTATCTTGTAGACAGCTACGGCTCCCTCTACCCAGAAAATGCTTCAGAGCTTGCCAAAAAATACGTTGCGGCAGTTGAAGGTACCGGCAAGCAGATCGGATTCCACGCTCACAACAACCAGAATCTTGCCTTCGCAAACACCATTGAGACTATGTCCTACGGACTTTCGTTTATGGATGCGACTATGCAGGGAATCGGTCGCGGTGCAGGAAACTGCTCCATCGAGCTTCTGGTTGGATTTCTTAAAAATCCGAAATACAACATCTATCATCTGCTGAAATTCATTGAAAAGCATATGCCTGCCCTTAAAGAGCAGGGCGTACACTGGGGCTATGACCTACAGTATATGTTCACAGGTCTCTTAAACCGCCATCCCAGAGAAGCTATTGACTTCACCGCCGATGAGCGTACCGACTACGCAGAGTTTTATAAGACCTTACTTGATAACCACTAAAAAACGACCCGTACATTTTAGTACGGGTCGTTTTTTATCTTACGATGTAGTACATTCTGTAGCCGGCCGACCGGTCGGAGGCATAACGGTTTTGCTTCATCATATCAAAGGATATATCCAGGTGTATGCGCTCCATAATCTCGGTGAGACGGAATGACCTGACCTTTTCTGCGAAGGCATCCACCGCCTCCGCTCTCTTTTTATCGTCCCCGATACGGACGGCTTTTAGATACTCTATAGAAAGGTGTTCACGCTCTATCCTGCGCCTTGTATCTCCCCACTCTGACTCTTCGGCCATTTTAAATAGCTTATCGCAAAGGATTATAAGATTATCATCTATGTATGAGACGTTCGGATGGTCGTAAAGGGTCAGTCTCTGCTTATCTACGGCAAGGGTCATAAGACGGATAAATTCGCGGATGTATTTTCCGCCCTTTCCGTAGACCGCCTCGGTAAATTCGAAAATGAGCTCATCAGGATCTGAATCGGCGTTTACCGCAAGACGGGCAATCATATACGATTTCAAATCATCAAGAGCGGCACCGCCTCCGTATGAAAAATTCCCCTGCTGAAGCAGACCCTTAATACCGTATTTTTTATAGATTTTTATATTTTCTGCCATGGAATAGAAATTCGGAAATGGCATTAAATAATGGCTGAAATTAACGGCGTAGTCCCAGACGTAAAGTCGGTCACACATTTTTGACCACTCTTTAATATTATTTAAGAACTCTGCGGTTTTACTTTCAGGTTTGCGATCGGCAATATCTTCTATCGAATTACCCCATTCGCACTCAATATTACAAAGACGAACAATAACGTTCGGATGGGGCTTTACGGTCTTCGGGGCTATTCTTGTGTATTGATATGCAAAGGTATGCAGAAGGATATTTGGGTTAATTTTTTCAACTTCTTCGGCTATTTTATTAGCGAAAAGAATATTTGTAGCGGCGGGACTTCCCTCTTTTTCGTCGATAGCACGGCAGTTTTGACAGCGGCAATAATTCCGGTTATCGTTTTGTGCCACAGAAAAGACTCTGCATTCGGGGTTTTCCTTAATCCAGCGTTTTACCGTTTCGGTAGCAATACCGACTACATCGGGGTTAGTAAGGCAAAGCTGATCGGGCACACGCTTTCCGTCAACCTCGGCAAAATATTCGGGATGTGATTCAAAATAAAGTTTTGGCGCAACCAGATCGTCGGCGGCGTGATGACAGTTATAGAATTTCAGATTTCCGCCCTTTTCGGCTGAAAGGTCTCCAAGGGTAGTATTAAGACGGTTTTTCGCGCAGAATTCGCCGTCGAAAGCAAAACGGAAATACGCATCGCGGTACTCAAAATCGGGAATTACGGTTATATCGGTTTCGGGAATTATAAGCTCGTCTTTTTTATCAAAGGCTTCTATATCTTTTGTGAAGGCGCGGAAATTTATAAATCTTTCAAGAAATTCATAAACACCGTATAAGGTGCCGCGGGAGGTTTTTCCCGTAATTAGGATATCTTTCCCTACCGTTTTGATAAGACAGCCCTCTTCGCCGAGACTATCGAGTTTTTCCTTGCTTATAAGCTCTTTACCGTTTCGGGTATCAGCTCCGATTATAATTTCGGGTCCTCTTTTTTCACAACGATCGGAAAAATAGGGTATGAAAACGCCGGTGCTGTCGTAAATATACTTCTGAAGCTGACTTGCGGCATAACGGTCACACCCCGAAGAAAAATTCGCACCTACTATATGGTAGTTACATTTACCATTTTGAATTATGGCGTATTTTTTCATATCGACATCCCCTTTTAGGGTATTTTACTATTTAAACGGTTAAAAATCAACCTACAAAACGTAGAAAAACGCAGAACATAATGTTCTGCGTTTTTATTAATAAAAGGTAGCAACCTCCTCCTCGGGCTTTGAGGATATAGAAATTTCAGATGCCGTAAGATAGGGGCCCTTGGAACGGTAAAGCTTGTGGTTACCAACTGATAGCCTGGCGGTAACTATTATCCAGTCATTGGTTTTATAGTTTTTAGCGGCCTTATAATCGCAGGCGATTCCGCAATACTGAATATCATCGGCACAGCAGGTCATAACGTGGCGTCCAACAACCAGAGTATCGTCGGGGATCTTCCCGTCTCGTGCAACGATCCCCTTAAATTTAAGGGTCTTTCCCTTATACTTATTCATATCGTTCATCATATCCTGGAACCAGAGGGCATAATCGGAATCCTCGATAACGATAACGTCGGCATTAACGTCAAAAGGCAACGGATCTTCGATATCGTCGTATTTAACGTAGCCGTTCTCGTATTCGTAGGCGATCTGCGCGCGGCGGCTGACAGCTCTTACCAGTTTATGGAGAGGCATTATATCAGCATTCAGCGGCAAACGGTTAAACACGATCATTTCGGCGGTGTTAAACTTATCGAAAACAAGCTGACGCATATTGGCGTTATAGTTAAGGATCGTATTTCCGTCGCAGAAGCAAAGCTCCTGACTTATAATACAGTACTGCGGAAGCGCTTCAAAAAGAGACTGAAGATTCCACATACCGTTATACTCCACCACTACCCTCTCTGCCGAGGTCTCTTTAATAAGGGCTTCAAGGTTTTTACGGGTAAGGTCGGCAACGTCCTCTAAAGTTCTGATAAATACGTTTTGAGACGGCATTTTAGAAATATCGTACTCCTCCTCCCCTTCTTCGCAAAGAAGGAGAAGGGTATTTTCACCGTCGTTAAAGCGTTCGTCCTCCAGGGTCTCCTGAATGAATTTTGTTTTTCCCGCCTCTAAAAAGCCGGTAAACAGATAGATCGGAAGGTCATTCATAGTTTATACTCCAAACAGCTCGGCAATAGCCTCTTCGTTGATTTTTGAACCAATTACGCAAAGGCGTCCAGTAATATCGGCAGAGCCTGTGCGTATATCGGGCTCGCCGGGAACATAGTCGAAATGTATCCATTCGCCCGAATCACCTGCAACGATTCCCTTTGCACGGAGGATAATACCGTATTTTTCCTCATCCTCAAGGGCAGAAAGTGCGGATTTGATGAACTCGGGGGTGAATTTTTTAGCAGTTTCCTTTCCGAAGGAAGCAAAAACGTCATCCGCATGATGGTGGTGCTCGTGTTCATCATCGTGGTGATGGTGGTGCTCGTGTTCATCATCGTGGTGATGATGCTCGTGCTCATCATCGTGGTGATGGTGATGCTCGTGTTCATCGTCGCGGTGGTGATGATGACCGCATTCGGGGCAGACGGTATTCTCTTCAAGGTCGTGCAGATGATGTGCAAGGGTGTTTTTACTCTCGATGGCATCTAAAATTGCAGTTCCGTCAAGCTCTGCCCAGTCGGTCGTAATGATAGTAGCGTCATCGTTATGCTCGCGCAGAAGCTCAATACAGTTGTGAAGCTTAGACTCATCCAGTCCTGCAGTATGGCTTAATACAATGGCCGATGCGTGCTCAACCTGATCGCAGAAGAATTCTCCGAAGTTTTTAATATACATTTTGCACTTCTTAGCATCAACAACGGTAGTAAATGCATTAAGCTTTGCGTTTTCGGTTTCTACTCCCTCTACGGCGCGAATAACGTCGGAAAGCTTGCCGACGCCCGAAGGCTCAATTATAATTCTGTCGGGTGAATATTCATCCAAAACCTTTTTAAGAGCCTCGGCAAAATCGCCTACGAGACTACAGCAGATACATCCCGAATTCATTTCGGTGATCTCAATTCCTGCTTCCTTCAGGAATCCGCCGTCAATGCCGATCTCACCAAATTCGTTTTCGATAAGTACGACCTTTTCGCCCTTATAGGCTTCACTTATAAGCTTTTTAAT
The DNA here is from genome assembly GCA_964599835.1 of uncultured Eubacteriales bacterium. Lineage (GTDB taxonomy): Bacteria > Bacillota > Clostridia > Oscillospirales > Acutalibacteraceae > SFWF01. The sequence continues at coordinate 19,643 of CAZRHF010000009.1, read as the reverse complement.
GAGTGTGGTTTTACCCGCTCCCAAAAATCCTGAAAAAATATCGATTTTAGTCATTTTTATACTTCCTTTATTTAATATTTACTGCTTCGAGTCTGTAGATAGGCTGACCGAGGTCCAAAAAGCGTTGCTCGTATTCGGTTACGATATTACCCTCAAAATCACTTTTATGCAGGTCTAAAGAAACGTTTTGAAGTTTAAAGTTCAGCTCCGAATACCTTTCTACAGAATATTCGAAGAAATGCATATTGTCGGTTTTTTGATGTATTTCGCCGCCGCTGATAAGCAGTTTTTTATACATCGGCAAAAATATCGGTGAAGTAAGGCGGTGCTTTGCATAGCGCACCTTCGGGAAGGGACAGGAAAAGTTAAGATATATCCTTTCGACCAAAGATTCGGTTAAATACTTGAGGATATATTCGGCTCCGCAGATCATAAATCTGACATTGCTTAGTTCCGCTCTTTTGACTCCTTCGCAGGCAAGCACGGCAACGTCGTCACAGACCTCTATAGCAATATAATTAATATTCGGGTTTCTCTTTGCCAGCTCACATATAAACTGTCCTTTACCGCAGCCTATTTCCAGATGAAGCGGGTTATCATTTCCGAAAATTTCTTTAATATCATAATAAGCGGGATTCTCGGCCGCTTTGCGGTAGTCGGTTTCGTGCTCTGCAAGAGGCAGGATAAGATCTTTGCAGGCATCCAATCGCTCTGTCGCGTGTTTTTTCTTTCTCATTCGCATAACGGTATCACCTTGACATTTTTCTAAGTAGGTATTATACCACACAAATACAAAAAAATCTACCGTTTAAAAAATAAAAGTCTTAAAGAAAATATCTTTAAGACTTTTATTCGGTTGCTTGTTCCTCTTCCTCAGAAGAGATCGACAGACTGTCGGCAGAAGGCTGAGCTTCTGTTTCCGTCTCAGTTCCAGTTCCGATTCCGGTTTCTGTTTCAGTTTCTGTTCCGATTTCTGTTTCAGTTTCAGTCTCTGTTTCGGGTTTAGCTTCGGTTTCGTTCTCTGAACCTGTTACATTTTCCGTTTCGGGCTGAGATTGCTCGGTAGAATCATCCTCGGTGACAGTCACTGTATTTGCAACTCTTCCAAAGGTTATTTTTTCCTTACTCTCGTCAAAAGGAGTTCCGCTGTAGTTGCCCCAGGAAGGCACCACCGAAAGATAGGCTTCTTCGTTAACGACGACGGTAAAGCTTCTGGAATCTTTTGTGTCAAAGGTATATTCACCGTCTATGTCGAGCACGGGATCGCCGTTCTCATCTCTTTTAAGCATCTTTCCGATAGGCTTGGTATATACGGTAATACTCTCGGTGGAAGAAGAGTCGGTACCGTAGACAGAGATCGTGGCAAAACCGGTTGATGCAATATTTGAATCACCAATAGGCTTTGACAGAGTGAGGGTATATTCACCGGGCGCCGAAAGATGGTAAATTCCCGCAGAGACGTTAACCACTTCATCGGTGCTTCGCGTATTATTCTCAGTGTTTTTCGAAACGTCAACGTCAAGAGTATAATAAGCAGAAGTTATAAGGTTAGAAGAAGAGGATAACTCTGCGGCAAAGAAACCGTAGGCGGCAAATCCCATAGCAAACAGGCAAACGATAATAAAACATATAGAAACGGCTATTCTTGCTAAGAAAACCTTTTCGCGAATAGGCTTATCGTCGTCGATCTTGAAATAATCGTCATAAAGCTTGTTCACGATGTATCTTCCTTTCTGTGTGGCAAAAGTTAAAATCAGAAGAGCGTTCCTCTCTGTGAAGCAAGGACAGTAAGACCAAGCTCTACCCTTGGGACGGCATTTTCGCGGTAGTTAGCCACATTGCCGACCTCTTCGGGCATATAGAGAATAAGTGCGGCATATTCGGCATTATCCTCAGTTGTATTTGCATCTAAAGAACGTATCTCGGTGTAGTCTTCAAGGGAAATTCCGGCCTCGAGATTTGCAAGGGTCTTTGCAGTCTCGCGGTCGAGAAGGGTTTCGGAATCACTGAATATCACGCCGAATTTAAGAAAATCGGGCAGATAGATGGTTTGGCCTTCGGCGTTAACGCCCAGCACCACCGAGGCTTTATCGATATCGATGGAAAGCTTGTAATCGAAATCGACGTTTCCGCTGTTTTCGATCTTAAGATTTACCACCTGCACATAGCCCGGCTCGTACAGCGCTTCATCATCGAAGACCTCGGTATCCTTCTCGATCGGCCTATAGTTGTCGCCGACCTTATGATAAACCGAAAGATCCAATTCACCGATTATGAAGGAATTCCGCTGAACGGGTGTGGTGTCGGAGAACCAGGCAACTGAGGTTCCTGCTCCGAAAGCGGACCACATTATAAGTAAAAGTACACTGAGAGTGAGGGCAGTTTTGGTTATCGTTCTATTTTTCAACTGACATCACTCCTTAAAAATTTATTCATCGTCTTTCTTCTTTCTGCCGAGCAGAATAAACACAAAAATCAAAACTAAGAGACAGGCTCCTGCTCCTATCACCCATGGGAGGATGTTGGAGGTATCACCTGTCTGAGGAGGACGGGGATCGCCCTCTTCGATTGGATATTCTTCGACCTTGAACTGCGATTTTAAGTGACCGATCTTAGGCTGATCGTCATTCGAAAGGTCTTTCGGAACCTCTAAAGTGACCTTAAGATCGGTTTCTCCGCCCGAATAGAGCAGTCCGATATAGGTCCATTTGGTAAGGTCTGCCGACTGATCGGCAGGAGCGTCGAAAAGAAGGGTTCCGTCGGTCTTTTCGACCTTCATCTGAAGCTTGGAAAGAAATTCTTTGCTTTCTTCGTCGGCACCGAAGGAGCGAAGGTAAATTTTAACCTTTATCTTCCAGTCGGCGTCGTTTTTAACTGTTATTATCTGTTCGCGTTTGTCACCGGGCATAACCTCTTTAAAATCGGGAAAGAGATCGGTTGCGGAATAATCGCTTCCGGGGGCAAAAATGAATTTTCCTGCGTTATCCTCGTAAGTAACGTTTCCGTTAACGGCATAAGCGCCTATGTTAAAACAGACAAATAAGGCAAGACAAAGAAGTACGGTGAAAAGGCGTTTTACGTGTCTCACGGTGTCACCTCTTCCGTATCAGCACCCGAGGTATCACCCGGCGCAGTATCATTACTTTCAGAGCCTTCCGATTCGGGTAACTCTATCGGCCAACCTTCGGCATTCCAAGGATTCTCAGCAAAATTGTTTTCGCTCTGAACCGCAAAGGCGTTAACCGTTAAGGAAAGGGTGCGTCCGATGTAGCTGTTATCGACCTTATCCCCCACTATTTCTACCTCGGTGAAGATGGGAGTGGTAGTGGTGTGAGGCGGAACGATATCGTTGTAGTAATAATAACCGTCGACATAGGTCCAGTCTTTTTCATTGATATCAAGTTCGAGACATTCGTCGACAGTAAGGGTCGTGCTGTCGATTCCATTTACGATCTCAAGACGTAAATAGAAGGGATGGTTGCAAAGATTTTCAATGGTGACCTGCTTACTTACGATGGAACCGGGCATTATCAAAATACCCTCTTTAGGATACTCGTTGCCTGCGGCGGTCTTTTCGTGAATTTTGAGCTGAATTGCTCCGGAGGTAACGACATTATCAGCAGTATCGACGTAGGCGTAGTAAGCCAGAGAACTATGAGACAGTATGGTAACAACTATTGCGGCTATTGCTAAAAACAAAAGTTTTGTTTTTGCATAACGGTTCATAATGAAGTTTCCTCCTTTCTTATTTATATGTCCCGAATGGGGCATTTATATTCGAACATATCCACCGAAATGCTTCGGGTTTCCCGCATAACACGGGCGGTTTAAAGGGATACCTTCGGCGGAAGCCCGCCGAAGGCTTTTGCGCGCAATAAAATTAATTAGAGATCAGGGCTGAGCGGTGGGAAATACCGTTGCGAAAGCTTCCTGAGCGGTATCGCCGGTGTTATCAGCCTGAACTGCTTCAGCTACAAGCTTAAGGGAGAATCCGTCGGTTCCAATTTCATCAACAAGGTCTTCCTTGGTAAGCGTTGTGGGGACCTGAACTGCATCGAAGAGTGCAACCTTATCGTTGGGATTAAGAACCTTCTTGCAATAGTACACATAGGTCATAGTGTCAGCATTGCCGTCTACTTCTGTTTCAGCAATCTCACGATCCCAGTTTGCTGCAAATTCATCAGGATCGTCGATAACGAAGAGATCTTCGAGAGCAAAACCGTCACGCTCTGCAAGAGCTACCCAGTAAGAAGCATCAGATACGGTGATCTTAACGCGAACATACTGTGCGTATTTACCGGTATTCTCAACAACGGGTGCTTTAACGAGTTTATCGCCGGGAAGAACACCTTCGTAAGTATACTCGGGATCGGTTCCTTCATCAACATTGTCGCCTTTGTCAACAATGTCGGGATCGGTATCATCATCATCTCCGTCGGGTACGGTTTCGTAGATGTCAACATTGAATACGGTATCGGCATCAGTATCGTCAGAAGTAGCAGTCATAAATTTGTTTGTTACGGAATCTGAATCGGAGAACCAGGCCAAGGTACCGAAGGACAGAATTGCAACAAGCGAAATGACTATGGCGCATACAAATACCTTTTGTTTTGTAAGTTTCATTGTTTTGTTTCCTCCTTTCTCGAATAATGCATATTCAAGAAATCGTGGTTACCGGAATTCCATCGCAACTACGATCTCCACGAATAAGTTAATCAGTCTGCCCAGGGATGGGTAGTGAACTGTGCGTCAAGAGCGGTGTTGTCGGTAAAGCCTCTGGCCTGTACAGCCTGAGTAACAACGTAAACGTTAAGCTTTCCGGTTACGTCGAAAACTTTTACCGTTGCGTCAACGGCAGCGTCGCCGGTTACGAAATATCCGCTCTGAGCAGCGCCGTTTACGTCATAAACATAGTCGGCATCAACGGTTTCGTCAATGAATACGCCTTCGAGAGACTTGCCGGTAGTGGCATCAGCGGCAAGAGTGGTGTTATATCTGTATATATACACGTTGTATTTAAGGGTCTCTCCGTCGATATCTATACCGATATAAGAGGGCTGTACGCCGTCGGTATCGGCATCTCCGTCAAGGAGGGTCCAACCGTTAGCGGCAGCATTGGGAGCATACAGATGAAGAATTCCCGCTTCGTCAAGAACCTGAGGTACTGCGACGAGGGTCTGAACGTAGGCTTCGTTAGCGCCGGTGTTAGAAACGGTGACTTCCTTCTTAATCATATTGGAAGCAGCGGGATCATCGTTATCGATAACGGGAAGAAGCTGTGCGGTATTCTCGTCAAAGACCTCGTTCTGAACGATGTCGATAGTTCCGAACACGAATACGTTGGTTGCAGAATCTTCATCGAAGAACCAAGCAAGAGATCCGCCGACAGCGGCGATAGCGATAAGAGATACGGCCAGGGCGATTGCAAGAATTTTCTTTTTCATATCAGTTTACCTCTGTTTCATTAGAATTTTCGCTGATTTCAGTTTCTGTTTTATCAGTGGCTTCTGCGGGTTCGACAGCGGCCTTTTTATCCTTCTTACCGAAAAAATCGGGCAGGAAGACGGCTAAAATAATCAGAACGCCAATACCGATCGTGACTATCATACCCGAGGTGGTTTGCATATACGCCGAAACATATCCAAGCAAGGGTATACTGAATATAGGTTTACCTATAACGTTTTTGAAATTAACTGCAGGATCAACAGTATTGTTTGTATCGCCCTTGGTGTAAATAAGCTCTTCTTCGGTGTCGATCTTAACTACGCGATGGGTAGCAACAACCTTATCTTCGTTGAGCACGAAGGTAAGCGGGTCGCCAACCTTGATCTTCTCTTCGACATCGGCGTAATCGACGTTTTTAACGTAAATAAGATCACCAACACTGTATGTAGGCTCCATACTCCCCGAAATAACGTTATAAACGTTAAGGCCTATAATTCGGGAGCCCATAAGAAATACTGCAATGAGCACTACAATAACAACTATTACCGTAGATACCACATTAAAGATTTTTTTAAGTGCAGCGGATTTCATAAGGTCAGTACCTCTATTCGTCGTTATTTTCGGATGTTGCGGGAGCTTCCGCTGTAGATTCTTCCGTAGCGGTTTCTGTTTCCTCCGCGGTCGCTCCGTTTTGAGCAGCAAGCTGTTCTTTAAGGGCCTTAAGCTCGTTAAGCATATCTTCGTTCTTCTGTCGTTCTTCCGCTATAAGGTCACGCTCAGCCTTAAGCTCAGCCATCTGCTCTGCTTTATAGCGACGGAAAAGCTTGATGCAGTTAATGGCCTGATAGATTATGAGAAGTGCGAAGGGTATGAAGATACATACAAAATAACCGGGAGTGGATTTAAGGAAACTGAAAACGTAACCGAGACCGGGAATGTTCCATTTATATTTACCTATATAATGAAACTCGCTTACGGGAACGGTGTCGTTCTTATCGTTCGTGGTACCGTAGGTGACCAAGGCAGGCTCACCCTGTTCGTTTACGGTTATCTCTCTGATCTTATGGGTCACGATCTCGTTTTCGTTCTCGGGACTGGGGGAACGGAAGGTTATTACGTCACCCTCTTTAAGCTCGAAGAAAGGCGTATCGTCGATAACGATAAGAGCACCTGCGTCGAAGTCGGTCTTCTTCATAGAGTCGGAAAGAACGATGTACATTTTGTGTCCCAGAACCCAACCTCCGTTAGGATTTGCCAGTGTCGCTGTCAGAATGGTGAATATCATCATAAGAACAGCTATGACGACAAGTCCCCATACGGTAATATTTTTGATATTGTTGAGCGCTTTTTTCATACGTTAGCTCCTTAAATGGAATAATTTTTTATCGGTCTAAGTGAATATCAGGTGCCAAATAAGGCTTGACCGACGAAAAGACCATAGTGAATATTTTCTCTACGGTTTCGTTGTCGTTGGTTACAAATCCATCATAGACTTTAATAGCAAAATCAAACATAATGTTCAGGATGTGGTTTAAAAATAAAACAACGTCCTGTCCCTCTGCGAAGGCGGGAGTCATTACATCTACCAGAGGCATAAAGAGCGTCATATGGAATTCTTCCGAATACTTCTTGAAGTATGGCGAATAATAATAACGTATGTAACACACGCATTTATCTCTGTTTCCCAGCAGGAAACTCCATACGGAACAGAATAGCATTCTGCATCGCGTGACAAAGTCGAACTCTCTCAGTTCCATAACCGAAATGTGCTCTGCAACACATTCGGCCAGTTCCCTGTCGAGCATTTCAAAGCTCTTTCTAAGGAGATCTTCCTTGTCGTCGAACAGACGGTAGATGTAGACCTCATTAAGGTCTGCTGCTGTAGATATAGCCTTAGTGGTGGTTTTGTCGAGACCGTCGTTTGCAACGACTTTGACGGTACTGTTAACCAACGCAAGTCTCATTTCTTCTTGCGTCATAATACCTCTCCTCTCAAAAATATAAGCGATTACTACAGGTTTATGTTTATAAAAGCATAATAAACCCGACACCTACATACTGAGAAAAGAGCAACCTGTGGTGTAAAGTTGTCTTATGCCTAAATACAATTATTCAATTTACCGCTTTAGTATAACACATCCGCTCCGCAAAATCAAGTGCCAAATTACAAGAAAATTTTTAAATTTTGAAAAAAGAAAACCCGAGGAAACTCCTCGGGTTTTGAGATTATTTCGCATAATCGACCGCACGGTTTTCGCGGATAACGTTGACCTTGATCTGTCCGGGATAGTCAAGCTCGTTTTCGATCTTGTTGGCAATGTCGCGGGCGATAATGACCATCTGATCGTCGCTGATGACCTCGGGACGTACAACTATGCGCACTTCCCTACCTGCCTGAATAGCAAAAGAGTTTTCAACACCGTTAAAGGAATTGGCGATTTCCTCAAGTTTTTCAAGGCGCTTGATATAGCTTTCGATATTCTCACGGCGGGCACCGGGACGGGCGGCAGAAATAGCGTCGGCGGCCTGAACGATGCAGGCGATAACGGTTTTAGCCTCCACATCGCCGTGGTGGGCGTGAATTGCGTGGATTACGTCTTCGTTTTCCTTATACTTCTTGGCGGCTTCAACACCAAGCTGGATGTGGGTTCCCTCCTGCTCGTGGTCGATAGCCTTACCGATGTCGTGGAGAAGACCTGCGCGCTTTGCAAGGGTAACGTTTTCACCAAGCTCTGCGGCAATTATTCCGGAAAGGTGGCAAACCTCAAGGGCGTGGTTAAGAACGTTCTGACCGTAGCTGGTGCGGTAGTAAAGCTTTCCGAGAAGCTTAACGATCTCGGGATGAAGGTTATGTATGCCTGCTTCGAGCATAGCACGCTCACCTTCGCGCTTTATGGTGTTGTTGACGTCTGCCTGAGCCTTATTGACCATTTCTTCAATGCGGGCAGGATGAATTCTGCCGTCGGTAATAAGCTTCTCGAGGGCAAGACGGGCTACCTCACGTCGGATGGGATCAAAGCTGGAGACGGTGATGGCTTCGGGGGTGTCGTCGATGATAAGGTCGACTCCCGTAGCGGTCTCGAGGGCGCGGATGTTACGTCCCTCACGTCCGATTATACGTCCCTTCATTTCGTCGTTAGGCAGGGGCACTACCGAAACGGTTACCTCGGAGGAATGATCGGCGGCACAACGCTGAATTGCGCGGGAAAGTATCTCGCGGGCGATGTTGTCCGACTCTTCCTTGGTACGCTGTTCGAATTCGCTGATCTTAACGGCCTTAGCATGGGTAAGCTCTCCGTCGAGGACAGAAAGGAGATATTCCTTGGCCTGTTCCTTGGAGTATCCCGAGATTCTTTCGAGCATCTCAAGCTGACTGCGCTTGATCTGTTCGCTTTCCTCAAGCTTTGCTTCAACCTCTTTGGCACGCTTTGCAAGATTTTCTTCCTTGACTTCGAGATTATCTATCTTCTTATCAAGGGTCTCTTCCTTCTGCTGGAGACGGCGTTCCTGACGCTGTACCTCGCTTCTTCTCTCACGAAGATCGCGGTCGGTCTCAGTGCGGAGCTGATGTGCCTCGTCCTTTGCTTCGATCAGAAGTTCCTTCTTGCGGGCTTCGGCATTTTGGATAGCGTCGCTTAAGATTCGCTTGGCTTCAGTCTCTGCGGAGCCGATGGTCTTTTCGGCCTTAGCTTTTCTGAAAGCGGAGCCGACAAAGAAAAACACCAGAGCGATAACTACGGCGACGATGCCAGTAATTACATAAAAAATTGGATCTGTGGGCATCTTAAATGCACCTCCTTTATATTAAACAACATTTATTTTTCGAGGCTGCGGTTTTACCTCGGGTATATATTGTTAAGGAAACGGTTCGGCCCGCCAAAGCCGAAAAGGAAAACATATTCCCCAAAATACCAAAATACATAATACCACTATATTTATTGTCTGTCAAGAAAAATAAGGACTATTTGTTGTGAACTTTCCGCTGTAATTGAGCATAAAATAAACCGCAGACCCGCAATTGTTACGAGTCTACGGCTTATTGTACCATAACGATGAGTTACACAGTCTTACGACGCTTTTTTAAAATGACAACAATTGCTACCACACCTATCATCACAAGCATAACTGAAGCAACTGTGATAACTAAGACAGCGGTGTTACCGCCTTTATTATCCGGTTCAGTTCCTACCGCAGAAGGAGCAAAGCCCTCTAATCCGGCTCCGAGCTTCCCTTTCTTTCCGGTCTGATACACTTCAAACTCATCGAAGTAGAGCGATGTTCCCGCCGGAACCTTAAAGACTACATACTCCGAGTTTGCAACGAAGGTAAAGGTTATGTTCTGCCACACATCGGCGGTTTTGATATTTATATCAGCTACATTCTGATAACCTACTATGTCCGAATCTATCTGCGGATGATTTGCATGAAGCATTTGCAGTGTAGCCGAGACATTCCCTTCACTGCCCGTTACCCAGAATGAAATTTCGTATTCTTTACCTATCTCCAGTTTATTCTCATAAGAAAGCAAGAACATAGCCGGAACCTCAGAATCCTTAACGGTGCGTATACATTTTGCTCCCGCTTTAATATAGGTAGGGTCGTATCCCAAGATTCCGGGTTTGTAATGCTCTACAGCTTCGTTATGATCGTATGCGGTGTCAAGGGTACCTTCAAAGCCTTCGGTATACCCGGTATGTATCCACTTGGCATACAGATGCAGATCGTAATGCGGGAAATACTCAAAGTCAAAGGGCAGATCATATTCAGGATAATAGTACCATCCTCCGAAGACGTAACCCTTCCGCTCGGGCACGGGTAACTCCCCTACCTTTGTATAATCGGGATAACCGTATATAGGCTCCAGACTGCTACCGCCCGAGGTAACGAATTCTATCTTTACCTTGGCGGTATCTCTGGTACAGGTGTACTGTTCGCAGTTTCTGAAAGCGCGAAGCACGGGCGTTCCGTCATTAACCGTCTTCCATACATTGTCGTAATCGAAGCCGAGCATATAGTCTTCAGCTATCTTTCCCTTCATACATCTCATCGTAAGCTTCGTTACTCCGCGGTTATAACGCGTTGCGTAATCGGCGTATACGTTTTTATAGGTAGTTTCACCGATATGAGAAGTTACGTCGCCTCCACAGACGTTATCGCGATTCTCTGTGTTGGTATAACAATTAATAAGCACACTTCCCGGCACCCAACAGTTTCCTACAAGTCCTCCGCAACGGTCTTCGTAGCCGAGTGATCCTGTAAAGTAACAGTTTTCAAGCTGTACGGGATGAGGACAACCGCAGATAAGTCCGCCCGAAAAGAATCCGTATACCGATACGGTGTCATCTGCAAAACATTCGCTCATAGTCATCCGAATATCTTTTTCTTTTTCGTTGTAACTCACAAATCCGACGATAGCCGCAGAATAGCTGTGATTATACTCGGCGCCCGTATTATAGACGTATGAATTGATAACACCAAGTCTTTTAATGCTTGCATCATATCTTACTACAGGAAAAAGAGCTGCATAAGTACCCTCGGTATTAATATAAAGTCCCGAAACGACGTATCCGTTTCCGTCAAAATGTCCCGAAAACTCACAATATCCCGAAAACCACTCTTTTGCGGTCTTTTGCCAATCAGACGCCTTGGTATCATTAAGCTTTATATCTGCAATAAGCTTATAATATTTGCCTTGGGAACCACCTTTTGAAACAAGAAGCGCCAGTTGCTCAGGAGTTTCGATAAGATAGGGGTTCGAAACGCTTCCGTCTCCTCCGGCAAATGCAGATGCAGTCTTGCCTGACCATACCCTGCCTTTAGCACCTTCATCAACAAAGGAATAAAGCATATCTTCACTGATTACTCTGAGCTGCGGAGTAAGTCCATCCGCAACGTACCATATACTACCCCAACTCAGATCGGACATATTCTTTCTGGCTTTTGAGCCTGTCATCTGTGCTTTTTTCAGAATGACGGTCTCTCCTGCGGGATGAGTACCGTAAACCTTATTAAAATTAATAGGCGCATAATCAGAGCGGAAGCCCTTATCTCCGGCAGAATAACACTCATACAGCTCATAATCGTTATTCCAGATATCTCCTATAAGGAGATTTGTTCGGTCGGGAACGGTAGAGCTCACCTTTGCGAGAGAATAGGAATACTGAAGTACGAGTCCACGGAAACCTCCTCCTATAAGTCCTCCTGCCGTCTGACCTTTAACGGTCACGCTTTCATCTGCCGAGCAACCGAACACGGTAACGTACCCTTCGTCGTATGAGGGAATAAATCCAACGATACCGCCGACATAAGCCGGAGCAGAAATATAAGCATCTCTTATGTGAAGATTTTTAATAACCGCACCTGCCCCGACATAAGGGAACAGGCCTGCTCCGCCCTGAGCAAATACGGGAGGATCTGCTTTTTCATCAAAATCTACGGGTTTTTCATTTATATAAAGGCCGTATACGGTATGTCCGTCTCCGTCAAAGTTACCCATAAATCGAATGTTATCACTATCCAGCGAATACCAGACGGCAGGACTTTCCGAACTCCAGTTTTTGCGTGTTGTATCATTAATATAAATATCGTTACCCAGTTTATAATATCTGCCCTTTGTAGAAGCGCTCTCTACGACGGCTCTCAGTTGATCTACAGTTGTGATGACATAGGGATCGAGTCTTGAACCCTTTCCTCCTGAAAACTCGGAATCGTTAACGTCCTCACCTGAAATCTGAGTGAATATTTTTAGCTTGGGAGTTCCGTTTGTTACAGACTCGAATATATTCTCAAAATCGAGTCCCGACATAGTCGTTTCTGCCGCCGAAGCACGAATCGAATCCGGGTCGGATATAAACGTGAATACTTCTTCGTTCATAGGCTCGTCGGAGTCGGTGTACACATCCTTATAAACCTCTTCCGAACGCAGTGTTCTTGTAACGCCGTCAAGACCCACCACCAAGGTAGAAAGGGTTCCCACCGTATCTCCTCTGTATGCGGAATATCCTATCGAATAGCAATCCTCCATGGTATATCCGCAACCCCAGGACGTTCCGATTATTCCGTTACAGCGATATGTTCCTTCGTATCCGTCAAGCTTTGCTTTAGAATAACAGTTTGATACAGAAAGGCAGTGTTTCGTATCGTTGGCGTAATTTCCTGCATAACCTATTATTCCGCCTGCGCCGCCCAAAGTCTCATAGGTGAACTTGACCGAAACGCTTTCGTCGACAAAGCATTTATCGATCGTCTTCAGTTCAGAACCGCCGACCTCTCCTACAATTCCTCCTGCGCTTATTCCGGCATATACAAACGAGTTTCGAACACCCAGATTTTTCACTGAGCCTGCTATCATATAAGGAATAAGTCCGGAACGGTTTCCTATGTTATCTTCCTTATAAACGATTCCGTTTACGATATGACCGTTTCCGTCAAGATGTCCGCTGAATCCCGAAGTGTCGGAGAACCAATAATTAAGCGTTTCGCCGTTTTCCCAGCCGCTTACGGACGTATCATTAAGATAAATATCTGCTGAAAGCTTGAAGTAACTGCCGCCGAGCCCGTTCATTGTAACGGCTCTTGCAAGCTGAGAACCTTTGGAGATTATGAACGGGTCATCCTCGGTTCCTGTTCCCTCGGTAAATTTAAGCGCAATATGACCGTTCCAGATCTTCTCCTCGGGTTCTTCCACAGGGCCGTCATCAGAACCGTCGCCACTCTTCTCGTCAGTAAATACATATAACACAGGATATTTTTCGGTCGTCAAATACACATTATCCCAGTCAAGGAGAGGCATATTTACTTTTGCCTCTTCGCCCTGCATCCGGGCTTCGGTAAGCAGAGTCACGCCTGTCTTACCCGACTGAATCTGAGAATAGCAGTTTTCGGTAAATTCAAGGTCTGCTCGTGCTACCTTTCCAACGGCATAGCAATTTGTAATGTACGCCGAACCGTTGGCGGTATACCAGCTTCCGCCCAAAAGTCCTTCGCCGCCGTTTGATTTCGAGACCATATTTGTCATAAGACTATAGGAATTACTTATCTTCATACCGTGAGGTATATCATAATTTGCAGCAAGAGAAACGAACTGACCTACAAGCGCTCCGATTATCGTGCTGTTTTCACCTATGTAGCACCTATCTACATTAACGGTTGCGGTAGGCTCAACGATGGCAATAAGTCCAACGTCGGTGGGAGAATGAAGATAGAAATTATCAAAACCGAGATTTTTAAAGGTTACGTTTTCGCCATTTTTAACCCTTGAAATAAATCCTACGGCGTGATTTCCGCTGTAATCAGTCCAATAGTTCCAGCCGTTTGCATAGGTGGTATAGTAATCGTTATAGATTCCGTAAATAGTATGACCGTCACCGTCTATAGTTCCGCTGAAGGTGGTTGGATCCCACACATTAAGACTGTCCGGATCAGAGACGATACCGGTCTTCCAGTTTACGCCTGAAGGATCGTTAAGGTATATATCTGCCGTTAATTTATATACATCCGAGTTACCTCCGCTCTGCATTGCAAAGGCGAGATCAGAACCGTTATTAATGAGGAACGGGGAGGCCTCGGTACCTTCGCCTTCAAGGGAAGCAGAGATGCTTCCATCCCATACACTTATCACGATCTCTTCACCCGGTTCTTGCCCGGGTGAGTCGGGAGTACTGTCGGCAAAAACACTCAAGACCGGGTAGGTTTCGGTTGTTTTAAAGGCACTCTCCCAATCCAAAGCAGACATATTGGTCTTTGCGGCTTCGCCTTGCATCTGTTCTGCAGTAAGCAGGGTCACTCCGGCCTTTCCCGACTGAGTCTGAGAATAGCAGTTTTCGGTAAACTCGAGATCAGCTCGCGCCACCTTTCCAACAGCATAGCAATTTGTAATATGTGCCGAGCCGTTGGCGGTATACCAGCTTCCGCCCAAAAGTCCTTCGCCGCCGTTTGATTTTGAGACCATATTTGTCATAAGACTGTATGAATTATTAATCTTCATACCGTAAGGTATATCGTAATTGGCAGCCAAGCTCACGAACTGTCCCACAAGGGCACCGATCACATTACCGTTTTCACCTATATAACATTTATCGACCTCAACAGTAGCCGTAGGCTCCACTATAGCGATAAGACCGACATCGGTTGGCGAATGGAGATAGAAATTGTCAAAACCAAGGTTTTTAAATACAACTCTGTCTCCATTTTTCACCCTCGTGATAAATCCGACCGCGTGATTTCCGCTGTAGTCCGCCCAATAGTTCCAGCCGTTTGCGTAGGAAGTATAGTAGTCGTTATAGATTCCGTAAATCGTATGACCGTCGCCGTCTATAGTTCCGCTGAAGGATGCGACTTCCCAGATATTCAAGTTATCTTTGTCGGTGACAGAGCCCGTGCTCCAGTTAATATTATCTAAATCATTCAGATAAATATCTGCGGTAAGTTTATAGACCTTGCCGTTGCCCCCACTTTGCATAGCGCAGGCAAAGTCGGAGCCGTTATTTATAAGATATGGCGAGTTTTCGGTTCCTTCTCCTTCGAGAGACGCCGATACACTTCCGTCCCAAACTTCAGAGCCGCTTGCAAAAGAGGGTATGCCGTAAAACTGTGTGAATAACACACATACCGCTAAAATTAAAGATGTTGCAAACAGTACAATTTTTTTAATGTTTATAAGTCCGGCCATATTTTTCTCCTTTCAGCTACTGTCTGTATGCGTATTCTCTTACCGTTTCGTCGACATAAAGCTTTCCTTTTCCGGGCTTTTGATACAAACGGAAATAATCTATATCATACTCAGACGGTAAAGAATCGTAATTGCCTTCTATAGGCGATACTATGCTTGAAAAATCGGGCGAAAAGATATGAAAATTGAACATAAGGAATAAGGGATCGTGAAATCCGCTGTTATCGGAACATTTATCGTAAGAAGAGGCGATATCATAGGTCATATATTTGTTTCCGTCCACGTACATGGAAGCCTCCTTTTCTGTCCATTCATATCCGTAGGTGTGATATTCCTGTCCGATCGTTTTTACGTTTTTAAACACCCACTCGGAGGTTTCGTACATAAGTCCGTAGGAGGTGTGATTTCCTCCTGTATACTCGGTATCGTGAAGTGAGGTATAGTCGTAATCGCTCAAATAATGCTTATGTATATTTGGAATAACCGTATCCAATGATCCGAACACCTCAAAGACATCTATTTCAACGTAGTACTTAGAATTACGCTTCGGTCCCAGTTCTCCGTTGGAAAGGCCCCAGAACGACGGCCATACCCCTGCCGTAAAGGGCATACGGGCTCTTATCTCGGCATAGCCGTAGGTATAATTCATTTTATACTTTGTAACGGTCGAATAGGGTACCTTAAACTGTAAGGCTTCGTCGCTGCTGTCCCTTACTCTGATAGCGCGAAGCTTAAGACGTCCGTCCGAAGTATCGATTATCTCACGATCGTAGGATAACTGCATCATTTCGGTTCCTGCCATACAGGCCTCAAAATCCCATTTTGTAAGATCTATGTCGTCACCTTCAAACTCATCGCCCCACACATATTCGTATCCGTCAAGCTTTGAGGCGACAAAATCGGTCTTGAGTTCAAAGACGCAGGCTCTTCCGTTTTCGGGTGCGAGTCTGACAAATTTTTTTACCGCAGAATCTACGCTGACATAATGACCGCCGCTGAATACAAGTCGTTGCCCGTCAAGAAAAACTGACATTTCACCTTCGCCGAGTTCTTGGGTGCTCTGCCTTCTTGATGTATTTCCGATAAGTATTTCTTTTTCGGTTTCGGAAGTTTTATCGTCTACGATCGGAACATCCGTACCGAGCGCAGAGGAAAAATACCGTTTAAGATATTCAGCGCTGCTTTTAGCCTTAAGGTCTCCTGCAGGGATAACTATTCTGTAACCATCAGGCCCCTGCCAGTCTACCGTTTCATATTCAAAATCGCCGTCTTTATCGATAAACACCTCAGGCAATTCTTCAACGTATTCATCTCTCCATGAAACTGTGTCAGACGAAGCGCTTTCTTTCGCCTCGCCTTTATCGGCACAAGCAGACATTCCCGAGACTATAGCACAAGCCAAAAGAAACAGAACGGAAATCCGAAAAAACTTTCTCATACACCTTACCTCACAAATAAATATTTTCCTTTCAGATTACAGTGCAATCAAAAACAGGAAGTGAATAAAATAAGACAGTATTTCTTTTTTTGGCACAGCGCGATTTGCAAATCGTTAAAATTTTGTATTGAAAATCACGGACCTGTGATGTATAATTATTCTGTCCTTTACAACAATTTTCACATATCAGTCTGTTTTTTTCAATTCAAATTTTTACAAAATATATTGAACGATTTTTCCTGAAGGGAGTTGGGTTTATGCGTATCAGCTATAACAGCTACTTTTACAACGAAGACTATGGCTATAAGATCAACTGTTTTCCCTCGGTCAAGGATGTCGAGTCTGCTTTTTATTTTTCCTCCTTCGGACGTATGTACAAAGAGAATCTTATCGACTTCCCCGCATTTGATAAATGTCTGCTTATCTACTCGGAAAAAGGTTGCGGCAAAGCACTGATAGACGGTGTATGGCAGGAAATTCCCGCAGGTAGTGCAATATACTATCCTTACAACGTACCCATAAGATATGAACCTATAGACAGCGCTCCCTGGCAGGTGGCCTTTATAACCTTCGCGGGCAAAAAGGTGGAAAGCACTATCGGCTCGGCCAAGATCTCGGTTCTCCATAACGACGGTCTTTCATTCATTTCCCGGCTGGTAGATCAGCTTACCGAGATGCACAACAGTCCCGAATGGTTTGAATTCAGCGGCGGCGCACTTTATTATCTGCTTTTAAAGCTTCACCGTCTTGTAAACAACATAACCACTGACAACGTCAACGATATTGCGATCAACCGAATAATGGATTCGGTCAAGTACGTTACGATGCATTTCACCGAAGAGCTTTTTGTGTCGGAGCTTGCAAAGGATTGCTTTGTCGGTGAATCTTACTACTGTAAGCTTTTTAAAAGACTTACGGGTGCCTCTCCCGTGGACTACATAACCTCTCTGCGAATTTCAAAGGCCTGTGATCTGCTTATAGAGTATCCAAACAAGAAAATTTCAGCCGTCGCCCTTGAATGCGGATTTAATAACTCAACCTATTTCAATAAGATATTTAAAGAACGGGTTGGGCTCAGCCCCTCCGAATTCAGAACGAATAAAGACTGATTTCGCGCACAACGCTCCTAAAACGAATTAAAGAAAGAAGTGAAATATATATGACGTATACAGCAAAAAAAGACAGATATGACTCGGCGAAATACAACCGATGCGGAGAGAGTGGGCTGAAGCTCCCTGCGGTATCGCTGGGACTTTGGCATAATTTCAGCGCGCAGGATGATTTTGAAAATATGCGAAGACTCTGCTTTACTGCCTTTGACAACGGTATAACCCATTTTGATCTTGCGAATAATTACGGTCAGCCTGTTTCGGGAAGCGCAGAAACAAACTTCGGTAAGATCTTACGTGAGGATATGTCGGCCTACCGTGACGAAATGGTTATAAGCACCAAGGCGGGATATTATATGTGGGAAGGTCCTTACGGAGACTTCGGAAGCCGTAAATATCTGCTTTCAAGTCTCGACCAGAGTCTTAAAAGAATGGGACTCGAATACGTAGACATCTTTTATCATCACCGACCCGACCCCGACACTCCCCTTGAAGAAACGATGGGGGCTCTTGATACGGCGGTGAAAAGCGGCAAGGCACTTTACGCAGGACTTTCAAACTACAACGGTGAGACCATGATAAAGGCGGCAAAAATACTTCGCGAGCTTAAATGCCCCTTTGTTATAAACCAGAATAAATATTCCATATTCGATCGCACTATCGAGCATAACGGCCTTCTTGATGCGGCGGAAAAGGAAGGTAAAGGAATCATTATCTTCAGCCCGCTGGAGCAAGGCATGCTCACCGACCGTTATTTAAAAGGCATCCCCTCCGACAGCCGTGTGAAGACCAGCGGAATCTTCCTTAAAGAGTCATCGATAACCGAAGAAAAACTTAACAAAATTAAAGCGCTCAACCTTATTGCAGGTGAGCGCGGAGAAAGCCTGGCGCAGATGTCCCTTGCCTGGGTGTTGAGGCAAAAGGCAGTCACGGGAGTTCTGATAGGAGCCTCCAAGCCTGAGCAGATACTCGACTGTATAAAGGCGGCTTCTTCCCTGCCCTTCTCTGAAGAAGAGCTTAAGCGCATAGACGCTATCGTATTAAAGCCTTAAAAAAACGCCGACGCGGTTTTGCCCGTTGTTCTTAACGGAGTTTCGTCAAAAAGACCGTCAACAATTTCGTTGACGGTCTTTTTACTATTTATGAGTGGGTTTGGGCTACCGCCCAACTGCATTTGTGCACACAAATGCGATGCTGGTTCTCTCTGAATTTATATATTCGACTTTTCGAGGTTGTGTTCACGGCAAAGCATTTGACCGTTATCAAGGGTGGTATGACCGCCTTTGCTCCACGGTATTTTATGGTCTGCGTGCATTTCCTCAATATCCCACTTTTTGCTTTTACCTGCCGCCTTGCACATCGGGCAGATACCTTTTTGCCTTTCGTACATTGTCCGCTTTTCATTCTCGGTAAACGCACGAATAGAAAGTGTCTTTTCCTTTGTTTTGCCGCTTAACAGGTATTCATAAACACCCTTTTGCCTTGTAATATCGTCATCTTGCAAAAGTCGCTTTATTTCTGCCTCAAGCTCGTTGGGGTCATATACATTAGAGCCGTACTCGTTGTAGAGCAAACCCCACTCAATACCTTTCATAAGTTTTGCACGGTAGTTTGGAAAGGTAAGCTCCACCCAATCCATAACGGTTTTGAAATACTGCTTTAAGGGTGTAGCGTGGGTGTCGTGCTGATGCTCCGCCATATACTGCTCAATGCTCTTGTCCTCGGTGGCGGAAATCCAGGTCAGTACCGTTTCGAGGTAGTCCTGTCGAATGGGAGTGCCGTTCATAAAACGCTCTCCTATGCGGTAAGCAATACACCCGTTTTTACTGAAATACTTTTTAGCATCCGAAAGCCATTCGCCCGTGTAAATTGCATTACGGAGTTCTTGGTCCGTCAGCTTTTCTCCGGCTATGTTAATGATCTTAAACCAATCTAACTTTTCCGTGTCCGTACCCTTGCAAATGTATATCATCAGCTTATA
>CAZRHF010000008.1:0-33209 GCA_964599835.1 uncultured Eubacteriales bacterium | reverse complement strand
AACCCCCCTTATAATTTCGGGTCAGGGCGAAAAATCCACCGATCTCTACAGCCAGGCCAACCGACTTGCAAAGGGACTTAAATGCGTTAAGGTCAAGGAGACCAACGATAAACAGTCGGACGAGGAGCAGAATATAGATGGCGACTACGTTGTTGACGAAAAGGCCAAGACCTGCGTTCTTACTCCCTCGGGCGTTAAAAAGGCAGAGGAATTTTTCGGTCTTGAAAACCTTAACGATGCCGACAATATCACCATCTCCCACCACATTCAGCAGGCCATCCGTGCCCACGGTATTATGAAGCGCGACGTCGACTACGTCGTCAAGGACGGCGAGGTGCTTATCGTTGACGAATTTACGGGACGTATTATGCCCGGCCGCCGCTATAACGAAGGACTTCATCAGGCGATAGAAGCCAAGGAAGGGGTAAAGGTAGCAAGGGAATCCAAGACCCTCGCCTCTATCACTTTCCAGAATTTCTTCCGTATGTACACAAAGCTTTCGGGTATGACGGGTACCGCTATGACCGAAGAGGCCGAATTCCGCGAGATCTACAAGCTGGACGTTATCGAGATCCCGACCAACAAGCCGGTCGTCAGAAACGACGAGCCCGACGTTGTTTATAAAACCGAAAGAGGAAAATTCGGTGCCGTTATCGAGCAGATCGAGGAATGTGCCCAAAGAGGTCAGCCTGTTCTTGTAGGTACCGTTACCATCGAAAAATCCGAAATTCTTTCGGGAATGCTCAAACGCCGCGGCATTCAGCATAACGTGCTCAATGCTAAGCACCACGAAAAAGAAGCCGAGATAATCGCCCAGGCAGGTAAATTCGGTGCCGTTACTATCGCCACCAATATGGCAGGACGCGGAACCGATATTATGCTTGGCGGTAACGCAGAATATCTTGCCAAGGCCGAGCTCAAGCATCGCGGCTACTCCGACGAGCTCATCGTTGAAGCAACAGGCTTTGCCGATACCGAGGACGAGGAGATATTAAAGGCAAGAACCGAGTTTGCCGACCTTTACGCCTCTTTTAAGGAGGAGATCGCCCCCGAGGCCGAAAAGGTCAAGGAAGCAGGAGGACTTTTCATTATAGGTACCGAGCGCCACGAATCCCGCCGTATCGATAATCAGCTCCGCGGACGTGCAGGACGTCAGGGCGACCCGGGTTGCACCCGCTTCTACGTCTCTATGGAGGACGATCTTATGCGTCTCTTCGGCGGAGAGCGTATGACCGCCATTATGAACACCCTTCGCGTTGACGAGAATATGCCTCTGCAGAACGGTATGCTTTCAAAGAGCATAGAGTCGGCACAGGGAAGGATCGAAGCCCGCAACTTCGCTATCCGTAAAACCGTCCTTGAATACGACGACGTAATGAACCGTCAGCGCGAGCTTATCTACAAACAGAGAAATCAGGTCCTGGACGGCGAGGATATTCAGGGAACCGTCAAGAAGATGATAAACGACTTCATCGACGGCGAAGTAGAAGCCCAGTGCAGTGACGAGTTGGCCGAAAACTGGAACATCGAAGGTATCCGCCAATACTTTATGGGCTGGCTTCTTTCCGAAGATGATCTGGTATACACCGCCGACGACCTTAATGACCTCGAGGCCTCTGACATATCTTCCTTCTTAAAGGAAAAGGCCGAAGCGCTCTACGCCGCCCGCGAAGAGGAGTTCGGAAGTGAGGTTATGCGCGAGCTGGAGCGTGTTATGCTTCTTAAGAGTGTCGATACCAACTGGATGGAGCATATCGATGCTATGGATCAGTTAAAGCAGGGAATCAATCTCCGTGCCTACGGACAGCACAACCCCGTTATCGAATACCGCAACGAAGGCTACGATATGTTCTCGGCTATGACCGACGCTATCCGTGAGCAGACCGCCAAACGTGTACTGACTGTTAAAATCCGCAAGAATGAAGAGGTTAAGCGCGAAAAGGTAGCTGAAGAAACTGCGACCGGAGCCCCCAACACCGTAAAGGGCAAGGGAGCCGTCAGCAAGAACGCCTTCTGTCCCTGCGGAAGCGGAAAAAAGTATAAGCGTTGCTGCGGTAAGGATGACGAATAAAAATAATCTAAAAAAACTCTTGTTCTGTCGAACAAGAGTTTTTTTGTTTTAATCTTTAGAGGTAAAGACCTTTAAAATATTAAATTCCTTATCGGTTATAAGAATGTCTGCGTCCTTACCCTTTTTAATACTTCCCTTTGTGCCGTCAAGACCCGCAACGATTGCAGGGGTGAGACTCAGCATAGTAACAGCGCTGATAAGGGGAATACCGAAATTCAGCACCGCATTTTTGAGCATCATATCCGAGGTGGCAATACTTCCCGCATAGGAGCTTCGGTCGGGGAGCTTGGCTACCCCTTCCTCTATAATTACGCGGTTGTCGGGGGATATCGCACCGAGATAGCTTTCTTTAAGGTCGGTGCCTGCCGCACGCATGGAGTCGGTGGTGAGATTTATATGGTCTGCACCCTTTACTTTAAGCGCCAACTGCATTGTCTCCTTCGGGATGTGCCTGCCGTCGCCGATAAGCTCAATGTACATTCCGTCAAGAAGGTAGGCCGCCTCAACGATGCCCGAATAAACCGTCTGTCCGATCTTTCGGTTAGAGGTGGTGGCGCAGTACATGTGGGTCACGTGCTTAAAACCCATACCGAAGGCCTTCATTATATCCTCTGCGGTGGCCGCGCTGTGTCCTGCCGATAAAACTACGCCTGCTTTATTCATCTCCTCAGCGAGAAACTCTACGCCCTCAATTTCGGGCGCGGCGGTTATCATTCTTATTATATCGGCGTTATCAGACAGCCTTTTAACCGATTCCTTATCAGGGGTTCGCACAAAGGCAGGATTCTGCGCGCCCTTCATTTCCATAGAAAGGTAGGGGCCTTCAAGGTGAAGTCCGCCGTAGGTTATGGGTGCCTCGTCCCTTACTTCTCTGAAAAGCCCGAAAAGCCTTATAAGATCCTCGTCGGAGCAGGATACCGTAGTGGGAAGTACCGTGGTGGCACCGTGAGCCTTATAACACTTAGCCGCCTCTGAAAACGCCTCTTTCGTAAGGTCTCCGAAATCATATCCGCCACAGCCGTGGGTGTGTATCTCAACAAATCCCGGTAAAACGTAGCATCCTTCGGCACCGTAAACTTCGGCACCGTCGATGTCAAAACGACCGATATCGGTTATTTTTCCATTCTCAATAAGAAGGTCGGCAGTTTCTACTCTGTCCTCAAAAACACAATCTCCGTTTTTAATAATAAGTCTTTTCATTACTTATTGTAGATGCGGATCTCGGGTGTGGGAGAGTTCAGAGCAACGTCGGCGGCGTAAAGCTTTGCGTCGGGATGAAGTCTGAAAAGGGAGCAGGGAACGGCGGCGGTAATATCTCCGTGAAGGATCTTGCGGAGAGCGCCTGCGTTCCAGTCTCTGGGCATACACATTCTGACTTTTTTAGCCTTGAACATTTCCTTCATACCAACCGTGATGCAGAGCTTGGGAATACCGTCAAGGTCTCCGCCGCAGTTCATAAAGCAGTTGATGGTCTTGGTTTCTCTGGAAATGGGTAAAACTCTGGTAGCGCGGTTTAAGAATTCCTCGTTAGAGCATACCTCGCCCGGCTCAGGGGGCTCGTTAAAGGCAAAATGTCCGTTGATACCAACACCGCCCCAGGCCATATCCAGCTTGCCGTATTTTTCGATTATCTCCATAACCTTTCCCTCATTGCCGGGTTCGGGGAAGAAGCGGTTTTCGGGAAGGACGTTAAGCTCCTCGTCGATAAGGCCGTAGAAAATGCGGTCCATACCGCCTCGGAAGGAGAGGGGGCTGTTATAATCGATATACTGTCCGTCGTCGCCGATATACTCGTCCATATTTATAAATACGCAGTTTTTAAGGCTGACTCTGTACTTGTTTACAAGATAAACAAGGCGGCTGTAGGGTCCTAAGGGTCCGTAGGGTACGACCATAACGGTAGGCTCGCCATTCTTGTTGTTTTCCTGGATCACCTCTAAAACCTCAATGGCCATTTTCCAGTAAAGGTCGTGCTCGGTGTCACAGCGGTCAAGGACTATCCGGCAGCCCTTTCCGACCTCGCTTTTTGGTAAAGAATTGTATTCGTCGTGTGTCATTTAAAAAACTCCTTTCGGTATTTTTTTAAAATATAACACGGTATCCGCCTTCAAAACAATGCATAAACCTGCTATTTTAAAAATTATTAGCACTATTCTGTCAAGATTTCGCAGTTTTCACCCCTTGTTCATCATCAAAATAGTATAAACTTGCTATTGACAAAATAGGTGCGGAGGTTTAAAATCTCCTTGGGTGATGATATGATTTTTTCCTACGAAAAGGTGTCGGAGAAATATCTCGAGGTAAACAGCTGCGGAAGTCAGAATCTATCCGACCGAAACTATAAAAAGCACAGAAGGGACGGACGATGTGACTGGCATATTCTCTTTATAACCAAGGGTCGCTGTTATTTGACCGAAAAGGGAGAAAGCCTTACCGCCGAGAGGGGCGATATTGTTATATATGCCCCCTTTGAGGAGCAATTCTATGCCTTTATGGCCGCCGACCGCACGGTATCCAACTATATCCATTTCAGCGGCACGGGTGTCGAAGAGCTTATGAAGACCTGCGGCCTTTTTGGTAAAAGAAAGGTCACGGTGGGGGATAGTCAAAGCCTTGAATCGATCTTTGCAAGAATGCGTGACGAATATATACTAAAAAAAGAAAATCATATCGAGGCCTCAGCCGCATACCTTATGCAATTTCTTGTTTTTGCAGGAAGGTTGGCGGCTTCGGGGGATGAGCAGAGCTCCGAAACCGACCGAAGCATCGACGCCGTCTGCCGAATGATCCACGAGCGGATAGATAAGCAGTTAACGGTTAAGGACTGTGCGGATTTTTGTCATTTAAGCGTCAGCCGTTTCGGGCATCTTTTTAAGGAAAAAACAGATATGTCTCCCAAAACCTATGTAAACCGCGCCAAGGTCACCGCCGCATGCGATCTTATAAGTGAATCAGGCTACACCGTCCGTCAGGCCGCCGAAGCGGTAGGCATCACCGACTGTAACTACTTCAGCCGTCTTGTCAAGAAGCACACAGGCTGCTCTCCGAGCAGTTTTAAGGAAAAATAGAAGCAGGTTACAGGTTTCAGGTTACAGGTTTCAGGTGGCAGGTTGCACCTCCGCCGGGATCTCGGCTGAAGAACAAAATTTATTGATATATCGTAGGGGAGGGGCTCGGCATCCTCCCGTTTATTATGTGCGCAGAACATATCTATATCACCTTGTCAGTCAGCCTTCCCTAACAGTGAATGTGGACCACGGAGTGGTTGATGAGGGAACCCGTAAGCAGTATCTATACGGGTAAATCCACAAGCTTAAATAAAACAAAAACGGCTACGTGTTCGTAGCCGTTTACTGTTTTTAAGCGTTTGCTTTCTTTTTGTCCTGTGCGCGATGGACTGCCGATATGACCCATCTTGCAATAGGCTGTGCAATAAGCGCCTCAACCATAAAGGATATGGCCATATTGCGGGGCCATTTATAGAAAAATCCGTATATGGGCTCCATAGATATTTTCATACAGCCTACCCAGGTGCCGATAACCGTGAGCAGTATCGACATTAAAAAGACGGTGCACATAATGTTGATGGTAACTACCGATCTGAAGCTGTCGCCATCTTTAACGATAAGATGTGTAAGCTTTTCGGCAGGTATATAGGTCAGCAGAACTATTGCTATAACGCAGGGCCAGAGGAAGGGGACTATCTTCCAGGCTGATAACCACACCTGCCACGACCAGCCTATCTCAAAGCAGGTGATAACAGGGGCGATTATATGTACCGATATAACCGAAATTACAAGCATAAAAAGTGCAAATTCCTTTTTGTTACGGGGTAGCTTTTGATAAAATTCCATTCTTATTTTCTCCTGAATTAATTTTTTTACGGCATAAAAAATCAGCGTAAGATGTTTTTACACCTTACGCTGAACAATTATACGCGTCGTTATTATTATACGACAAAACTGCTTTTGAAGCAATTGACAGTTTTGACGAAAATAGGCGGATATTGTTTTGCTTCCTTTGAAATAATTGCGCATATCGCCACACCTCACCGCCTTGACAAAGCTTGCAAATTGTTTTATAATACCCGTTATCGAAAGGCAGGTGAATTGGATGGAAGAGGATATCGTACTGACCGCCCCCGAGGAAGTGGAGGGCACCGTATCCGAATACGGACAGCAGGTTTTTACCGTAACCCCGGTAGAGGAATCGGTGATAAGGAAGGCCGTAAGCGGCGATGAGGAAGCCTTTGAAGAGCTTTTTATGGGTACCTATCGCTACGTTTTTGCCGCAGTGCGTAAATACCTTAAAAACGATCAGGACGCCTATGACGCCATCCAGGACACCTATACGAGGGTGTATAAAGGACTTCCTTCCCTTAAAAGCACCGCCGCCTTCTACCCTTGGCTCCACCGAATCGCCGTAAACTGTGCCAAGGATATCTTAAAGCTCAGCGGTCAGGATGTTATGGAGGCCTCCGAGTGGACTGCGGTATCCGATGACGAGACTCCCGCCTCCGACGTTACCGCCGATATTGCCGAGGTCTTAAAGCAGCTGCCGCCGGAGCAGGCCGAACTGCTTATTCGGGTCTATTACGATAGGATGCGCACGGTAGATATTGCCCGAATGCAGGGACTTTCAAAACAGACGGTTCATAACCGCCTTAAAGCCGCGAAGAAAAAGCTTAAGGAGCTTCTTAAAATACGCGGCATCGACAAGCCCATCTACGGCGGAGATCTTGTTGCACTGCTTTCTGCCGCTATACGCAACGCCATCGGCACCCAGCTTTTAAGCATGGCCGTGGCCGAAGAGATACTTCATAGTGTAACCGCAAGTAAAAACAGGAAGGGCGCCTTTGTCGTTTCAAGCTTTGCCCGCAAGGCACGATCGAAAGCCGCTCTTAAGATCGCTTCAACGGTGGTTCTGGCAATAATCCTTTTTTGTGCATTGTTTACCGCTCTTGCTTTTATTATTGCAGGCTTCTTCGGGAGTGATAAAACCGACACACCTCCGACAGGGGATCTTTCCCATAGTGCTTCTGATCGGACGGACGACGATACCTCCTCGGGGAATAGGGGAACAAGCTCATCACATAAAGATACGTCCCATAACACCAGTGGATCAGGAGGCTCATTAATCAGTGCTTTATCCACGGCTTCATCAAACAGTAAACCGACGAGCAGTTCTTCCGCACAGACCTCATCTGGAACAGGAGGCTCATCAAATAGTGCCTCATCCGCAGTTTCGTCAAACAGTAAACCGACGAACGGTTCTTCCGGCCCGGCCTCATCGGAGGATAGTTCTGATGCCACAGTGAGTATCCTCGCGTCACCCGGTCTGATTGCAGAAGAAGACTTTGAGCTTGACGCCGCATTCGCCACAGGCAAAAACGGTCTTCGGGTAAGCAATATCTATGGAAGCAGCCATAGGGCTGTAATGTACGGGGACTGGATATATTATACGTACGCAGAGAATTGTATTTATCGAATGAAGACCGATGGCTCTGAGCGTACGCTTATTTATAGGGATTTAGACGTCGCTATCGGTGTGACAGACATAGGCGTGTCAACGCCTGGCCCTATAACCAATCTGGCGGTTATCGACGGAAGACTGTATTTTTCTTGTATGCAGGTTATACTTTCCTGCAAGCCTGACGGTTCCGACATCCGTATTGAAGCCGACAGCAGATCGGAAGATTTAATGTGGTTCGGTGAGATGGGAAAAATATATTTTGAGGGTGATTACGGCTATGCACGCGATTGGATTTTTGATCTGAAGCGTAATAAGCTTATGGCCGCACCAATACGCATACTCACAGTCTACGACGGCAAGTTTTACGGAAACAGCAACGGTAATTTCGTCGTTTATGACATATCCACCAAGACTGCCAAGGTGTTAAGGTATTATACGACATATATGGAGGTTTTCGTCAACGACGATTATATAGTAGGATATCAAGGTACATATAATTCCAACTCGTTAATACAAAATCGATGTATCGATTTGTTTAACAGAAAGAGCGGAACCTATGTAAAAACGCTGGTTCTTGGAAATAGTTACCTATTTACCCACGATTACGGTGGGAATCTTACCGTCTGCTATCAGCAAAGCGAGAGCAAGGCGGCAATACTTGATGTAAACACCGGCGAGGTTACATATACCGAATTTGACAGCAGCTCAGCCAATTTCTATTTCACTTCTCCCGATCTGCCGTATGTATATGTTGACAATTGGGGTAGTCTGATAAGGTATGATCGCTATTTAACCTCTTCCAAAATTATATTCGAATAACATCCCCGACACGAGCAATAAGCATAAATTTCCATAGGCTCACATATTTGATACGTAATTAGTTCCCATCTTACGGGCACGGAAAATCCGTGCCCGTAATTTTTTTTAAAAATGTGGGACTTTTTCGCAAAATTGTAGTCTATATAGCGGTTTTTGAAAGCTGTTTATTAAAAACCAAGGTTGCGAGGTGTCGAAAAATGGAAAATTACAAGGAAATTGAGATTATACTTAAGAATTCGGCTGTAGTAGAATATGAGTGTGAGGTGGTACAGTTGGAGGAAAAGGATTCCGATTTATTAAATGCGGTCTATAAGGAAATTGCCGATAGCCTTGGAATGGATACGGCAATGGATATATACAGAATGTTCAAGGGTCAGCAGATAACCTTTCCGGTGCGCTTTTTAAACCCGATTCACGCCCGGCGGCTTATTATAGATGAATATGACGGCACTAACATAAAACAGCTCGCCACCAAATACAACTATTCCGAAAAAACCGTAAGAAGGATTGTTCGGGACAGTTTAGAAAAAGACAAAAATTTAGTCGATTTAAAAAGATAGGGGGCTGTGGTGAATATTTAACGGTCGACTTTAAAAATTCAGGAGGATTAATATGGTAAAGGTAAATAATCTTTATAACAATGAAAACATTAAAAAAATCGCCGAGCTCGGTTGCTATGAGGTGTTCGAACATCAAAAGGATATGAGCGTTTCACCTGCTTCGGCAACAACTGCATATTTTATGCACGAAATGAACTGTAGAAAAAGGCAGGTGCTTTGCAATTTAAACGGAAACACGGTTAAGGTACAGGCAGGTGCGATGCAGTGGACAGCAGGTAACGTTACTATGGATTCGGGAATAAGCGGTGCAAAGGATTTCTTCGGTAAAGCTCTCAAAGGCATGGTAACCGGCGAATCCACCGCAAAACCGATATATGGCGGAAACGGCTACGTAATGTTCGAGCCTACGTACAAGTATATTATTCTTGAAGAAATTTCTTCTTGGGGCAGCGGTATGGTTCTTGATGACGGTCTGTTTTTAGCCTGCGATTCAAGTATTCAGGAGGAAGTCGTATCCAGAACCAACGCGTCGTCGGCCTTGCTTGGCGGTGAGGGACTCTTTAACCTTTCTCTTTCGGGACAGGGTATCGCCGTTTTGGAAAGCTCGGTTCCCCGTGAAGAACTTATTGAACTTGTGCTCGATAATGACGAGGTTCGCATCGACGGAAATATGGCGATAGCCTGGAGTAAATCGCTTCAGTTTACAGTTGAAAAATCCACAAAATCTCTGCTTGGCTCTATTGCCAGCGGCGAGGGTGTAGTTAACGTATACCGCGGAACCGGAAGAATTCTTATGGCACCCGTCGCATACGGTACCCTTATGAGTACAAGTAACAGTTCGAGCGAACCCGCAAAGACCTCTTCAGACGGCGTAGTCGGAAGTGTTGTAAGTTCACTGTTTGGTTAAGGAGAAAATGATTATGAAATTCGATAAAAAATTTGTTCAGCCCGTAATAGCGGCGATATCTTTAATTGCTTTGTTTGTTTTTCCTTTTGTTAACGTCAGCGCAGGATATTACGATGGTTCGTTAAACGGTTTCACGGTAGCTATGAATACGTACATTGGTTATTTAATGGTAATTTTACCGTTCGTATTGGTGGCTGCTCCGTTTGTTCCTAAGTATCAGGCGAAACTACCGATTCTTTCGTTGGTAACACCTGTTTTGTGCATCGTGAGCTGGATTTTATGTATGATATTTGCGAAAAACTTCGTAGCAAATCTTGCAGATTCTACGCTTGCGATTGGCGCTTACATTATTCTGGTTTGCTATATTGCCTTAGGTGTATACGGTTTCTTCGCCTACCGCGCAGAGCTTACCGAGCTTATTAAAGGCCTTAAGGATAAAAGCAAATAATTCTGTCATAGAAGTAAAAACAGCCCTGCTTGCAGGGCTGTTTTTACTTACAATAATTCTCAATATACCCGTCTATCGCCTGAGCGATGATCTTTTCGGCTTCCTCGTGACCCGAGACCTCGTTTACGGCGGTCTCCTTGCCCTCAAGCTCCTTGTAGACCTTGAAGAAGTGCTTCATCTCTTTGTAGATATGCTGAGGAATTTCGGAAATATCCTTATATCCGTTATAGGTGGGGTCGCCCAGAGGGATGGCGATTATCTTTTCGTCGGAACTGCCGTTATCTACCATAGAAATAACGCCTATAGGATAACATCTGACCGAGGTCATGGGACGCAGAGGCTCACTGCAAAGCACCAGTACGTCCAGCGGGTCGAGATCGTCGGAGCAGGTGCGGGGTATAAAACCGTAGTTTGCGGGATAGTGGGTGGAGGTGTAAAGAATGCGGTCAAGCATCAGTATGCCCGTTTCCTTATCCAGCTCATACTTGCATTTACTGCCCTTTTCGATCTCAATAACCGCAACGAAATCCTCAGGATTTATGCGCTTAGGGTTAATATTGTGCCAGATGTTCAATGTATTACTCCTTTTTTAAAACGTGCGAAGCACTCATAACTCGCGAAGCGATCATAACAAGGCTTTGCCTTTCATAACTCGCCGCAAGGCGATCATAACTGAAAACGACTTAGTCGCTACAAAACGTTTACTGCTTCTTTTTTAGTGTAGTTACAGAAGAAACCAACATACGTCGTAAATCTATGCAATCCGTTTGAAACCTTTTGTATTCATCTTCGGATATGCTACTGGTTTCTGCAAGAAGTTGAAGCCAAAACTCGCTCTCATTAACTTCTTTGAGGGCTATTTCAAGCTTGGAAATAAAGTCCTTTGTGCCTTGCGCGTACTGGGCTTCGTGTATGTTGGCGCCTACGGATGTTCCACATCTAAGCAGTTGATTAACTAAAGTCGACTCGATGCGTCGCTCCTTCAAATTACGACAAAGAAATACGATGTCCTTAGCGAAAACTTTCGATTTATCTCGTAATATGCTTTCTTTCATAAAAATCTCTTTTCTGCTAAGAGTTATAAGTGTGCGGTGCACACTTATAATACTCTTCGAGTAGTTATGAACTTGCGTTGCAACCGTTATGATATGACCGCCTCTTAAAACCTGCGAAGCACTCATAACTCGCGAAGCGATCATAACAAGGCCTTGCCTTTCATAACTCGCCGCAAGGCGATCATAACTGAAAACGACTTAGTCGTTTTCTATAGCCATAACCTTATTAACTCGGTTGGTGTGTCTTCCGCCGCCTTCAAATTCGGTGTCGATAAAGAGGTCGGCAAGCTCGATAGCGGTGCCTACGCCGATTACACGGCCGCCGAGGCAAAGAACGTTGGAGTCGTTGTGAAGACGGGTGTATTTTGCCGAAAAATGCTCGCTGACTGCGGCGGCACGGATGCCCTTGACCTTGTTAGCGGCAATACTCATACCGATTCCGGTACCGCAAACGAGAATTCCTCTCTCACATTCGCCCGAGGTGACGTCGGCGCAGACCTTAACTGCGATATCGGGGTAATCTACAGCGTGATTTTCATAAATTCCGCTGTCCTTAACCTCAAATCCGCGCTCCTTAAGATGGGCAACTATTGCATCCTTATGCTCAAGTCCGCCGTGGTCACAACCGATTGCAATTTTCATAAAATCATTCTCCTTTTAGGCTCTTGGCCTTTAATTCTCTTTCTGCCTGAGGAAGTCTTAAATAAAAGGGAGAAAGTCCGTCGGCAGAGACGGTATCTCCTCTTATCAGCTTTTCTTCTGCCGCAACCGCAATACCGCAGGCGTTTTGGTATCTCTGGGGCTCGGCGGCAACAGACACGTTATCTTTTTCCGAAGCATAAGCTTCGAAAAGTCCCGCTCCGTCACCTGCAATGATGATCTTGTCGGAAATCCCGTCAAGCTCCTTTATAACCTCGCTTGCCATTACCGCGCGGTCCTCACAGAGCCTTGTGATAACGCCGTTTTCTATGCGGAATACGGCATTATATACCTGCTTGCATCTTGCGTCCATAGCGGCGCAAAGCACACAGTCGGTATTTTTAAAGCCGTAGGCAATACCTTGAAGGGTGGAAACCTCGATGCAGGGTTTATCCTCTGCGGCGGCAAGTCCCTTGACTGCGCTTATTCCGATGCGTATTCCCGTAAAGGAGCCGGGACCGTGGCTTATGGCAAAGGCGTCGATGTCCGAAACCTTCAGCATCCCGCTTTCCAGGGTGTTTTTAACCATTGGAAGCAGTGTCTGTGAGTGGGTGAGCTTTACGTTTACAAAGGAGGATGCGACGATCTTTCCTTCCTCAATAACCGCTACAGATGCAGGACCTGCCGAGCAGTCGAGAGCAAGTATTCTCATTAAAAAGCTCCTCCTTCAACCGTGATCTTTCTTGTGTTTTCGTCAACCTTTTCTATGGTGACCGTAATGACGTCGTCCTCCAGCGCACCCTCGATGTTTTCGCTCCACTCGGCGGCAATAACTCCGCCCATTTCACTGTAATCGAAAAATCCGCTTGAGTAAAGGTCTTCCCAGCCTTCTATTCTGTACATATCAAAATGATAGAGAGAAAGCCGACCGCCCACGTATTCGTTAACAAGGGCAAAGGTAGGGGAGGTGACCTGTCCTGTAAAGCCAAGACCTTTGGCTAAACCGCGTGTAAAGCAGGTCTTTCCCATTCCCATCGGACCTTTGTATGCAATTATCTCACCGCCCGAAAGCTTCGCTGCAAGCATTTCCGCAAAGTCTTCGGTCTCGGCAGGGGAGTGTGATATAAATTCTGTCATCAGAAAAGTCCCGTGATCTTTCCGTCGGCCGACACGTCGATGTTATTTGCGGCGGGAACCTTGGGAAGTCCGGGCATGGTCATAATAGAGCCGGTCAGGGCAACTATAAAGCCTGCACCTGCCGAAATTTTAACCTCTCTTACCGTTACGGTAAAGCCGGTAGGACGTCCAAGCGCCTTTTCATCATCCGAAAGGGAATACTGTGTCTTGGCGATACAAACGGGCATACCCTTGCCAAGCTCTTCGATTTCAGCGATATTCTTTTCTGCGGCGGCGGTGAAGTTTACGCCGTCGGCACCGTAGATGGTCTTTGCTATAGCGGTGATCTTTTCCTTAATGGATAAGTCGGAATCGTAAATAGGAGCAAAGTTTGCAGGCTTTTCGCAGGCGGCAACAACCTTTTCGGCAAGCTCTTTTCCGCCTTCGCCGCCCTTTGCAAATACTTCCGAAAGGGCAAAGTCTGCGCCTAAAGACTCACAGTAGTCGGCAATGTACTTAAGCTCGGCATCCGAGTCGTCACCGAAGCGGTTGATGGCAACAACAACGGGAACGCCGAATTTCTTCATATTTTCAATATGTGCGCCGAGGTTTACGATTCCACGGGACAGAGCCTCAACGTTTTCGGCCTTAAGGTCGGCCTTGGCAACTCCGCCGTTATACTTAAGGGCGCGGACGGTAGCAACGATAACGATTGCCGAGGGAGCAAGTCCTGCAAGACGGCACTTTATGTCGAGGAACTTCTCTGCGCCGAGGTCACTTCCGAAGCCTGCCTCGGTAATGCAGTAATCGGCGAGCTTAAGAGCAAGCTTGGTGGCACGAACCGAGTTACAGCCGTGAGCAATGTTGGCAAAAGGTCCGCCATGCATAATTGCGGGGGTGTTCTCTAAGGTCTGAACGAGGTTGGGCTTAATAGCGTCTTTAAGAAGAGCGGCCATAGCACCGTCAGCCTTAAGGTCGCGGGCGAAAACCGGCTTGCCGTCGTAGGTGTAGGCGACCAGAATATTACCGAGTCTGCGCTTAAGGTCGGTCACGTCACTGCAGAGGCAGAGGATAGCCATAACCTCGCTGGCGACCGTGATCTGGAAGCCGTCCTCACGGGGGATTCCGTTGACCTTTCCGCCGAGACCTACGTTAACGTAGCGGAGGGCGCGGTCGTTCATATCAAGACAGCGCTTGAAAAGAATTCTTCTCTGGTCAATGCCGAGGGCATTACCCTGCTGAAGATGGTTATCAAGGAGAGCGCAAAGCAGGTTGTTTGCGGCGGTAATTGCGTGCATATCGCCGGTAAAGTGAAGGTTGATATCCTCCATGGGTACGACCTGGGCATATCCGCCGCCTGCGGCACCGCCCTTAATTCCAAACACAGGGCCGAGGGAAGGCTCACGAAGGGCAATGATAGCCTTTTTGCCGATAAGGGGCATAGCCTGACCGAGACCGACCGAGGTGGTAGTCTTTCCTTCACCTGCAGGGGTGGGGTTGATGGCGGTAACAAGTATAAGCTTTCCGTCGGGTCTGTCCTTTACGCGGTCGATAAGCTCTTCGCTGAGCTTTGCCTTATACTTGCCGTAAAATTCGAGGTCGTCCTCCGAAATATCGAGGGAGCTTGCAACCTCTTTAATGGGGAGCATTTTCGCGCCCTGAGCAATTTCAATATCACTAAGCATACTAAAATACCTCCAAAAGGATTTATATTTAATAAATTATATCACATATTATTAAAATAATAAAGCAAAAAAACGCCCGACGGGCGTTTTTTTATCATTTTACCTGAAAAAATTCTACCTCTTCGCCTACGGGACCTCTGCAAAAGCCTAAACGGCAGCTGTAGGGAGGCTCGGTGGGGAAGGTGTGGTCCTTGGGCTCAACAAGAATTTCATATCCGGCATTTCTTGTCTTTTCAATGAAAGCGTCAACGTCGTCTACTCTAAGAGCAATATGACGGATGGCCGAAGAGGTAGGATAGTCTGCTCCGTTGGCAAAAATTTCAAGCCAGGCATCGCCTGTATCGATCATCATACCGACTTTTTCTCCCTCACCCCATTTCAGCGCAACGGGGAGACCGAGAAGCTCGGTATAAAATTTAACCATTTTGTCAAAATCCTCAAGACCCATAGCCTTAAGGCAGATGTGATGTACTCCGCTGATTTTAGCCATATCAGTTACCTCCGAAATTATTATAAAAATTATACATCATACGCCAAATCTTGTCAAGAAATCCCTTTGACTCATAAATTGCAAAATGAAAATGCCCGCTCTCCATAAGAAGGTTGGGCATTTAAGCGAATATTTAATTATATAATTATAACATACTTTTGCCAAAAAATCTATATACAATATACACAAATTCTTAGCAGGATATTCTATGTCGCATCATCTGTTAAGATGGCTTGTTATATGGTATAATTTAACCATAAAACCGAAAGGGGTGAGTGCGATGGTTTCGGCCGAACAAACACAGAACGAAACTAAATTCTATAAAGGAGCAAAAATATGTTCAGACACAAATTATTTAAAACAGCCGTCGCGATATTTCTCACCCTTGTGCTCTGCTCAGTTACGGTAATAACCGCCTCGGCTCAAACGCCCGAAGAATCGATAACTGCTACAGAACGATCTGTCAAGGAGGTATTTTCCTCTCAGGTCGATTACGGCACCGATTACAATTTAAACACCTTAGACCTTAAGACCCTGCCTCCCTATATGGAGGAAAGTCTCGGCTTTGACGGGCTTCCCGACGGTAAAAAGCCGAGATCGGTCACCGATCTTAACGTCGAAGACCTTTATTCCTTTACCACACTTAATGAAGATGATACTCTGACCCTCTATATGTTCAGCGAGCCGGTAAAGTACGTGGATAAGGATACTACGGCAATAAAATTTATCGATAACTCGATAAAAGCCGTTGAGACCAAGCTGCCCGTTTCTTCGGCGGAGCTTTCGAAGATCGGTAACAGCCTTTATACCGCAAAAAGCTATTCCAACACCGCAAATTTCTTTAGGGTAGATATGCCCGCGTCGATAAATCAGGGCGTCTCCCTTTCCTACGGCGACTTAAAGTTTACCCTATCGCCCGCCTCTGCCTCTCTTTCTGCCTCCACCCTTAAAAATGCTACACATAGAGGAATGACCGAGCAGGTGGTTGAATACCGTAACGCTCTGGGGGACGGTATTCATCTTCAGTACGTTCCCATAAACAGCGGGGTTAAGGAAAATATTATTCTCGACCGCTATCCCGGAAAAAACACCTTTAATTTCATATTTGACGCAGGAGGATATTATCCCGTTTATACAGAGGGAGAAGCCATTCCCTTTGTCGACCCCGCTGCCGACGAGATAGCCCTTATCTTAGGCCAGGCCGATGCGAGAGACTCTTACACGGGCGACGAGACCGACGGTCATTTCACTCTTTATAACAGTCTTAAGGTGGAAGACCTGAAAAACGGAAAATACGCCCTTACCGTAACCATAGATAACGATTTTCTGAC
Source organism: uncultured Eubacteriales bacterium (assembly GCA_964599835.1). Taxonomy (GTDB): domain Bacteria; phylum Bacillota; class Clostridia; order Oscillospirales; family Acutalibacteraceae; genus SFWF01. Next base: position 16,616 of record CAZRHF010000008.1, on the reverse strand, counting down.
CGACCCCGATACGGTCTATCCGGTTATTATCGATCCGTCCTTTTCTATACCAAACAACACTGTGCTTGATACTACCGTTTACAGCGCGAAATCCACCTCGTCATCTTTTTCTTCAAGCGCATATCTTATAGTGGGCAACCATGGCAGTAGCTACGGTGAAGGCGTCGCCTTTGTGCAAACAGATCATAATTATAATTTACAGCCGTTGTTTACCCATGAAAACATAGTTTCTGCCAAATACCGCGTTTATGAAGGCTCGGGAAAAACAAACAGCTCGACCATTAACGTAGGTCTTCCGATAGATGCTTGGGATAGCACCCTTACTTTTAGCAATAAGCCTTCATATTCAAAGACCAGTTCAAAGGTCATTTCTAAATCCGGATGGCATGAGTTTAATATCACTACACAGGCTAAAGTCTGGGTTCAAGGCTATAAAACGGTGGGCTATCCATTAGGACCGGGGAACGGTTTTGTGCTTTATGCAAACGACAGCTCTGCGTCCAGTAAGCATTTCTGTTCGTCCGAGCACAGCAACTATACTCCGTCAATATCAATAACCTACAATGGCGCAAATATGTATTATGTAAATTCTGCTTACGGTAGCAGACCGTTTAAAGCATGGGGAAGACTTATCGACGGCGTTTCTCCGGTCTACAATTTTTCGGTTACTACGGCGGGAACCTACCGTATCGAAACTCTTAATTCGAGCTATTTCGGAGATTACGCCGCTAACTTCGACACAAGACTATATCTTTATGACAGCAATCATAATCAAATAGCCATATCAATAAATAACAGCGGCAACACGCAGGGAGGTACGGTTTACGAGCATATTGTGCGAAACCTAAGTGTCGGAACATATCACGTTTGCGTCGGCAACGGTTCCGGGTATATGTCCGACGTGCATTGCTATCTGATTATCGAGAGGTTTGAAACGGGTGAGGATACGACTGTTGAGGAAAATGGAGAATTGAGTTACGCCTACACAACGTATGCAAATCAAACCAAAGAGTTTTACAAAATCGGAGAAGCCTCAAAGGATTATAATTGTTTGGCGTATGTCGTAGATGTTAAAAATGAAAACATTAGCTTCAATAACAATTTGTCCGATGCGGATACCCAATTGACTAAAAAGAATTATTCCAAAACGAATAGTCTGACAAATGACTGTGTAATCGTGTATGGATTTGATAATGGGTATGTTACACATTTTGCAAAGTACAAATCGGGAGTTATATCTGCCAAACTTGGTAAACAAGAAGTTGTGTTGCACAGAGAGATAAACGCATATTACGATAAAAGCGGATGCTACGGTCATCCGATTGCGTATTATAAGAAGAGTAGTTAGAGGTGCAAGTTATGAAGAAAAAAACCATATCATCTGTTTTGCTGATTGCTGTATGTATGTCTCTGTTGTTATCCGCGTGTACCGAATCAAAAGGTAAACAAAAAACAAATTCTTCCGCCACGCTTGAAAACAACGGGATTTCATATAATGTAATTGCCGAAAAAGAATACGAGGAAATCAAGGAGTATATTTACAGCATCGAAGTCCTTGATGAACCTTGGTTGTCCGAACGCCAATATTTTCACGTTGCTGATGCGGTAGATCAAATTGTGACGATTGAGCTCGGGGGAGTTCCTGTGTTGATAAGCGAGTGCGCTAAACTCCAAGAAAACACAGAAGACCCCGAGATCCATATCAGCGATGCATGGGAAATAGCTGTTATGGCACTGCTTCGAGTTGATGTTTCCGATCATTTTAGTTTTTTCAGCACAGGATCAATTTCCGAAAAAATATCCAATTTCAAATCTTACGCAGAGCAAACGCTTCGCGACACAGCATCGTCAGATTTAAGTTTTGATGAGAAACTGAATGTATATCGCAAATTCGGAATTTTTGCTCTGCCTTATGTTATTGATGAAACAGAAGATGGAAACTCTGAGTATGAGAGATACTTTATACTTATTGGCGCCCATCTTTCTACCGCAGAGTATTGCAAGCTTACAGCGTCTACGATTCCGGATACTCCTCCGCCTTCTGACGAACAGCAGGTTGCCGCTTTGCTTTCAAGTGAGAAGAAGCTCGCCGAAGACTTCGATTATAAGGTCTGGCTCGAAGAAAACGAAGAAGACCTAAACAATCTTTTCAAATTCCTGGATGCTTACTGTGCCGAGTATGAGGCGGAGCAAAGCGAATAAGCATTAAAACGTCGGATGGCTTCGGCCATCCGATTTGTTTGCTGACAATAACCGCGAATTTTTGTTGCTGTAAATCCCTTTACCTTAATTCTCCTCTTGAAATTATCGGGAATATAAAATATAATATAAAAGATAATGAAGTGAAAGTGAGGTGACGGTATGAAGCGTCTTTTTTCTCTGGTGGCCGACTATATCCGCGAAACCGATAAAATAATGCTGTTGCTGACCTTTGCGGCTTCCTCCTTCGGATGTGTTGCGGTGCTTTCGGCAACCGCCTATACGGGAAGTATAAGCGAGTTTATAACCCAGGTCATTGCAATGTTCGGCGGTCTTGCCGTCGCCATAATAATTTCGAACTTTAACTATAAGACCTTTCAGAAATACTGGTTTTTAGCCGCTCTCATCGGTCTCGTACCGGTTATTCTCACCTTCTTCATCGGCTTCGCACCCGAGGGCACCGACGATAAGGCCTGGCTTCTGCTTCCGGGCGGAATGTCCTTCCAGCCTGCCGAGCTTATGAAGATATGCTTTATAATAACCTTCTCGGCACACCTTGCCAAGGTGCAGAAAAAGATCAATAAGCTTCTTTACCTTATTCCCGTACTTCTTCACGGAGCTTTTCCCGTCCTGCTCATTCACGTGCAGGGTGACGACGGCACCGCCCTCGTCTTTGCGGTAATGTTTATCTGTATGCTTTTTTCCGCAGGTCTTAAGCTTCGCTATTTTGCCGCCGCGGGAATTATGGCGGTAATTGCGGCTCCGATAGCCTACTTCTTTCTTTTAAACGAAGACCAGAAGGCCCGAATCTTCTCGATATTCAATCCCGAAACCAACCTGCAGGGCATTGGCTATCAGCAATGGATGGGCCGAATCGCCCTTGCAAGCGGCGGCATTACGGGACAAGGTCTGTTCAGCGGTGAGCTTACCCAGTCTCAGGGGATCCCCGAAGGCCACAACGACTTTATCTTCGTGTCCATCGGAGAGGAGCTTGGGATGCTTGGCTGTCTCGCGGTGATCATACTGCTCAGTGCCATCTGTCTGAGATGCATCCGGGTGGCCCGTCATTCGGAGGACGAGGCGGGAATGTATATTGCCGTGGGTATGTTCGCAATGCTTTTCGCCCAATGCCTTATAAATCTCGGAATGTGCCTTTCGGTACTGCCCGTTATAGGAATAACCCTGCCCTTCTTCTCGGCAGGAGGAAGCTCGCTTTTATGTCTTATGTGCGGCGTCGGAATAACCGTCAGCGTCTATAAACACCGAAACTCGGGAACAATTTATCTGCACGAATAAAAAAATCGGAGGAATTCCTCCGATTTTTGTTTTTAATTTTTTATTTTTCCAAAAGTCTGTCCATTATTGAAGGACCGTGCTCTATGAAAATACCGGTCGAAGCGGCGGTCTTTTCGTTTAAGGTGTCAACACCCGAAAGGGCCTTTCTGCTGTCGTATATCATAAAGGGAACCGGATCACTCGAATGAGTCTTGGTCAGCAGGGGAGTGGGATGATCGGGGCAGATAAGAATTCTGTAGTCCTCGCCGCACTCATCAAGATATCCCTTGACCGTTGCCAAAATGTGCTTATCTATAAGTCCGATAGATTTCACTTTGTTTTCGGGCTCACAGCGGTGTCCGCACTCGTCGGGAGCCTCAACGTGGATGTAAACAAGGTCACAGCCCTTCTTAAATGCCTCAACAGCGGCCTGAGCCTTTCCGCAGAAATTGGTGTCGATATATCCCGTAGCGCCTTCTACTTCGGGGGTCTCCATTCCTGCACAGATGCCGATGCCCTTAAGCAGGTCTACCGCCGAAATAACACAGCCCGAAACGCCATTCTTTTCTTTAAAGTTCTCAACAACGGGCTTGGTGCCCTCGCCCCAGAGCCAGATGGAGTTTGCAGGTCTTTCGCCCTTTGCCTCGCGGGCCTTGTTTACGGGATGATCTTTAAGGAATTCATAGCTCTTCTTCATAAGGTCAATGAGGGGAGCCGCATTTTTGCTCTTGCTTAAATACTGGCCGATAACCCTGCCGCTTATGTCGTGGGGAGGGGTCATATTTCCAAGGTCGGTAGTGCCGTTATCCACTACTAAGCAGTGACGATAGCTGACTCCCGAATAGAACCTGTAGATTTCATTTCCGAGCTTTTCTTCAACCGTCTTTATTATTTCAGCCGCCTCTGCCGTGGAGATATCTCCTGCACAGTAGTCGACCATAGTCTTGTCTTCATAGTTTTCCTCGTCTGAGAGGGTAACTATATTACAGCGTAAGGTCACGTCGGTATCCTTAAGGTCAATGCCGATGGAGGCCGCCTCTAAGGGAGAACGACCCGTATATGAAACGGTGGGGTCATATCCCATAACCGATAGGTTTGCAACGTCACTTCCGGGCTTAAGTCCAGCCGCAACCGTTCTGCAAAGACCAACCTCTGAAACCTTTGCCAGAGCGTCCATGTGAGGCTTGTCGGCAAGCTCCATAGGGGTTTTGCCGCCCAGATATTCCGACGGGGTGTCGGCCATACCGTCGCATAAAAGCACTAAATATTTCATGTGTAAACCACCTTTGTTTTCTTAATAGGTCTATTATATCCTCAAATTTGCCGCTTGTAAAGAAAAAAGACTTTATTATTTTAATAAAATGTAATATTATATACTTACAAAACCTTAAGGATGATAAAATGCCAAAATTTAAACCCGAAGTTCTTTCTCCCGTAGGAAATACCGAAATGCTCACCGCCGCCGTAAGAAGCGGTGCCGATGCGGTGTATCTGGGGCTCGATTCCTTTAACGCCCGCCGAAATGCTGAAAATTTCACCAACCATTCTCTGACCGAAGCGGTGGAGTTTTGTCATATCCGCGGAGTAAAGGTCTATCTCACCCTTAATATAATCATTTCCGACAGCGAAATGAAAGAGGCAGTCCTTAAAACGGCGGAAGCCGCAAAATCGGGAATCGACGGGGTAATTACTGCCGATATCGGTTTTGTAAAGACCCTCCGTAAGGTGCTTCCTACACTTCCCATCCACGCCTCTACCCAAATGACAGTACATTCTCCCTCTGCCATAAAGCCCCTTAAAGAGCTTGGCTTTTCCCGTGTGGTGGTCTCCCGTGAAATGAGCAGGTCTGAGCTTGCCGACTTCTGTAATGAAGCAAAGAAACAAGATATGGAGGTCGAGGTCTTCGTCCACGGTGCTCTCTGTATGTCAATGTCGGGTCAGTGCCTCCTTTCGGCAATGCTGGGCGGCCGAAGCGGAAACCGCGGCCTTTGTGCAGGCCCCTGCCGTCTGCCCTTTGCGGCAGAAGGAGGAAACGGTTACGATCTTAGCCTTAAAGACCTTTCCCTCATACCGTATCTCAACGAGCTTAAAGAAATGGGCGTATCTTCCCTTAAGATCGAGGGCAGAATGAAACGCCCCGAATACGTTGCCGCCGCCACTGCCGCCTGCAGGCAAATGCTGGATAATGGCTTTGTGGAGGAGGACGTCAGCTCGGCTCTCGAAAAGGTCTTCTCCCGTTCGGGCTTCACCGACGGATACTTTACCGGCAAACTCGGAAAAGATATGTTCGGAATCCGTACAAAAGACGACGTCACCGCCGCCGATACGGTTTTCGCCTCCCTTCACGAGCTTTACCGAAACGACCGTCAGTCGGTAGCCATTTGCGGAAGTCTGGAAATTAATGAGGGTCAGCCCGTGAGCCTCACCGTAAACGACGGTGAAAATGCCGTCACCGTGACGGGTGACCTTCCCGAAAGGGCAATAAACCGCCCAATGGACGAGGCGACCGCTATAGAAAAGCTTTCCAAAACGGGCGGCACACCCTACTTTTTCGAAACACTTTCTGCCCATATTGAAGAGGGGCTGACGGTTCGCGTTTCATCTCTTAACGCCCTTCGCCGCGAAGCCCTCGATAAGCTGTCCGAGCTTCGTGCAAAACGCCCCGACCTGACTCCCGAGCTTTCGGCAATTAAAGCATATCCCAAATCTCAAAAAGCGTCTGTCCTTAAAACCGTTATCCGTCTCGATAACCTCTCTCAGCTTACCGAAAAGGCTAAGACCGCCGACCTTGTCCTTGTGCCTGTCAATGCAGATCCCGAAGCCCTTCCCGAAGGGTTAAACCTTGCGGTGGAGCTACCACGCGGAATCTCTGACGAAGATCATATCCTCTTCCGCCTTTTAAAATTTAAGGAAAGGGGAGTAGAGTTGGCTTTTGCCTCAACCCTTGCCGCAACCGAGCTTGCAAAAAAAGCAGGGATGAAATGTATCAGCCACTTCGGCTATAATATCTATAATTCCGCCTCTGCTCAGTACCACAAAGAGCAGGAGGCTTTGGCCGTTGTCCTTTCTCCCGAAATGCTTCTTACCGACGCAAAAAACATAGGCGCAGATATACCGAAGGGTATCATCTCCTACGGACGGCTCCCCCTTATGCTCACCCGAAACTGCCCTGTTAAAAACGGCCTTTCCTGTGTAGGTTGCGGAAGAAACAAGACCCTCACCGACCGCAAGAATACCGAGTTTCCCGTAAGATGCCAAAACGGCTACAGCGAGCTTTTAAACTCAAAGGTGATCTGGCTTGCCGACCGTAAGGCAGAGCTTATTGGCCTCGATTTCCAGCTTCTCTACTTCACCGACGAGACCCCCGACCGTGTCGACGAGGTAATCACCGCCTATAAAAACGGCTCCGCCCCCGACACCGACTTCACCCGCGGCCTCTACTACAGAGGAGTAGAATAATAAAACAGTTAGCGGCACTCCGACAAAACCGAGTGCCGCTAAAATTTTAAAATAGAAATGAACCTTTCGCAGTATGTTTCCGTCTGTATAAGTGAAACCGGTTTTAAATATGTTTAGACCAAAGGAGGTGAAAATATGGAACAATTTGAAAAACTGCTGGAATCTGCAAGGATTTCTACCGAACGTTTTGTACGGTTCAGAATACCCTTGAAAGCAGATGCGGATGACCTGCTTCAAGAGGTGTATCTTACAGCATACCAAAAGTTCTCAGAGCTTAAAAATAAAGACTCCTTTAAGGCGTGGATCATCAGCATCGCCCGAAATAAGTGTAACGACTATTTCCGAAATATACGGGCTCGGTATGAGATCCCGATTTATGATGTGGAAAATGAGTTATCAGACAGCAGATACGGTGTGTCATCGGCCATCGCTGTCGGTGAGACGATGGAACTGCTGGGCGATAAAGATAAACAAATACTGTATCTTTATTTCTGGAAACAGCTTCCGCAGGCTGAAATTGCAAAGAGACTTAATATTCCCGTAGGAACTGTGAAAAGCAGACTTCATACAGCAAAACAGAATTTTAAGATCAAATATCCATATTACACCGATATCGCGAAAGGAGAAAACAATATGAAAAGGTTACCCGAATTTATACCAGAATATAAAATTGAAGCAAGTACTCTTAAGCCATTTTCCGTAAAGTGGGAGGAGCTTATGGGATGGTTCCTGATACCGAAACTCGGTGAAAAACTGTCTTGGGGTATGTACGACATTCCGTCTCGCAAATGCAACCATATTTATGATATGCAGGTCATAGGCAAAGCAAGGGTCCACGGCATTGAAGGGGTCGAACTGACTGCGAGAGAGTCCTCTTATTCCGATAAGACCGAAGAAATCAACCGTACCTTTGTTGCCCAGCTTACAGACACACATTGCCGATATCTGGCGACACTCAGAAACGATGGAGACGTGCGTAGTTTTATTACCTTCCTTGACGGCGACGAATTTCTGCTTAACTGGGGCTTCGGTGAGGATAACTGCGGAAATGAAACCAATTTGACAATTAAAGGGGATATCAGGAGAAACGGAAACACCGTTACTGCTGAAAATAAAGATTTCCTCCTCGATATTGTGGGAAGATATACCGTAACTATAGGCTCAAAGAGTTATGATACCGTCTGTGTAATGACTATTGAAAACGATAATTGCGGTGTTGTTTCCGAGCAGTTTTTGGATAAGAACGGAAAGACCGTCCTTTGGCGAAGATATAACCGTGATGATTGGGCTATCGACCGTTATAAGAAGAAATGGAGCGAACAAATGCCAGATAGCGACAGACTTATCGTCAACGGCATTACCTACGTCCATTGGTACGATTGCATTACCGACCATATTCTTTGATATGTCTGCTTTAAAATAAAGTAGGGGAGGGGCTTGCTCCTCCCGTCATTATTTGCAGAGAATATATTGATGTGTTGTAGGGGACGGCGTCCTCGACGTCCCGTAACAGATTGTAAATTTTATTATGGAAATATGGTTATCATCAATTAACAAGTTTTCTTTTCGGTGCGTCGAGGTGATTCCCCTCATAGGGGAAATGTCCGAAGGACAAAAGGGGGGCCGTCTCCGGATAGAGGAAAGGGGGACCACGTAGTGGTGGATGAGTAGAAACCTATACCCACAATAAAAACGGGAAAACATCTAAGCTTAAAACACAAAAACCGCCTTTGTCTATATGACAAAAGCGGTTTTTATTCTTTTAATCCTCAATCTTCGCCTTGCGGCTCATAACCTCATAGAAAAACTTGGTATCAAATTTTGCTTTACGCTCGTAGGTGTAAAGTCCGTTTTGCTCCTGCTCAACGTCGGTGAGCTGTGTGTAGCAGAGACCGAACATCTTGTCATTATCCAGCAGAGCGTCGGTAAGCCCCTTAAAGCGGAACTTAAACTCCTCCTCGGTTCTCGGTGCGTCTCCGTAGCCCCAGCTTACCTGATGGTCGTTCTCAAAGCTTTGTCCGTCAACCCACTTGATTCCGCCGTATTCGCTTACAAATACAGCCTCGCCCTTATAAACCTGCTTGGTACCCGTTTTGGAAAGCCAGTCGTAAACTACACCCTCGGTCATAAGACGGTCGTAGTTTGCCTTAAAGGTCTCGGGATTCTGGTTATAATCGTGAACGTCGAAAATATCGGTCTTAACGTGATATCCGCCGCTGGTGTCGATGCAGGGACGTGTGGGGTCAACTGCCTTGGTCACGTCGTAAACCGTGCTCAGCGCATCGGGGCAGGGGAAGGCTCTGTACTGCTCCCAGACCTCGTTTCTCGGACACCATCCGATAATGGCAGGGTGGTTGAAATCCCGTTCGATCTCCTCCATCCACTCGGGAAGAACCGAATAAACGCTCTCTTTTCTGGAGGGGTCAATGCCCCAGTCGGGATATTCTCCCCAAACTAAGTAACCCATTTTGTCGGCGTGATAAAGAAAACGTTCCTCAAAGATCTTTTCGTGAAGTCTTGCTCCGTTAAAGCCGCAGGCAAGGGAAAGTTCAATATCCTTTTTAAGTGCCTCGTCCGAGGGCGCGGTGTAAATTCCTTGCGGATAGAAGCCCTGGTCGAGCACAAGACGCTGGAAGACCGATTTTCCGTTTATTAAAAACTTAAATCCGTCAAGACGAACCTCGCGAAGTCCGAAATAGCTTTCTGCCCTGTCCTCCCCAAAAGAGAATTTAAGGTCGTAAAGTCGGCCTGCACCAGCCTCCCAAAGATGCTTTTCTTTAAGAGAAAGGGTAAACATCAGCCTGCCGCCAACCTGCCTTGCGGCATACTGACCCATCTTTTCTCCCTTGTAAAAAGCTTCGCAGAAAAGATCATTATTTCCCACAAGCTCGGCCTCGACCGTAACACTGCAGTCGGTAATGTTGGGGAAATATTTAACCTTCTTTATATAGGTCTCGGGCATAAATTCAAGCCAGACCGTCTGCCATATTCCGGTGGTACGGGTGTAAAAACATCCGTGGGAGCCATATCTGTCCGACTGCTTTCCCGTGGGTATGGAAACGTCCTTGGTATCATCCTCTGCAAATACCGTGATCTCGTTTTCACCAAGTCTTACTGCGGAGGTAATATCAAAGGCAAAGGAAACGTAACCGCCCTTGTGACTTCCTACGAAAACCCCGTTAATGTAGGCCTTGCAGACATAGTCTACCGCGCCGAAATGGAGCACAGTCCGACCTGCAAGGTTATCTAACGTAAATTTGCGTTTATAGCAGACACCCTGCATAAAATCCTTGTGACCGACTCCCGACAGCTCGCTTTCGGGGCAGAAGGGAACGGTTATCTCGCCGCTAAGGGCAACACCCTCCTTTTGAAGGCCTCTTGCCTCGCCGCTGCGACCATTGTCGATCTCAAACTGCCACTTTCCGTTTAAATTCATCCAACCCTCTCGCACAAATTGAGGTCTCGGATACTCAGCTCTCGGAATACTCATATAAACACTCCCTAATACGTTTTTATTGTATTATAATTTATGCTCACAGAAAATACATAGGTATTTTAATTTTAAAAGTGAGGAAGATAAGTTTTGCGAAACTTATAAATATTGATATTTATTCTTTTTTATAAACAGAAATGCCGTTCCTACGACGGCCGCCATTCCTTCGGCAACCACTACCGACCACCATATTCCGTCAACACCCCAGATGATCGGCAAAAGCATAACCGCCGCTATCTGGAAAACGAGGGTTCGCAAAAAGGATATGATCGCCGAGGTAAGTCCGTCATTAAGGGCTGTGAAAAAGCCGGAGAAGAATATTGCAAAGCCAGCAAACAGGAAGGAAAAGGAAAATATCCTGAAGCCCTCTGCCGTAAGCTCTAAAAGGGTCTTATCATAGCCGACGAATATTGCCGAAAGGGGCAGGGCCAGGGCTTCTCCCAGGATAAACATAACAACCGAAAAGGCTAAAATTATGCCGCCGCTCTTTTTAAGCAGGCTCTTAAGCTCGGTGCGGTTTCCTGCTCCGAAGTGGTAGCTTATTATGGGCGCCGAGCCTATACTGTAGCCGATAAATGCCGAAATAAATATGAAATTGACGTACATCATTACCCCGTATGCCGCAACTCCGTTTTCGCCTGCGAAGTTTAAAAGCTGAATGTTGTAAAGCATTCCCACAAGTGACATTGAAATATTGCTCATAAGCTCCGAGGAGCCGTTGGCACAGGTCTTTAAAAGTCCCCGTCCGTCAAAGCTTGTTTTACCGAGTCTCAGCAGGCTTGAATTCTTGTTAAGAAAATATATCACGGGAATAGTGCCGCCCACCGCCTGACTTATTGCGGTTGCCGCCGCCGCACCGCTGAGGCCGAAGGGGATAACAAGGGCCGCATCCAATACCATATTCGTAACCCCTGAAACAACCGTTACGGCAAGTCCCAGTTGTGGCTTTTCGGCCGTTACGAAAAAGCTCTGGAATTCAAGCTGTAAAACGTATAGGGGAAGGGCAAGAAGAATAGTTCTTCCGTATAATACCGAGTCGGAGTGAAGCTGTCCCTCCGCGCCCATAAGGGAGGCGACCTGCGGCAGGAAAATTATTCCGAAAGCCGCAATTATAACACCGAGACCGAAAGAAACGTAAACGAAAAGAGAAAACAGTCTGTTGGCCTTTTCTTTGTTGCCTTCACCGAGATTTTTGGCAATAAGCGCACTGCCTCCCGTGCCGAACATAAATCCTATCGCACCCAGCATCATAAGCAGAGGCATTATAAAATTGACCGCCGCAAAGGGGGTCGTACCAACGAAGTTAGAAACGAAAAATCCGTCCACCACACCGTATATGGAGGTGAATACCATCATAATTATCGATGGCAGGGTAAAGCGGAGAAGCCGTTTTACCGAAAAACTGTCCGAAAGCTTTATATCCATTTATAAGTCCTTTTGTTTTTTTGACAATTATAGCCTATGTCTTGCACTAAAGTCAATATAGTATGCCACGGTATTTTAAAAATCAAATCGGTTATCGAGCATAAAGGACATCCCACATTTCTTGACAACGGTTTATCGGTGTGATAAAATTTTGAAAAACCGAAAAAGAGGAACGCCTATGAAACTTTCTGCAGATTACATAACCTCACCCGATCTTAGCGTGCTTTGCCCCACCTTTGTGAGGAAGTTCAGCGCCCAAAAGGTTAAAAAGGCTCTGCTTAAAATAACCGCTCTCGGTGTTTACGAGGCGTATATAAACGGAGGCAGGGTCGGCAATTTCTTTATGGCACCCGGATTTACGCAGTATAGCGAGCGGCTTCAGGTTCAAACCTACGACGTAACCGACCTTATAAAGGAAGAAAACGAAATTTCGGTTACGGTGGCAAAGGGATGGGCCTGCGGCAGATATGCCTTGATGACTTCGGGTATGTGGAGCAAGATCCCTGCCCTTATTGCACAGTTAGAGCTTTACGACGAAAATGATAGAATGAGCCTTCTTTCCACAGGCGGTAAGTGGGAGGTCTACACCTCGAATTATCTTGACAGCGAGTTATATGACGGCGAGATTTACGACGCCCGTATTACCCCAACCCGCATCGGAAATGCCGCGCTGTATTTTCATCCTAAAAGCATCCTTGCCGAGCAACAGGGAGAGATCGTCTGTGAGCACGAAGCGGTATCGGCTAAGGAGATCATCGTAACCCCCGAGGGAGATACCGTAATCGATTTCGGTCAGAATTCGGTGGGCTACGTGCTCTCCGAAGGCGTGCTTCCCGAAGATGCCGTACTTGAATATGACTTTGCCGAGATCTTAGATAAAGACGGAAATTTCTATACGGGCAATATGCGTTCTGCTAAACAAACTGTTAAATATATTTCGGCCGGCGGAAAATTTTCTTATCACCCTCATTTTTGCTTCCAGGGCGGCAGATATATCCGCATAAAACAAGGCAAAGAATATCTTAAAAAGCTGAAATTTACCTACGTTACTGTATATTCCGACATTAAGCGCACGGGATATTTCGAATGTTCGGATCCCCTTGTGAACAGGCTATATGAAAACGTTATCTGGGGTCAGAGAGGGAATTTTGTTGATATTCCTACCGACTGCCCCCAACGGGACGAGCGTGCAGGCTGGACGGCTGATACCCACGTTTTCTGTCAGACCGCCGCCTACAACTATAACGTTAAAAAATTCTTTCAAAAATGGCTTCGTGATCTGGCACTTGCACAGACCTCCAACGGTCACGTTCCCTTTACGGTACCCGATATTTTCGGAGAACGCTTCACCAACGACGCCACCGTTCCTACCGAGAATTGGGGCGTGGGGGTTTACGGAACGGGATGGGGCGATGCCGTGGCAATAGTTCCCTGGAAAATGTACCTTATGTACGGCGACAAGAGCTTCCTCGAAGATCAGTTTGAGAGTATGCGCCGCTGGGTAGACTTTATGAACGTCGAGGCGGGGGAGAACCATATTTTCCATACGGGCGGAGCCTTCGGTGACTGGCTTGCAATGGACACCGCTCCGGGAACCTACGTGGGGGCTACCGATACCTCCCTTATCGGTACGGCGTTTTTCGCCTATTCAACCGAGCTTCTTGTTAAAGCAGGAAGGATAATCGGCAAAGACGTTTCGGAATATGAGACCCTTTACGAAGAAATCAAAAAGGTCTTTAACGAAAAATACGTTGTGGGTAAAGACCGCATTATGGGCGACACCCAAACCGCCTATGTTCTTGCGCTGCAGTTCAATCTTGTGGACAACAAAAAGCCCTATGCAGACCGCCTTGCGACCCTTATTAAGGAAAACGGCAACCGCCTTAAAACGGGATTTTTAGGAACGGCTTACCTTATGTCCGCTCTTTCAGACAACGGCTATGACGACGTTGCATACAGCCTCCTTTTGCAGGAGGAATTCCCATCCTGGCTCTTCTCGGTAAAGCTTGGTGCTACCACGATCTGGGAGCATTGGGACGGAATCAGACCCGACGGTACAGTCTGGTCAGAGGATATGAATTCCTTTAATCATTATGCTTACGGTGCCGTTGCAAGCTGGATGTACGGTGTTATGTGCGGCATAAAGCCCGACGAAAAAGCCCCCGGATTTAAGAATATTATTGTCGCTCCGAAGCCCGACCGCCGCATCGAGTGGGCAAAGGCCTCCTTTGATACGGGAAGCGGAATCGTAAAATCCTCTTGGAAATATGTAAACGGCAGACCTGAGTATGAAATAACCGTCCCTGAAGGTCACACCGCCACCATAACCGTAGACGGCCAAACCAGTCAGGTTGCCGCAGGTATTTATAAGAACTGCGACCTGCTGACGGAATAAACAGCGACCGAAACCTCGCGGCCTGTTATAGAGTTTCACTAAAAAGAATCAAGGAGAGTATTATTAAGCCCAAATACGGTCTCAAAGGCGCGGCTGACGAAGGTCTTGCAGCTATTAATGATATAGAGCTAATTACTGCAAGATATTCTTCTAACCTAAAATGCAGCGTTTGTCTATTAAGGTGATAATGACAAAGCGGTTTTTGAAAGCTGTGCCGTTACAGTCATTGCACTTTACATACCTAACGTTTATTCCTCTTATGCGTGGGTATACGTTAACGATGCTGACGCCGATAATTACTTCAACGATGTAGACGGCGTAACCGATGGCGGTTGTACCTTCGAAAACATTTAAGATCTTTTCAAAACACCTTCGCCCGTCCCTTCTGACGGGCGTTTTTGTTTATCCAAGACTAAAAGTTATCAATCCCCTTTATTGACAAGCAGGGGAAGGCAGTGGTATATTTAATTAAGACTATTACAGGAGGAAAAATATGAAAAATCCCGTTTCGGATAATTGGTATGCCGACCCCGAATCCCGCGTGTATGATGACACCGTGTATATGTACGTCACAAACTCCCTTCCCTTTGAGGAACAGAAAAATTTAGACCTTGTTATAACCTCGGATCTGGAGAAATTTGAGATTCTCCGCGATATTCTCGATATGTCGACCTTCAAAGGGGCCGATTTTGCAATATGGGCTCCCACCGAGATAGAAAAGGACGGTAAACACTACCTTATTTTTGCCGCCAATAATATTCACGAGGACAACGAGTCCGGAGGCCTTTATATCGGTGTTTCCGATACTCCGCGAGGTCCCTTCAAAAACGTTTTTGCCGACGGAAAACCCCTTCTTAACGTATTTTACGCAGGCGCACAGCCCATAGACGCCCATCTGTTTAAGGATGACGACGGACAGATATATCTGTACTACGGCGGCTGGCGTCATCTTGTAGTTATGAAGATGAATGACACAATGGACGGCTTTAAAGCTATGGAGGAGCCTGCCATAAACGGCGTCGCCCGCGAGATAACCCCCGATTCCTACGTCGAAGCCCCTTACGTACAGAAGATAGACGGAAAATACAATCTTATGTATTCAACCGGAAACTGGACCGACGGCACCTACGCAGTAAAGGCCGCCGTTTCCGACGATCCCTGCACAGAGTTTGAGTATTACGGTGACGTCTTAAAGGCGAGCGATATTGCCGACGGCCCCGGTCATAACAGCGCCTTTTATTTTAAAGGAAGCCACTACGTTGCTTACCACCGCCGCGAGATCGGCGACCTTGACGGAAACCACAGAAAGCTCTGTATAGACAAGCTGGAAATAGTCGACGGCAAATTCACCCCCGTAAAAATGACCTGATAAAAACAAAAGCAGATATGTACCGAAATACATATCTGCTTTAACTTTTACATTCCACAGCATTTAAGAATTACCTTAAACAGCTCCGGCTCGTATTCGGGGGAATAGGGGTTCTCTTTTTCACCTCTTACGTACTTTCTGAACTCCTCCATCATACCGACGTATCGGTCGAAGGTCTCGCTCACCTTATCTCTTCGGCAGTCCTTTTCCATATTCGTCATTTAATTACGAAATAACAGTAATCAAGAATAATATTTCCGTTCCCGTCGGGAGTTGTATAACGGGGACATAAACAATTTTCAAAAGACCATACAGCCCCGTTTTCATCCCGCCAGAGCTCCATACCGTTTTCGCAGATCTTTTGTTTGCAGGCTTCGGTGTTATGAACCTCGTTTTCTTTTCCGTATATCCAACAGGTTCCCAGATTCAGGTTTTCGAAATCAATATAAACAAAGCCTTCGGGAACGGGAGTTTTTTCGGGGGCAAGCATACCTATGTAATATTCAAAGGGTTCTCCTTCGGCGCGCCTTTCAACACCGATATAGCCGCCGCCGTTTTCCCAAACCGAAAGAATATTGTCCGTGCCGCCCATTGTCTGTTCCAGAAGATCAAACCAACCGTTTTGCCACCACTCGTCCCAATGCCCGAAATTATCGTACTTTTTTCCGATAAATCTGAGGGTGGGTATTTCTTCCTTAAACACCTTAATAATCTCAGCCACAAAAATCACCTCTGACCGAATTATAGCATAATCCGCATACCAAATCAAGCAATAAGCAGAATTTTACGGCTCCCTTGTAGGGAAGGGGCTCGACCGTCTGCTCGGCTATAACCTAAGTCGGGTCGTCCTGAGCGCAGTCTAACCCGAAGGGCGCCGTAGGCGGGATCTCGACGCAAAGATCGCCTCGCATACTTATGGCTCGTCGACCCACGGCTTACGCCGTCGGTACCCGACTTCACCGCTCTGTCTAAAAAACAGTGTCCCACACTGTTTATCTTAA
>CAZRHF010000007.1:10027-40375 GCA_964599835.1 uncultured Eubacteriales bacterium | reverse complement strand
TGTTTTGTTGGAATAAAAACCGAGAGAGACAACTTCTTTACGAAGTGTCTCTCTCGTGAGGGGATCTTTTATTTAGGGAAAAGCGTCAAGGTCCCAGGGCCTAGGCGGCTACGCCGCAATGATGTGTGCTTCGCACATGATGTTCGGCTTACGCCGAATGATAAATGATGTGTTGCCTACGGCACACCTTCCCTATGCCCTTGGCTCTATATATAAATGCGTCGCAGACACCTCGCATCCTTTCCCCTTTCCCTAACAAAAAAGACCCTTTCGGGTCTTTTTGTTATTTCACAGAAGAAATGAAATCGCAGATCATTTCGCCGAAAAGGCTTTCGCCCTGCTCATTTCTCTGATCGGGGTAGGTATATTTGCAATGGGTGCCGTGGCGTACGTCAAGGCTTATCTTGCTCTCATCATATTCAAAATGCTTTAGCGTGGAGACAACAAGCATTGTTTGCTCATAGCGGTTTTTCATATCGTTATCCGATACTGTAAAGCGCATAGGGGAATATTCTTCAGCGGTGCCGATATGGTAAAGGGGCGCCGTCTCGTCGATGATGACCCGTCGGCTGTCGATACCCCTATCGAATTTAAGGACGTTAAAATGGGCGGTGGGCTGACCTGCGTCGTGAAAATAGCCTGCGATATCGGTGGGCTTCATTCCGACCTCGCCGAGCCAGCGGCCGTCGAAGCATAGCATCATTGAAAGATAGCCTCCTGCCGAGGAGCCGCCCAGGAATATGCGCTTGCAGCGTCCATATTCTCCGATATGCTCCTTTATCCAGGCGGTAGCCAGAGCCGAATCGCGGATAAAGTCGGGGTATTTTGCGTCGGGGTACATTCTGTATTCCACTGAGCAGAGTCCCACACCGCGGGCGGTGAGATATTCGGGGAAGGAGGGGTCGACCCTGCGGCTTCCGCTTTTGAGTCCGCCGCCGTGAAGGTGGATATAAAGGTCGAATTCGCCCTCGTCGGGGAGCCAGAGATCGAGTCGTTGTATATCGTCCTGTCCGTAGGCAACATCGAGGATATTACGCATTCTTGGCGGCCTCCTTATCCAGTCTCTTGTTGCGGAAGTAAAGAATAAAGTCGGCGCTTACCATAACGAAGTTGAGGACGTAGAAGAAAAGCACGTACCACTTGGAGGCGAAGTTTGCCATATAGGTCTCGTTTACAAGCTTGGAAGCGATTCCTGCTATGTAGCCGAAGAGGATAAGGCACAGAAAGCCCAGGCTCTTGCCTTTAGCGGTGCGGGCTCTCCAGGATTTCAGAACGTTCATAGGCCAGGAGGCACCGAAGCTTACGATCATAACAATTTCAAGTATTTCTGCCATAATAAAAACTCCTTTTTGGTTTTTAGATATGATACTACAAATTTTGTATATTGTAAATAATGAAATATGTTATGCTTGCTTTAACTTTGAAGTTATAGTAAAATGGTAGTGGACAGTGAACAGTGGAATCAATAAAGAAAAAAATTGGTGTGGCTCCGCCACGGGACATATAAATTGCTTTGTTAGTGAGCCTTCTCCTCAGGGCGATTCCCCCTGGAGGGGGTAGCGAAGCGTGCGACGCGGTAGTGAATAAAGGTCCGGTGGACCTTTAGAGCCGCGGAGGGACCGAGCCGCAGCGAGACCAATGTCCGAAGGACAAAAGGGGTGCCGTCTCCGGCTGAGGAAAAGGTGCCGAGGAACGAGGCGGATGAGGTGTTTATATATCCGTCGGAGACACCTTCAACTGTTCCCGTTTCCCATTTCCCTTTTCCCTAAACCACAAAGATAAACCTCCGCCGAAGGCGGAAGATATAAATATACGGAGGTTAAAATGGAGCTTTTACAGTTAAAATATTTCTGCTCGGCGGCTGAAAACGAGAATTTTTCCAAAACCGCCCGAAAATACGGGGTACCGCCCTCCGACATTTCCCAGAGTATAAAGCGTCTCGAGCGGGAGCTGGGCGCAAGCCTTTTTATACGCGGCACAAACCTCATCCGTCTTTCGGATGAGGGAAAGGCCTTTTACGGGAAGGTCAGTAGGGGTCTGTCCCTTATAAACGAGGGGGCGCAGGCGGTGGCAGACCTTAACATCCGTCCGAGGATACATATAATCGCCACCGTAAACCGCCGTATTATCGTCGAGACCGCCGAGGAATACCGAAAGCGATTTCCTGCCGTTGATCTTGCCATTTCCTACGGCCTTCAGGACGGTCATTCCGACGGCGATCTTATCATAACCGACCGCGATATGGAAAAGGAGGGCTTTCCGGGCGAAAAGCTCTTTTCCGAGAACATTCTTCTTGCGGTAAAACGGGACACTGAATTTGGAAGAAAGGAAAAGATCACCCCCGAGGAGCTGAGCTGTCAGCCCTTTATAACCATGAGCAGGGGAGAGAGCCAGCACCGCTTTACTATGAGTATCTGTGCCGATATGGGCTTCGCGCCCCGTATCGCCATCGAGGGCTCCGACCCCTTTTATATCCGCCGCTGTGTGGAGATGGGGCTGGGCGTGACCTTTTGTCCCGAGTTTTCCTGGAAGGGACAGTTCTCCGACGAGGTGGTGCTTAAAAGGGTAGGGGACTATAAGCGGGATATCTGGTTCTGCCGAAGCCCCCTCTACGGAAGATCCCCTGCGGCAGAGGATTTTAAGGCCCTTCTCCTTGAAAAATGCCGCGAGGCAAAATAAAATCTTTACGGGAAGGTCTTTTTATAGTATACTTTTAGATAACACTAAAACGTTAGGAGAAACCCGATGAACATTTTAAAGAAGCTAACCGCCGGGATAATTGTTTTTACCTTGATTCTGACTATGGCGGCCTGCTCGGGAAAAAAGACCGCGTCTGTTCCCGCAGACTCCTCCGGGAGCTCTTCCACCGAGTCCTCCATTCCTCAGCTCAGCGGGCCCGGCGGTGTTGAGATAACCCCCGAAACAGAAGTTGAAACGGTATGGGGTGGTAAGGTGGCCGAGAGAATAAACCTCGGCGGCGGTACCGAAGAATACCCCTACCTTATAAGCACCCCCTCCGAGCTTGCCTACGCCATTTCCACAGGCGGCGGCGGAGCCTACTATAAGCTTACCACCGATATATATTTAAACGACGTGTCGGAAGATAAGTGGTATGAAAAGGAAGGGGTCAACGAGTGGTTTGAACTGGAGTTCAGTGGCCATATCGACGGCGACGGACACTGCGTTTACGGTATCTGGTTCTCCTCCGATAAGCCTCCGAAATATGCGGGACTCATCTCCACTATGATCTCGGGCTCGGTAAAGAACCTCGGCGTGCGTAAGTCGAGAGTGTTTGCTCAGGCCTATGCGGGCGGAATCGTGGGAATCGCAAGCGGCGGCGATCAGAAGGTTTTTGAAAACTGCTTCGCTGACGAGACCGTTATTTCTATGTACACCAAGGACAGCACCAACGGCGCAGGAGGAATTCTGGGCTATGCCTCCGGCGGAGGCGGTACCCTTGAAGAACCCACCATCATCTTTAAAAACTGCTACTCTAAGGCAAAATTGGGAGGCTATGACAGAAAATACCGTCTGAACGGCATTATCGGCACCTCCTGGGACTGCGGCTATACTATGGAAAACTGCTACTCGGTAGGATATCCCGCCTACAGGGGTAACAGTACCCGTTCGGCCTCCACTCTTATCGACGCGGGTGCCGATCCCAAAAAGGTATATAAGAATATTTACAACGACGTTCGCGGAGCCGAGAATTTAGAGGTCTCCACCAAGCTTGAGAGCTCCAAGATGAACGGAAGCGCCGCAAAGTCCTCGATGAAGGGCTTCGATTTCGAAAACGTCTGGGAGACCGTTTCGGGCGGTACACCCAAGCTTAAGATATTCGCCGATATTGACGGAAAAAACATAAAAACCGAAGACGCTCCCAGCATACAGGTGGTAAATAAGCTGTTTGAGTCGGGAAGCGGCACCAAGGACGATCCTTATATCGTAAGCACTGTTACCCACCTTAAAAACGTCCTTAACGGAAGCACCTCGGATACATATTATAAAATGACCAAGGATATCTACGTAAACGATACGACCAAGGCGAACTGGAAAAACAAAAAAGCCGAGACCTGGCCCGTAAACCTGACCTTCAAGGGTCATTTTGACGGCGGCGGACATTCGGTCTACGGTCTCTACCTTAACGAGATCCCAACCGAAGGAGCCATTGCAGGCGGTGCCGCCGGACTCTTCCCCAAGGTGGCTCTCACCGCCACCATCCGCAACGTTCACCTTAAAAGCTCCTATATAAGCGGCAAGGCCTATGTGGGCGGAATCGTCGGATACGTAAACGGCAGCGCAAGTTCTGAGGAATTTGCGGTCATAACCGGCTGTACGGTGGACGAAAGCGTTACCCTTGCGGGACAGACGGTAGGCGGTATCCTCGGAGGCGGCTTCGGCGGAGCGGCAATTTCCTACTGTTCCTTTACCGGCACCATCGAGGAATTTACCGGTGGTTCTATGCGCGGCAACGGTATCGTCGGCGACATCTGGAGCAAAAACTATAAGCTTGCCCAGTGCTTCACGGTAGGCTACACGGTATATCGCGGAAGCTTTTTGCCCAATTGGATAGGCGCGGTCTATTCCACCGAGGAGCAGAAGGGTATACTTATGATGAAGGGCGAGGACATCTACGGTTCAGCGGCAAAGACAGCTATGCCCGAGCTTGACTGGAGCATCTGGAAGGCGGCAGAAGGCAAGACGCCCCGGCCCTCCCTTATCACCGAGAAAAACGATTATAAATTCTAAACAATAAAAAACCGCCCGATGGCGGCACCCTCCGTAAGGAAGGTGCCGCAGTTATATTCGCCTTTGGCGAGTGATATTGCTTCGCAGTGATATACGGCAAGCCGTGTGATATTCGGCTACGCCGAGTTTTTGGGCGAATATAATATCACAAAAGCCATCGGCTTTTATATCACTTTGCCGTTAGGCAAAATACCACTGCAAACGGCAGTTTGCAATATCACTTAAACCTGCCGAAAAAAGCAATTTCTTGTTTTCGGTAAGAGATTTTAACACATACTTAAAAGTATGTAACCCACTATGACACTTTCACTTTTGCGTAAAGTGTCATTTTTATATATAAAAACAGAGAGACAACTTCCTTACGAAGAGTCTCTCTAAGGGCGTTTTTTTATTTAGGTGAGAAGTAATAGTGAAGAGGTAAGAGGTTCGGTGCGGCTTCGCCACGGTCGAGGGGCTCGACACCCGTTACGCGTAATGTAGATAGCGCAAAACAAAAACCTCTTTCTCGCGCTTAAATATTTGTGGAACAATTGTAGGGGAGGGGCTTGCTCCTCCCGCGACAGACTAAGATTTTGATAATAAAAATATTGCTGTTATCAAACCGTTAGCCTCCTCGGGATGTCGAGGGTCTCACTGCGGTTCGGTCGCTCGGCGGCTCTGACGACGCACTGTGTCGTCATTCACTACCGCCTCGTGCGCTTCGCTTACCCTCCCCTACAATATACCAATAAATCCTCATTGCTTCGTCAGAGAGCCTTCTCCTTAAGGGCGATTCCCCCGCTGGGGGTAGCGAAGCGTGCGACGCGGTAGTGAATAAAGGTCCGGTGGACCTTTAGAGCCGCGGAGGGACCGAGCCGCAGCGAGACCAATGTCGCGAAGCGACAAAAGGGGTGCCGTCTCCGGCTGAGGAAAGGGGGGGACCACGGAGTGGTGGATGAGGTGTTTATAAATCCGTCGGAGACACCTCGCAACTGTCCACTAACCACTGTTTACTGTCTACTGCCTTCCTTCCGACACGGGAGGATGCTTAAAATAAAAAACCGCCCGATGAGGGCGGTTTTTTAGATTTAATCAGATCATTCCTTTATAACACCGCAGAAGTCGAGAATTGCAAGGACGATTCCGACAAGGGTGTAAAGACCGACAAGGCTTCCTACGAGGCCGAGTACGAGGTTTAACACCGGAATCCACCAAAGCAGTCCGAGGAGCACGCCGATAACGATATCAACAACAACGTAGATAACGATAGCGATCACCAGGGCAACGACATCCTTAAGCTTGAAGGAAAGGGGGAAGATTTTCTTTAAAAGATCCATCGTTTTTTTCTCCTTTCATAAGATTAGAGAACAACTCCGTAATTATTATACTGCGATGGGTAAAATTTGTCAATTATTGTAAAAAGATTTTTGTAGGTTTCAGGTTTCATCTCCGCCGGGTCATCCTGAGCGTAAGTCGAAATTTTGCGACAATGAGACTGGCTCAACTTCGTTGTCGCACTTCGTGAACGTCTTGCTCAGAATGACCCATTGTCGCAGATAACGTCGCAAAATCGCCGCAGGCGGGATCTCGGCGGAAGCTTACTACGATATACCTCGCTTATGCTCGGTGCGATATGTTTGCTTCGCAAATCCCGATAGGGATTTATATCGCGGCGTGAGCCCCTCGACCGTGGCGGAGCCACTCCGATTTTATTCTTTATTAATTCCACTATTCACTATCCACTGTCCTTTGACCTGTTCTTGAACCAAATTAGTATGGGGAAGTGCGATTTGTGCAAAATGCATAAAACAGGGGGGGGATTTTGTGCGTTATTGCGGTTTGATAAAAAAAGATGGTTTTGATATAATATAATGGATAAAGTGCCTTACTGTCTCTATATCAAAGGAGACAGGGGAGCACCCGCACAATTTTCTTAACGGAGGATATGTTTATGAAATTGCTCAGAAGAAGCCTTTGCCTACTGCTTCTGGTCGCTATGGTCATTTCCCTTGCGGCCTGCGCAGGAGAGAGTCAGACGGCAAGCAACGCTCCTTCCTCTTCTGAGGATGAGGGCAACTGGCGTCCCAATCCCGAAAAGGTAGAGGAAGTGGAGTTTGTCGACACCGACGGCGACTTCGACTATGAAGAGATTACGTGGGAAGGCCCCGAGGGCTACGTGATCGTAGTACCTGCAGGCGATACCGAAGCTAAGGAGACGGCTAAGATCCTACAGGATTACTATGCCGCTACCGCCGAGGTCACCCTTAAGATCGTAACCGATAACACCGCCGAGGTCGATAAGGAGATCCTTATCGGAAAGACCAACCGCGCTGCTTCTGATAAAGAAATGAAGGAAGCCGACCTTGAGGTCAAGGTAGACGGCAAGAAGCTGGTCTTTGGCGGCGGACACTACGTCACTACCGAATCGGCCGTTAACAAGTTTGTCCGTCTTGCTCCCGCTAAGGGCAAGGCATACACCTTCAAGGTAACCACCGACTTCGTTTCCACCGTTCTCGAAGATTACTACTACGTATGGGGAGACGAGTTCGAGGGAACCGACATCGACTTCACCAAGTGGGACTTTGAAGCACGAATGAGCGGCTCCACCCGTAACGAGCTTTCCTGGGAAAAGGACTGCATTGAGGTTCTCGACGGACGTCTCACCATCCGCACCCGCCGTCATTTCAACCCCGAGCGCGCAGGTGTTGAATACCGTTCACCCTATTCCACCCTACATAAATATCATATGAACTACATCTACGGCTATGCCGAGATACGCGCAAGAATCCCCTTCGAGAAGGGAATCTGGCCCTCCTTCTGGTCTCTTAACGGCTGTGATATCGCCGAAAAGAAGTACGGCATCAAATACCGCGAGGGCGCAAAGTTCGGTGTTGAGGTCGACGTTTACGAGGTGTTCGGAAGCGACAGCGTAGTTGTTCCCAACATCCACAAGTGGTATAACGGAACCTATAACTACTGGACCGAAAACGGCCTTGAGCAGGGCACCAACAACAACCACACCCAGTTCATCGGCGAAAAGATCTCCTGGAACTGGAAGGAGAAGCTCGGCTCGGTAGATACCCTCGACCAGCAGTATCATCTCTACGGCTTCGAGTGGACTCCCACCAAGATGTCCATGTACGTTGACGGTACCGAATATATGGTATTCGATATCACCAAGTCCTACGACCTTTGTGAGGATATGAGTCAGTACCATACTCCTCTTTATAATATGTTCAACTGCCACGTCTTCATCGACGACCCCGAGAACACCTTCGTTCCCAACCTCATTACCGACAACCTTGAGGTGCTCCCCACCGAGTACTGCATCGACTGGTACCGCGTATACCAGAGAAAAGACGGTAAGAGCAAGATC
Source organism: uncultured Eubacteriales bacterium (assembly GCA_964599835.1). GTDB lineage: Bacteria > Bacillota > Clostridia > Oscillospirales > Acutalibacteraceae > SFWF01. The sequence continues at coordinate 32,271 of CAZRHF010000007.1, read as the reverse complement.
TACGTAGACGACGAGCCCCGTGACTATGAGTACACGGGACGCTATGACGACTAAGAAAGGAGACAGCCATGACTAAAATTTTTAAGGCACTAAAGAAGAGCAGATTTGCCGCTTCTGCCGTTTCGGTAGTTCTCGCATTATCGGTACTTCTTTCCACTTTTGCGGGCTTATCCCTTTTTGCCGCTAACGCCTGGGACGGCACCGTTGCCGAGTCCTATGCTTCGGGCACAGGAACAAAGTCCGATCCTTTCGTTATCGAAACTGCTGCAGAGCTTAAAAAGCTCGTAACAGATGCCGAGACCGAGGGTAAATACTTCGTTCTCGCAAACGACATCTATCTTAACGACACCACAAACGTCGGCTGGGCTCAGAATCCCGACGCCAACAAGTGGATCGACCCGGTGGCTCTTGACGGCATAAGCTTCAAGGGCAAGTTCAACGGTCAGGGTCACAAGATCTACGGCCTCTACATCGACGCCGTTATAAACGACGATACCCCCACCAAGGAGGAGGCCCTCACCTATGCCGCAGGACTTTTTCCCATAGTTGGCTCGGGCGCTGAAATTACCGCCGTCGGTATTGAAGGCGCATACATTTCCGTTAAAAACAGCGGAACCGACGAAGGTATTCCTTATTATGCCGCTGTCGGCGGACTCGTCGGACTTATGAACGGCGATAATATCAGCATCTCCCTCTGCTATCAGAGCGAGGATACCTATCTTCAGGGTGCTTATGCAGGTCTCGTGGGATATTCCAACGGAACTACCGCAGGCTCCAGCACCATCGTAGGCTGTTACTCCCTTGCAACCGCTAAGGTTCCCAATACCAAGGCCGCAGGCTTTGAGGGCAACCGTATCGGCATTCTGGGAGCCAGCGTGGTAGGCTCTAACGGAGTTGCCTTTGATAACTGCTATGCTATAGGCAACGTTTCGGGCTCCAACAACAAGACCTTGGGCGCTGAAAAGACCAGCTACTGTACCTCTAACTGGGGCGCAAACGTTGCAGAAGCCAACGTAAAGAACATTACCGGTGCACAGGCCGCCTCCTCTATGCCTAAGCTTGACTGGGAGACCACCTACCGCACCACCACCGGCTATCCTATCCTTCAGGTATTCGCCCCCGCCGCCGCTGTTGCTCCCTCATACGACGTATGGGACGGAACCTTAAACGGTGACGGAATAAAGGGTAGCGGTACCGAGGCCGACCCCTATCTTATCGAAACTCCCGAGCAGTTCGCCTTCATTATGAGCAAGGAAGGCAAGCTCAGCGGACAGAACGAAGAGCAGATCAAGCTGGTTAATGACATCTATCTTAACGACCTTTCTGCCATCAACTGGACCACAGGTACTGCCAAGGCAGGATATACCGTCCGCGAGTGGACCCCCCACGTATTCAACGGCGTCCTCGACGGTAACGGCCATATGATCTACGGCCTTTACGTCAACACCGAGCCCGCAGAATATCTTTCGGGCTATTCCACCGCTGAAAGAGGCGCAGGTCTCGTTGCTATGGACCGTGGCTCCGATTGGGGTTGGGTCTCCTTCAAAAACCTCGGTATGGACAACGTCTACGTCGACTCGGCATATTGCTCGGCAGCCTTCGTAGGAACCGTTTCCAACAAAAACAACACCAAGGTTTATTTTGAGTCCTGCTATCTCGGCAGTGACGTCACCCTTAAGGGTTATGCTGTCGGCGGCTTCATCGGAGGCGGCGGCACAGGAAACATCAATAAAGGCGTTAAGGTTATAAACTCGGTTAGCCTTGCTACCCGTATGACCGCCGCAGGCGGCAAGAAGGGTGCCTTCTACGGTGACGTTTGGAGCAGAACCTATACCGCATTCAACAACACCCTGTCTATAGGTGTTGCTACCGGAAACAACTTCCCCGATACCTATGCCAACGTATATACTATCGGTGCAAAGAACGTCGACGGTGAGCGCGAATCGATTCAGGTCTCCGACGAGCAGGCTACAGGCTACGGCGCTCTTGCCAACCTGGCAGGCATTACCGGAATGAAGGCAACCGCCTCCTATCCCGTTCCCGCCTCCCTCTACACCGCCGTAACGGGCATCTGGGACGGCACCGTCGTTAATCCTTCAAAGGGCGGCGACGGCTCCTCTGCCGAAAATGCGGTTGAGGTCTACACCGCAGCCGAATTTGCAGGAATCTTCACCAATGCTTACGGCTTTGGTAACAATAAATACATCAAGCTGATGAAGGATATCTATCTTAACGATATCGACGCCATCAACTGGGAGACCGGCGAGGTTGCAAGCGGCTACACGGTTAACACCTGGACCGCCAAGGCCTTCAGAGGTACCCTCGACGGTAACGGCCACGTGGTCTACGGTCTCTATAATGATATGAACCCCACCGAATATACCGAAAATTACGCAAATGAAACCGGTCTCGGACTTGTTTGCGAGGATTGGTATAATGCAGGTGCAAACTTCAAGAAATTAGGTCTTGATAACGTTTATTTCGACGGACCTCACTCGGTAGGTGCCTTCGTCGGTAACGCAAGAGGCTCGGTCGGTATCACCTTCGACTCCTGCTACACCGGCGAAAACGTTACCCTTACCGGTTATGCTGTCGGCTCCTTCGTTGCTTACGGCAGTAAGAAGGTAGACGTAAAGAATTCCTATTCTTTAACCACCCGTATGAACGTTAAGGCCGCAGGAAAACTCCCCGGTATGCTGGGAAGCGGCATTTGGGGCAGCGGTAAAACGGTTGACAACAGCTTCTCCTTAAACCGCGTATTCGGCAACGGCGGCGCCACCGTAACCAATTCCTATGGCGTTCTTGCCTTTGGTCAGAATTATCCCACCGTACCTGCCGATCAGATGAAGGGCGCTCTTGCTGAAGTTTATATGCCTGACCTCGACTGGGGTAACTACTTCGTCACCACCGACAAATACCCCACCCTTAAGATCTTCGCACCTCTCTCGGTAGAGGACAGCGAGGTATGGGACGGCTCCAAGGTCGCTCCCTCCGAGGGAAGCGGTACTACCGACGATCCCTACCTTATATATACTGCAGAGGAGCTTGCATACGCACTCACCTCTACTACAAACAGCAGCCTTACCGCCTGCTACAAGCTGATGAAGGATATCTATCTTAACGATATCACTAAGATCAACTGGGCAACCGGCGAGGTGACCGACGCCGACTACACCGCCCGTGTCTGGCTTCCCAGCGACTTTGCAGGAACCCTTAACGGTAACGGTCACACCGTCTACGGTCTTTACATCAACCGTTCTGCCGGTGTTACAGGCGAAGATTACGCAGATAACGGCGCAGGTCTTATCAAGGCAAACTGGCACGGCGCAAACGTAACCTTCGAAAAGCTCGGTCTTGATAACGCCTACATCCGCGGAGCAAATTCTTCCGCCGGCTTTGTTGCCAATGCTAAGACCGGAACCACCACCATCGACCGCTGCTACGTGGGAGCCGACGTTACCGTCAAGGGCTTCACCGCCGCAGGTATGGTTGCAGGCGGATACGGAACCATTGAGGTCACCAACTCCTACTCTCTCACAACCGGCGTTTCCTCCACTACCAGCACCACCGTCGCAGGTATCCTCGGTAACGCCTGGGGCTCAAGAAGCATCTCCAACTCCTATGCTGTTGCCGCCCTTTACGACAACACCAGTAAGCCCACCCTTACGGCCGCTTACGCAGGCCAGCGCAAGACCGGTGTCGACACCGTCCTTGACCTTGCGAATATGAAGGGTATGGACGCTCTTACAAATGCTGACAAGATGCCCCTCTTAGGCTACGCCTTTACCGCAACCACAGGCTATCCCGAGCTTTGCGTATTCGCAGGCATTGAGGAAGAGGTTCCCTCCGACGATCCCCGTGTATGGGACGGCAAGACCGTCACTAAGCCCGCAGGCAGCGGTACCGCAATGGATCCCTACCTTATCTCTAACGGCGCAGAGCTTGCCTGGGCTATCGCAGGAAACGACAACGGAAAATACTTCCGTCTCACAAGCGATATCTATCTTAATGAAGTAGAAGCCATCGACTGGACCACCGGAGAGGTTATCAAGCCTAACTACCGTGCACGCACCTGGAAGGGCGGAAACTTCCACGGTACCATCGAGGGCGATACCTATACCATCTACGGTCTCTATATCAACAGCGGCGTTACCTCCGGCAGCTGGGGCTGGGCAGGAACCGGTCTCATCTCCAAGAGCACAGGCGCCGTTAAGATCCAGATGCTGGGCGTTGATAAGGCCTACCTCTGCGGAGCAAATTCCGTAGGCGTACTTGTAGGTACCAACAACGACGGCGGTGCATCTGTCAACGTCACCGAATCCTTTGTAGGCGCAGACGTAACCGTTAAGGGCTACTCTGCAGGCGGCTTCGTAGGCGTTTCCTCTAAGCCGGTCACCGTTTCCGACTGCTACGTTCTTATAGCTCCCGACCGTCTCGTTAAGTGGGCAACCGTAGCAGAACCCGCTCTCTCGGGTGCCTTCGTTGCCGACGGCTGGGGCGGAACCAACATCAACCGCTCCTACTCCATTGCTCCCATCACAGGTCACGGCTCCAACCTTACCGCCAGCTATTTCGGAACCTACACCAAGGATAAGTCGGGCAGAGACGACTATCAGACCCTCCTTACTGCCGACAAGATGCAGGGCCTCGACGTTCTTTCAAACGCTTCGAAGATGCCTGCCCTCGGCAATAAGTTCTATGCAACAAACGGCTATCCCGTACTTAAGGTATTTGAAGAAGGACTCGACTTCTCCACCGGAGAGAACGAGATCTGGTCAGGTAAGCTTGCCCGCGCTATCGCAGGCAGCGGTACCGAGACCGATCCTTACAGAATCACCAACGGCGCAGAGCTTGCCTTCGCCATCTCTAACGGCGGCTTTAATGGCGCATACTTCATAATAACCAATGATATCTACCTCAACGACGTTACCGCCGCTGACTGGAAGTCCAACGCCAACAATAACGTATGGCTTTCCGACACCGCTGGCTTTAACGGCCACATCGACGGTCAGGGTCACATCGTTTACGGTATCTGGTATCCCGAAGATCACAGCGGAACCGCTTCGGGTCTTGTTCCTGTCTTTAAGCAGGGAACCATCGAGAACGTAGGCGTTCGCTACGCTCAGGTACGCGCTACCCTTTATGCAGGCGGTATCGCAGGACGCGACACAGACCAGACCGAGGCCTCCAAGACCATTCGTCAGTGCTTCGCAGACGACACCGTAAGCGTTAAGTTTACCGCTACAAGCGCAACCCACAGTCAGCCCTACGGCGGCGCCGCAGGTATCATCGGCTACGCTGCTCCCAACTCCAGAGCAGCCTCTCTCCTCACTATCGACACCTGCTATTCCAAGGCAAATCTTGCAGGCTGGGACGGCGGACGTCTTAACGGACTTGTAGGTACCGCCTGGGCCTCCAAGTACGTTATCAAGAACAGCTACTCCTATAACTTCCGCCCCTACAGCGGCTTAAATAAGAACACTGCCTCCTGGCTTATTACCGAAGGCGGCGAAGAGGCTCTCGAAGGAACCGACTACGTTTACGAAAACATCTACACCAACAGCGGTGCGGCAAGCGGCTTCGAAAGCTTCACCACCCTGACAAGTCTTCAGATCACCGACACCGACGCCAAGACCAATATGAGTGCTCTTGACTTCGAAAACACCTGGGCAACCGTATTCGATACCACCCCCAGACTGCTGGTGTTTGAGGATTATGACGGAAAGGCTACCGTTGACGCTGAGGAAGCCGCAAACTTCGCAGGCGGCGCCGGTACCATCCGCAACCCCTACATCATCAAGACCGTAGCTCAGCTCCGCTACCTCGTTACCTCCGATAACACCGCAGGTAAGCACTATAAGCTGGCAAACGACCTCTACATCAACGATACTACCAAGAAAAACTGGAAGGTTCTTAATCCCCAGACCTGGTACTCGGTAACCGCAAGCGGCACCGCCTTCCAGGGAACCTTCGACGGAGACGGTCACTTCATCTACGGTCTCTATATGAACGAGACCCCCTTAAAATATAACAACGACGGCGCATTTACCCCCGTTGCTACAGGCCTCTTCCCCGTGGTTAAGGGTGCGGCAGAGATCAAGAACGTTCATATCCGCAACTCTTATATTTCCGGTAAGGGCTATGTCGCAGCTATCGTCGGCTACATCGCTTCCGGCTCCAATGACGTCACCGTAATGTCCTGCTCGGCTGATACCTCGGTCACCATCAAGGGTCAGACCACGGGCGGCCTTGTCGGCGGCGGATATAAGAAGCTTAGTCTCTACTACAGCTACTTCACCGGCACCTTAGAGGCAACTGCCGCTGATGCAGGCCGTCAGAACGGTCTCGTAGGCGACATCTGGTACACCGATCAGGAGGTTATCGAGTGCTACACCTTCGAAGCATCTCCCTACCGTCCCGGTTACACCCCCTCCCTCTGCTTCTATCTCTACGGTACCGCTGCCGCAACCGGCGTTACAGTACTTACCGAGGAGCAGATGACCGGTGCGGCTGCCAAGAAGAATATGGCAGACTTTGACTGGGATAAGGTCTGGACCGTTAAGGCAGGAAAGACCCCCCATCCCGCAGTTATCAAGGGCGAGCCTCAGTTCAACCTCTACGACGAGGGCGAAAAGGGCCGCGTCTGGTCGGGCAAGATGGCAACTAAGTTTGCAGGCGGTACCGGTACGGAGACCGATCCCTACCTTATCGAGACCCCCGAGCAGATGGCATACCTCGTTTCTCTCGGTGAGGGCGCTACCAGAGGTTACTTCTACAAGCTTACTGCAGATCTTAAGATGAACGACACCTCTTACAACAGCTGGACCGCCAACGCACGTCCCTGGACCACCACCTCGGCACGCTTCGCAGGTCACTTCGACGGTAACGGACACGTTGTTTCCGGTCTTTACTTCGAAGGCTCCACCCGCGTTATGGCCCTCTTCCCCAACGTCGGAGGCGGCGCTGTGATCGAAAAGGTTGGTCTTACCAAATCCCACCTTGTTAATAACGTAGGCGGAAGTGTTACCGAAACCTATGTTGCGTCCATCATCGGCTACTATGCAGGCGGCGGCGATGCTTATCCCGTCGTAAGCCAGTGCTTCGCCAACGACTCCGTTTACCTCGAAGGCCACTTCGTCGGAGGTATCGTCTGCGGTTCTCCCATAGCATACAACATCGACAACTGCTACTTCACGGGCGAAATTACCGCCGTCGACCACCACGGTACTATGATCGGTAACATCTGGAACAGTGGTACCCACGTCAGCACCATCTCCAACTCCTACAGCAGTTCTCTCGACCGCAACAAGATATCCTCTAACAACGGTGCGGCATACATCGTTGCTACCAACTACTATCACGACGGTGTGGTCAATGTTTCGGGCGTTAAGTCCCTCAATACTATGTTTATGAAGGGCGCAACTGCTAAGGAATATATGCCCGGTCTCGACTATAACAACATCTGGATGATCGTTGAAGGCGGAACACCCGTATTGCGTTGCTTCAAGAACGCTGCACAGTATTCCTCCACCCGCGAGCCCTCCAAGAACTCCATCGCTTTTGTAACAGGAGAAGGCGAACCTGTCGATCCTATCTACGGTATCGGCGGTTGGGATAAGGTTCCCGAACTTCCCACCACCTCCCGCTACGGCTACGAGTTCGGCGGCTGGTACTTCTTTGAGGAATGCATCCTTCCCGCAGAGTTCGACACCTTCCCCTATTTCGATTGCTTCGTATACGCTAAGTGGATCCCCTTAGGCTTTACACAGGGCTTTGATACCAAGATCGACGAAGCCTACGACTTCGGACCCGGAGCCGAGCTTTATAAGCCGGGCGTTTCGGGCTACAACCCCCGCTTCATTCACGGCGGTCTCCGCTCCGCTCATATTAAGGGTGACGGCGAGAACGACGGCGTATTCCTCCTCTCCTACGACAATATGCTGGAGGTTGGTAAGGAATACGAGATGACCTTCTGGATGGCAACCGATATGGACGGCGCAACCGGTAAGGTTGAAATGCTTCACGCCAACCACGGTCAGTACGATTCCGACATCGTAGGAACCCAGACCCTCATTGAGTTCACCGGACTTGAGACCGGCGAGTGGAAGCAGTATAAGGTGACCTTCACCGCTAACGCTCCCTTCCTCCTCTTCAAGGCCGATAAGAGCCTCAGCCTCTTCTTCGACGACGTTGAGGTTACCCCCACCGGTAAGGACGGCGAGCTCGGCAAGGATATCATAGGCTTCAACCCCGATCAGGTTCTTACCGAACCCGATAACGGCGGAAACAACACCCTTATCATCATCCTCGCCATCGTTGGCGGAGTTATCCTTCTCGGCGCTATCGCCACCGTAGTTATTATCTTTGTTAAAAAAGGTAAGAAGTCAAAAGTATAAATAAAAAATTCCCGACCGCAAGGTCGGGATTTTTTATTCAGGGAAAGGGGCCCAAGCGGCTACGCCGCAATGATGTGTACTTCGCACATGATGTTCGGCAGACGCCGAATGATGAATGATGTGTTGCCAGCGGCAACATTAAGGTGTGCCTTCGCCACGGTCGAGGGGCCCGACACCCATTACGCGTAATGTAGATAGCGTAAAACAAAAAACCTCTTTCCTCGCGCCTAAATATTTACCCTCCCCTACAACAAACGAATAAAGCCGTATTACCCCGCCAGTGAGCCTTCCCTTGGGGTATTTAATGAAATCTTATGCTACGCATAAAATGAAATCAAATCCGTTTCATCCGCCGCAGCGGATTTCATCACGCAGTGATTTCATCCCAACAGGGATTTCATTCGTTTCCCATGGGAAACGGATTTAATTGCGACCTTAAGGTCGCTTGGTGGATGAGGCGTTTATATAAATGCGTCGCAGACACCTTCCCTTGACCCTGGGCCCCGGGCCCTTGTCCCTATACCCTGAATTATGAACAAAACGCCTGTTTTTGTGCAGGTTGCACAAAAAACATAAACCAAAATGCACTTTTCGTAAAATCCAACCCCCGGATGCAGGATTTTTCTCTAAAATTCGCCTTCGGATACGGATTTTAGAATTTTCAAAAAACACAGAAAAAACAACTTATTGTGAATAAAATCGACTATTAATACAACATATTGCCCATAAGTACCCCAATATTTTGATATAATTTGACCATTCAGGGTATCTTTTTGGATGGAAGTTGTTAAAAAATTAAAGCAGAATCGTCCGTATTAAAAGCAGGATTGTCTATTTATTTAATTGTAAAGTTGTTGTATAATATATGAGCAGAATGTACTATTATAGGCTTTTGTGCTTATTTTGGAGGTATGAGTATGAAATTGTTCAAAAGACTGACCTGTCTTGCTCTTGTTGCACTGCTCTGTGTTGGCCTTATTGCCTGCGGCGGAAACGGCGAATCGAGCGTTGCTCCTTCTTCTTCCGAAGACACCGGCTCTCACCGCGAACCCTATGAGCAGCCTGCTGAAGCCGAGAAGCTGGTCGACACCGATCACGAATTCGACCACGAAGAAGTCAAGTGGGCAGGCCCCGAAGGCTACGTTATCGTTGTTCCTGCCGGAAACACCCAGGCAAAGAAGACGGCAACCGCCCTTCAGGAATATTATAAAACCAACCTTGATCTTACTCTTCAGATCGTAACCGATAACACTGCTCAGAAGGATAAGGAGATACTTATCGGCAAGACCAAGCGCGCTGACAGCAACAAAGACCTTGCTGAGGCAGAGCTTGAGGTAAGCCTTAAGGGTAATAAGCTCGTTTTCGACGGCGGACACGACATCACCGTTGATATGGCTGTGGGTAAGTTCATGCAGCTTAAGCCCCAGAAGGAGCAGGCCTACACCTTCAAGCTAACCACCGATTTCTCCACCACCACCTTCCTTGAGGGTTACGAGTACGTCTGGGGTGACGAGTTCGAAGGTCAGGACGTTGACTTCACCAAGTGGGCTTTCAATGCTAAGATGTCTGCCTACGTTGACGCTCCTATCTCCTACGACCGCGAGATCACCAACGTTGAGGACGGCCGCTTAAAGCTCCGCGGAATCCGTTGCTTCGATCCCGAGAACGAGGGCGCACGCTTCAAGATGCCCGTATCGGTCGTTACCCAGTGGAATATGATGTTTACCTACGGCTATGCCGAGATCCGCGCAAGAATGCCCTTCTTCAAGGGTGCATGGCCCTCCTTCTGGACTCAGTCCTCTACAGGTGTCGGCGAGCGTAAGTGCCTTGACTACTTCGTTGAGATCGACGTTTTCGAAGTTTTCGGAAGCCCTGAAGGAAACGTTATTTCCACTATACATAAATGGTATGACAAAAACTACTATAACTACGGCGAACTCCACAACAAGTACGATTCCGACGGAAATCCCGTTACCCATACCGGTTGGACAAAGGGAAGAAACATCTGGACCTGCGACAACCCCGAAACCATTAACTACGAATATCACACCTACGGCTGGGAGTGGACTCCTGAGGTTATGAGAATGTACGTTGACGGCGAATTCATCACCGAATACGACATCGTTACCTCTACCGACGGCGCTCACATGAGAGGCTTCCAGGATCCCGAATATATCATCTTCAACAACCACATCACTTCCCGTGCGGCAGCAGACGCAGGTTCCTACACCGTTGGTGCCATCGACGACAACCTCGAAATGCTCCCCGCAAACTACTTCATCGATTACTTCCGTCTCTATCAGATCCCCGGACAGGGCAAGATATGGACCGATGAGACCGTATGGCGTACCTACCCCGACAGAAAGTAATTTCTCGAAGGTCGATCCTAATAATCAGTAAGGAGTACAGCAAATGCGCAACAGATTTTTACGACTAATTGCCGTTTCGGCCGCTATAGCGGTACTGGCAGCGTCGGCTCCCTTCTCTGTTTTCGCAGAGACAGGCGACGAGCTCACACCTGCCGGTCCCGGAGAGCTTATCACCTCCGGAAACGACAGCGGACTTGTCGACTATCGCGATTACACCGCTACATATAAAGACGTAGCCTACGCCACTGAGGGTGACGAGGTTACCGTAAGCGGTGCGCAGGGCGTTGCCGATGAGGAAAGCAAAGCGGAAGCCGTTACCGACTTCAAAGCTACCCGTTCCGAAAAAGAAGTCACCGCCAAGGACGTTCTCGTCTGGGAAAGCGGTAAGGGCAAGGTAGAATATACTATCGAGATTCCCAAAACCGGCCTCTATAACTTCGCTATGACCTTCCTGCCTCCCGAGACGGGCGTTAACCCCGAGGTTGGTATCGCCATTGACGGAGTCGTTCCCTTTGAGGGGGCCGAGAACGTTGAATATACCCGTGATTGGGTCAACGTTCCTGTCGAAGGTGCCGAAATAGCAGAAGACGACGTAAGATCTACCGCCTTCCGCAGCGACGCAAAGGGCAACGAGCTTGCTCCCGAGCAGATGCTCACCGGTGATTTCGTATATCGTCGCGCCTGCGACGACACCGGCGTTGCTGTAGAGCCTTACCGTTTCTATCTCGAGAAGGGTACCCATAAGATCACCCTTATCGGAAACAGCCACAATCTCGTTATCAAAGACCTCGGCTTTGTTGCCCCCGAAAAGGCAGGCAGCTACGCCGACTACTTCGACGCATCCAAGCTTACCGAAATAACCGATAAAAACGACGATCTCGTTATAGTTATTCAGGGCGAAGACGCCGTCGGAAAGAACGACAATTCCCTCGTTCCCAAGTCTACCAACGGAAGCCTTGATATGACTCCCGTTGACCCATATCTCACCCTCATCAACAACATCGGCGGTACCACCTGGCAGACCCCCGGTCAGGAGCTCACCTGGAGCTTTACCGTAGAAAAGGCCGGATATTATCAGTTCGGTGCCCGCTATAAGCAGAGCGACGTTGTTAACGGCGAGAGCTGGCGCTGGCTCAAGATCGACGGAGAAACTCCTTTTGCCGAGGCAAAAGAGGTTCGCTTCGCTTACGGTACCGGCTGGCAGACCTACACCTTCGCCGACGAGGAAGAAGCTCCTTATTATATATGGCTTGACGAAGGCGAGCACACCGTATCTCTCGAGGTTACTCTTGGCGAGCTTGCCGAATACTACGCACGTCTCTTCGATATAACCGAAGCTCTCGGAGACCTCTATCTCCAGATCGTTATGGTCACCAGCGAAAACCCCGACATCAACCGCGACTACGAGCTCTTCAGCCAGATCCCCGAGTTCGAGCCCGTGTTAAAGCAGGCATCCAAGGACCTCAAGGCCCTCGTTAAGGATATTCAGAACCTTACCGGAGCCCGCGGAAGCCAGTATATCGCCGCCATGAACAATATGGACCGCGTTATAAATCAGATGCTTAAGGGACGCTACATATCTCATATATATGTAGGGGACTACTACACCAACTATACCACCCTTTCTTCCTGGCTTTCTGAAATGAAGAAGCTTCCCGTAAATCTTGACGAGCTCAGATTTGCCTACGCAGGACAGAAATTCGGTTGGAAAAACTCCAACTTCTTTGAAGGACTCTGGTTCGAGACCTGCCGTCTCTACTCCTCCTTCGTTAACGACTATAGTCTCTATGCCGACGACGGAAGCGATTCCGTAACCCTCAAGATGTGGGTTAACTGGGGTCGTGACCAGACAATGGCACTTAACTCTCTTATTAAGGATTCCTTCTCCACCAACGAGGAATACTACGTTGACGGAAAGCCTGTAAATGTTAACCTTCAGATCGTTTCGGCCTCCATTATCAACGGACTTCTTGCAAACAACTTCCCCGACGTTCAGCTCCACCTCTCCAGAACCGACCCGGTCAACTACGGTATGCGTGGCGCACTTCTCGATCTCACCGAGTTCGACGATTATAAGGACGTTCTGGCAAGCAACTTTATGCCCGGAGCCGACACCCCCTACTGGTACACCGACTCCAAGGGTGACTCTCACCTCTACGCCCTCCCCGATACACAGTCCTTCTACTGTATGTTCTACCGTACCGACGTGTTCGAGCAGCTTGAGCTTGAGATGCCCAACACCTGGGAGGAATTCCTCTACTGCGCTACCATTATTCAGCGCTACAATATGAACGTTTACGTTCCCTACACACAGATCACCACCGCTACCACCGTTAACGCAGGTATCGGAAACCTCCACCTCTATCCCACTATGATGATGCAGAACGGCGAGGAGCTTTACGACTCCACCCGCACCAAGACTGCTATCGACACGGTAAGAGGTATTCAGGTATTCGAAGAGTGGACAGAGATCTACACCGACTACGGCTATCAGAAGGAAGCCGACTTCTACAACCGCTTACGTAACGGTTCGATGCCCCTCGGTATCGCCGCTTACTCAACCTACATGACCATCTACTCTGCAGCTCCCGAGATCGACGGACGTTGGGCAGTTGCTCTCGTCCCCGGAACCCACGATCCTGAATGTGAGATCGAAGGCTGTAAGGACGAGGCTCACATCAACCGCACCATCGCCGGCGGCGGTTCGGGCGCAGGAATCATCAAGCGTACCTCTAATAAGGACGCCGCCTGGAGCTTCCTCAAGTGGTGGACTTCTGCAGAGACTCAGGCCCGCTACTCCAGCAACGTTGAATCCATCATCGGACTTCTCGGCCGTGTAGCAACCGCAAACAAGGACGCTTTCCACAACCTCGCATGGGATCCCGACGACCTCACTGTTCTTGAAGAGCAGTGGTCCAAGGTTTGCGAAGTTCCCGAGGTTCCCGGAAGCTATTATATGACCCGTGCCATCGATCAGGCATTCTGGTCGGTACTCAACGACGGTACCAACGCTAAGGACGCCATCAACGAGTGGTCACTGGTCGCAGACAAAGAAATCAAACGCAAGATCGAAGAATATTCATAAGGAGGGGTTAAAAAATGAGCAAATCCAACGTGCTTAAAACGCGCAAAATGGGATCATTTAAAGAGCAATTTCCCCTTCTTGTGATGCTTGCTCCCTTTATGATCTTCTTTGCACTGTTCACTATTATTCCGATCTTTTCATCCATCGGCCTAAGCTTTACCTCCTACGACCTGCTTTCTATGCCAAAGTTTTCGGGAATCGACAACTATCAGCGTATGTTTACAGGCGACGAGGTATTCGGAACGGTCGTTAAAAACACCCTCGTTTTCGCTATCATCGCCGGACCTGCAGGCTTCCTGCTTGCCTTCGTCCTCGCCTGGTTCGTAAACGAATTCTCCCCCGGAGTCAGAACCATCCTTTCCTTCATGTTCTACTCTCCGTCTCTTGTCGGAGGTGCTATGTTTATATGGAAGGTCCTCTTCTCGGGCGACGCCTATGGCTACCTCAACAGTATGCTCCTTTCTTTAGGAGTCATAACCGAGCCGATAACCTGGCTCAAGACGCCCTCCTACCTGATGCCCATTATCATAATGGTTCAGTTGTGGCAGAGTATGGGCGTTTCCTTCCTGTCTAACATTTCGGGTCTGCAAAACGTCTCGGCCGACCTTTACGAGGCCGGTGCTATCGACGGTATCCGCAGCCGTTGGCAGGAGCTCCGTTATATCACACTTCCGGCAATGCAGCACATGCTCCTCTTCTCTGCCGTTATGCAGATCCAATCGAGCTTCTCTGTCAGCTCCATTGCTATCGAACTTGCAGGTTTCCCCTCAACGCAGTACGCGGTCGATACGATAGTTTCGCACATGACCGATATGGCGACGGTACGATTTGAATACGGATACGCCTCGGCAATAGCCGTTATCCTCTTCATAATGATGGCCGGAACCCGTATGCTGATAGGTAAAGTCCTGTCACTTATAGGAAAGTAGGGGTGCTAAATGAAACTTAAAATGCCGCAATTCAACCTTTTTAAGAAGAAAAGCACCTTTGCTCGCCGTTTTACCCGTTCAAAGGCAGGTAACTTCTTCTATTGTATCTTCCTCATTGCAGCCGGACTTTTCTCGATGCTGCCGCTCATCTACTCGGTAGTTACTTCCTTCAAGCCTATCGACGAGCTGCTCATCTTCCCTCCGCGCTTCTTCGTTCAGAGACCCACCATCTCTAACTATCTGGCCCTTCCCGACCTGCTCTCCAATCTGCAGGTCCCCCTTACCAGATATATCGCTAACAGCCTGTTCATAAGCGTTATCACCACCTTCCTTTATATCATCACCTCTTCGATGGCCGCTTTCGTTCTTTCGAAGGGACGCTTTAAGGGAAAGAAGGCCCTCTTCTGGTGTATTCAGATGGCCCTTATGTTCAACTCCTACACCCTTTCGATCCCCTGCTACCTCATCTACTCCAAGCTTCACATGATCGACACCTATTGGATCTACATACTGCCCCACCTGGCATCTACCATGGGTGTATTCCTTATGAAGCAGTACATCGAGGGCTACGTACCCGATGCACTTCTTGAGGCCGCCAAGATCGACGGTGCAGGCTACTGGAAGGTCTTCTGGCATATCGTAATGCCTACCGTTAAGCCTATGTGGCTGACCCTTATGCTCTTCGGATTCAGAGACATCTGGAACGTAAGTCCCTCCAATATGATCTTCACCGAACAGCTCAAGACCCTCCCCATGATCACACCTCAGATCGTCGCCGGCGGTACTGCCCGAGCAGGTAGTGCGATGGCAATGACGGTAATTATGATGATCCCGCCCATCCTGGTTTATATGATCTCCCAGAGTAACGTTATGGAAGCTATGACCAGTGCGGGTATCAAAGAATAACTTTATACGGCAAGGAGATGTAATGTATGACTAAAAAGATGCTTCGACGCATCGCGGCAGTTATTTTTGCCGTGATCATCGTCGCAGGAACAATGCTCACCGCATTCGCCGATTCATCACAGTACGTGTCGTATGAGAGTTATACCTATTGGGACAATATTACCGGTTCGGGCCGTAAGATGGTCTACAACCGTCCCATGTTCGAAACTAAAGATGTGTACACCACTTCTGAAATAGGCGAAGGAGTTGAAGACTTCGCAATTACCGAGCTTATCGACGTCTGCACCGACGTTGACGGCAACGTTTACCTTCTCGACTACGGTAAGGAAGGCGGAGCCCTTGCTCGCGTAATCAAGCTCGACTCCAATTATAAATACCTCGGCGCTATCGACACCGTAAAGGGCGCTACCGCCGAAGAGACCTACACCTTTACCGGTGCAAAGAACATCTACGTTCACACCGATAAGACCCTCTACATCTGCGATACCTTAGGCAAGAGGGTACTCCACACCGATCTTGACGGAAACCTTCTCGACACCTTCGTGCTTCCTAAGCCCGACGAGAAGAACGGAAGTCTCATTCCTTCCGATTTTGAGTTCATCCCCGTTAAGGTAGTTGCCGACTCGAGAGGCTACATCTACATCCTCAGCGAAGGCTCCTACTACGGCGCACTTCTCTACGCTCCCGACAAGACCTTTATCGGCTTCTACGGAGCAAACACCGTTACCAACGGTATCCTCGGCGCCCTCGACGCACTTCTTAACCGTATGTTCCCCAACAACGAGAAGAAGGCAGGCGACAAGCGCGCACTCCCTTACACCTTTACCGATATCGTTATCGATAACAAAGACTTTATCTATACCGCTACCGACGCCGCCAACCAGGGACAGCTCAAAAAGCTTAATCCCGGTGCCGGTAACAATATCCTCGACTCCGACAGCGTTAACTTTGCCGACGACTCGGTAAACTACACCTATTGGAACGCGGGCGGCGGCTTCAAAAACATTATTACGGGTCTTGCCGTCGACGATAACGAGTTTATGTACGCCCTCGACGTTAACTACGGACGCGTATTCGTTTACGACGCCGAGTGCCGTATGCTTACCGCATTCGGAGGCGGAATGAACGCAGGTACCCAGGAAGGAACCTTCTATAAGGCATCTGCCATCACCCTCAAGGGTCAGGACGTACTTGTTGTTGACCAGCTCAACAACACCCTTACCGTCTTCACCCCCACCGAATACGGCGAAATGGTACTCTCTCTCACCAGAATGACCATCGACGGCGACTACGTTGAGTCCCGCGAGGGCTGGGAAGAGGTACTGAAGCTTGATAAAAACCTTCAGGTAGCCTACACCGGACTTGCCCGTGCATATCTTGCCGAGGAGAAGTACGAGGAGGCTATGGAGGTAGCCCTTGACGGCTTCGACCGTGAGACCTACGCTCTTGCCTATAAGTATGAGCGTCAGGAGATCCTGGCCGACAACTTCGTATGGCTCTTCACCGGAGTTATCCTCATTGCCGCCGTTGTGATAGTTCTTGTGATCCTCCACAAGCGTCGCAGGAAGACGGTTGAGGTTTCGGGTGACGGTGAGGTCAAGCTTATGTTCAAGACCATCATTCACCCCGGTCTCGGCTTCGAAGAGATCAAGGATAAGAAGCGCGGCTCCTTCAGAGTAGCCCTCGTTATCCTCACCCTCTACTACGTAACCGCTGTTATCAAGGTTCTGTGGGGTGGCTTCCTCTTCACCGCCTACGATCCCGGCGCATTCAACTCCCTTTGGGTATTCGTACAGAGCTTCGGTCTAATTGCCCTTTGGGTAATCGCCAACTGGCTCGTAACCTCTCTTGCCAGCGGTAAGGGTAAGGTTAAAGAGATCTTCGTGGTAACCTGCTACTCGCTGGTTCCCATCATCGTTGAACGTCTCATTTGGATCCCCCTTTCTAACGTTCTCCTTCCCGAAGAAGGAAGCTTCCTCGGAATTCTGTCTACCGTTTCGTTACTTTACACCGGCCTCATTCTTATCGTCGGCATGCTCCGCATCCACGACTACACCATGGGCAAGTTCATCGGAACCTCGTTACTCAGCATTCTCGGTATGGCTGCCATAGTATTCCTCATCATTCTTGTAGGAATCCTTCTCCAGCAGCTGGGCGGATTCTTTGTGACTCTGTTCACAGAACTATTAATGTAGGAGGGATAAGATGAAAAGAGTAATTGCATTAATTCTCTGCCTGCTCACGGCACTCAGCCTCGTAAGTCTTTCGGGCTGTACCATGGGTCAGGAAAAGGTCACCAAGGCCTTTGATACCGAAAAAGAATCTTGTTCCCCCGAAAACTGGACACTTGCCAAAAACGACAAGTACACCCTTCTTTACGACGAGGCCACCAATACCCTTGAGGGTAAGGCCTTCCAGGATAAGATAATTCAGCTTGTGGATAACGCTACCGGCGAAAGCTGGAGCTTTACCGCTGGCGGCGGAGAGGACATCGAGGCAGTGGACCCCGTTACCGGAATGCCCCTTCCCCGAATGCCCGAACCCGCATCGGCTCTGGTCGTTGAGTACCTCGACAGCGAAAACAACCAGCGCGCCGAAACCACTTCCTACATCGACGCCAACAAGAACGGTCGCGTTTGCGCTACCAACATTGAAAACGGCGTTCGTTTCGAGTATTATTTCGACTATTACGAAATAATGATCCCCGTTTCCTTTACCCTCCGCGAGGACAGCGTTGCCGTCTCCTTCAACCCCGCTGAGATCCAGGAAGGCTCCCGTTATAAGGCCGTTTCGGTCCGTATAGCTCCCTTCTGGTGCTCGGTTCAGAACGACAGCGAAGACTCCTATCTCTTCCATCCCTCCGGCTCCGGTGCCATCATCGAGCCTGAGACCCTTGCACAGGGCGTTACCTATTCCGCCCCCGTTTTCGGCAGAGACTACGTAATGCTTAAGGAAAACGAGGAGACCGAGACCGAGGACATCAAGATTCCCGTTTTCGGAGCTAAGGTCGGCAACATCGCCACCTGCGCTATCATTGAGCAGGGCCAGGGCGCCAGCTACATCGGTGCTAAGGTCGGCTACGCCGCAATGAAGTACTCTTCGGTATTCGCTACATATCAGATTCGCGGCTATACCGAAAACCGTACCGAGCGTATGAACAACGCCACCGTTCGTGAAGCCGTTTTTGCAAACTACCTCAATCCCGAGACCTTCGTTATGGGCTTCTATCCCCTTCAGGGCGATAAGGCCAATTACACGGGAATGGCCGAGGCCTATAAGAACTATCTTAAGAAGAACGGCGCCATCGCTGAAAAGCAGGCTGATTCTCCCCTTAACGTTACCTTCATAGGCGGCGTTATGGTAAGCGAATCCTTCCTCGGAGTTCCTTATAAGAACCTTACCGCAGCTACTACCTTCAAGGAAGCTCAGACCATCCTTTCCGATATCTCTGCAAACACCGACACCAAGCTCAGCGCTAAGCTCCTCGGCTTCGGCTCCACGGGTATCGATATGGGAAGCTACGCGGGCGGCCTTAAGTTCCATAAGAACTTCGGTTCCAAGAAGGATCTTGCAAACCTTTCGACCTACTGCGGTGAAAACGGTATCGACCTCTACTACGATTTCGATATCGTTAAGCTGAAGGGCGATTCTGCAGGCTACTCCACCTTCTTCGACGTTGCATATAACGCCGTTGAGAAGATCGCCACCGTTTACGACTTCGACGCCGCAACCCGCGGTTACTACAGCGACAGGGCCTATAATCTCCTTACCCGCGAAAAGCTTATGGACGGTGCCAAGAAGGTTCTGAAGGCCGTTAACAAGTGGGAGGTTCCCGGCGTTTCTCTCGAAACCCTCACCTATATGGCCTATTCCGACTATTCCACCGGAGACAGCAGGTACTACGGCCGCGGAAATATGGCTCAGGACGTAAACGAGATAGCTCACCTCTTCCACGAGGCCGACTATAAGGTTGCAGGCTATGCCGCCAACGCTTACGCCGCACTTGCTTCGGATATCGTATTCGATACTCCCAGCAATTCGTCCAAGGAGCTTATTTTCTCCTACGACGTACCCTTCTATCAGATGGTATTCAAGGGATATATCCCCTTAACCGGCACCAGCATCAATATGGCCGCCAACGCTGATACACATCTGCTTAAGATGGTTGAGTCGGGCAGTGGTCTCCACTACACCGTCATCAACACCTACGACAACGACTTTATCAATTATCAGGGCTACTACTTCTTCGGAAGCGAATACTCCTCGATAAAGGATAACATTAAGGATACCTACGCTACCCTCAAGGACTACTACGAGGCCGTTGACGGAGAGGAGATCACCTCCCATACCGTACTTGCAAACGGACTTCGCGAGACCGTCTTCTCGAACGGTACAAAGGTATACGTAAACTACACCGAGGCCGACCTCACCGCTCCTTCGGGAGACACCGTAGAGGCCGAAAGCTTCATATTAAAGTAAAGGAGGAGTAAATAATGAGTGACGAAAACAAGATCATAAATGAAAATACTTCTCCCGCAGCTGAGAGCGAGCTCGCCGCAGAGGAAACCGCCTCTGCAGCGGTCTCTGCCGACGCTACCTCCGAAGAAGAGGTATTCGAGGGCTTTGCAGTTGCCGCCCGTGCCGCTAATGCACCTCCTCCGGCCTTCAAGCCCTCCAAGAAAAAGAAGTACAAAAGCATCGAATCCCTAAAGTCCCGTTACGGACTTATGTTCACCACTCCCTGGATAATCGGCTTCATTCTCTTCTTCGCCTGGCCCCTTATTCAGTCGATTTGGTTCTCTTTCTGCGACGTTACCCTTTCCAAGGACGGCGTTATCACCAAATTTACGGGATTTTACAACTACAACTACTACTTAAACGTACACGCAAGCTACGGCGACTGGGTTTCCGCGGCACTTACCTCGATCCTCTACTCTCTGCCCATAATCCTGCTTGTCTCCCTCGTGCTTGCCCTTCTCTTAAATCAGAAGTTCAGAGGCCGTCTCTTCTTCAGAGCCCTCTACTTCGTTCCGGTCATCATCGCAACGGGTGTTGTCGTAGACCTTATGTTTATGACCACCAGTGAAGAGCTCACCTCGGCAGGCGTTTCCCTCGGTATTACCGACTCGATGTTCTCAATAGAGGACGTTGTAGGCTGGCTGGATATGCCCGATCAGGTTGCTAAATACGTTAAGATGATAATCAACAACATCTTCGACCTCCTCTGGAGCTGCGGAATTCAGACCGTTCTCTTCATCGCCGGACTTCAGTCGATCCCCCGTTCCCTTTACGAGGCTTCCAAGGTTGAAGGTGCCACAAAGTGGGAGGAATTCTGGTTTATCACCTTCCCCATGCTGGGTAGTGTAACCCTACTGGTAAGCGTATTTACTATGGTTGACCTCTTCACCAGCGAGAATAATACCGTTGTTGCCAACGCCTACAAGATGATGGATACCGGTATTTTCGACGAGTCTTCTACAATGCTCTGGATCTACTTCGTGGTTATCGGAGCCGTTATGGGACTCATACTACTCGCCTACAACCGCTTCTTATTGAAGCGCTGGCAGTAAGGAGGTTTAGTTATGGATTTCATTAATAAACTGTTAGCTAAATCGCCTCTCGATGCCAGAAAGACCAAGCGTCTTACGAACAAGACGGTAAGCATCGTATCCTATCTCTTCCGTATACTGATCCTTCTCGCCATCGGATACATCATTATCTATCCTCTTTTCTATATGATAATGACCTCCCTCCGCGATAAGCAGTCATACTATACCGCCGCTACCGTCTGGATCCCGACTTCGATAAACCCTGCGTTCAGCTACGGCAAAGCTATCTACTCGATGCGTCTCTGGGAAGGTCTTAAAAACACCTTCGTTCTTGAGATCGTTGCCGCACTTATTGAGGTCGTTACCTGCGCCATCACCGCCTACGGTCTTGCACGTTTCAAGTTCAAGTTCAAGGGTCTTCTTATGGCAGGTCTCTTCCTCACCATCCTTATTCCCGAAACAATGATAATAATTCCGCGAATGGCCAACTACTCAAAGATGGACTTCTTCGGAATTCTGGGTCTCTTCGATTCCATTACGGGAATCGACCTGCGCCCCAACCTCATCGGTTCGCCCCTGGCATTCTACCTGCCCTCCCTCTTCGCTATGGGTCTCCGTTCGGGAATACTTATTTACATCTACATCCAGTTCTTCAAAGGACTGCCTTACGAGCTTGAAGAAGCTGCCTGGGTCGACGGTGCAGGTCCTATCCGTACCTTCCTCTCCATCGCAGTTCCTTCCTCCGGCGTCGTTTTCATCACGGTTATCGTTTTCTCGATAATCTGGCACTGGAACGACACGGTACTGGCTTCGGTATACGTAAAAGGAAACTATCCGCTGTCGGTTCACCTGGAGCGAATCAATATGACCCTCGCAGGTCAGGGCTTCTACTCCAGAAACGTTGAAACACAGTCCATACTTATGGCGGCCTGCTTCCTCTTCATCCTGCCGATGCTCATATTCTATATGATACTTCAGCGCTGGTTTATCGAAAGTATCGACCGCGTAGG
>CAZRHF010000007.1:0-10017 GCA_964599835.1 uncultured Eubacteriales bacterium | reverse complement strand
GGTATCACAGGCTAAAAACCTTAAAGGGCTGTCGGCGCCTGAGACCCGACAGCCCGAAGATCAGTTCACTTTGCAGACGGATGTCTGTTAAAAAATAATTAAAAGGTGGAATTAAAAATGTCAAAAACACTGATCCGACTGATCACACTTGTTCTTGCCATCGTTATGGTTGCAAGCCTTGCTGTGGGATGTAGCGGAAACGGCGAGACTGCCAGCACCGACAGCGGTAGCGGCACTTCTCAGTCCGGAGACAAGAACGACAAGGAACCCGGTACCGACGGTATCGATCCTTCCGTAAACCCCGACGATTACAGAGGCACCAAGGTCGTATACGTAACCTGGAAGGATCCCTGGCTTAACGAAGACGGCGTAGCTGTTGATAAGTTCATGGAAGACTTCGGCATCACCGTTGAAGCACAGCTCATCGGTCAGGGCGACTACGTTAAGACCATCGCCGCTTCTATCGCTTCGGGCACTCAGGGCGACGTTTTCTTTGAGAACGGCGACTTCCCCGGCTCCCTCACCGTTATGCAGCCCCTCGATGCAGCAATGCTCGATCTCTCTGCACCTATCTGGAATCAGGCTCTTATCAAGGCATCTACCCTTGACGGCCACCCCTACCTCGTAGACTGTATCTCCAACGTTTGGACCGAGGTTGATATCTGCGTTTACAACAAGTCCATCTTCACCGACGCCGGTCTTAACACTCCTGCTGACTACTATGCCGCAGGCAAGTGGACCTTCGATAACTTCCGTTACGCCGCACAGCAGGTTACCAAGCTTGGTAAGGACTACATCGGCGCAGGTATCCTCGGCGAAGCAGCTCTCGGTGCCGCAGGCTCCTCCTTCTTCACCTACAAGGATAACCAGATGGTCGTTACCGCTGACTCTCACCTCTATGAGGTTATGAACTACCTCTGCCAGATGAAGTCCGAAGGTATCGTTAAGCTCGACCGCGGCGGCTTCGGCGAAGGTAAGCAGGGTATGGCTCTTACCAACTGCTTCGGTCTTAAGAGAACCGGTTACTTCACCCAGATCAACCCCGACCACCTCGGCGCTACCTACCTCCCCGTTTGGAAGGAAGGCGACAAGCAGTACGTTACTGGTATCTACCGCGGCTGGGGCCTTATCGACGGTGCTAAAAACCCCGTTGGCGCAGGTCTCTTCCTCCGTCAGTACCTCGACGTTAACAACTACGACCTCGAAGCTACCTTCCACAACCAGGAAGTTGCTAACTTCTTCTTCCAGGTTACCGGACAGTACTCCGAAGATATGATCTACTACCATGGTCCCGATATGGTTAAGACCACCGGTCTCGGCCTCAACTTCCACGAGTCCTGGAGCAGCCAGACCCCTGCTAACATGACCGGTTACATCGATTCCCAGAAGCCTGTTATGGAGCAGATGTGCGAAAAGGCTAATGAGATCATTAACCAGGAGCGCGAGATTCTTAAGACGGAATATTCCAACTAATAATCAGCCCCTGCGTTTTTAAACTAAAGGTTAATTTTGTGTCAGCCGTTCCCCGAAAGGGGAGCGGCCGACCGAAAGCCTTTGACACCCTGTGTCGGGGATAAAACCTCGGTTTTGTCTCCGACAGTGGGCCTCAAAGCCTGCTGAAACTTAACCATAGTGCTTCTTCGGCACTTTTGTTAAAATATCTTCTTGAAGGGAGAATAAGATGAGAAAGTTTCTTAAGTTCAACACAAGAAGCAAAGCAGTAACCGGACTTATCGCTCTGGTACTCACTCTGTCTATCGTGCTTTCCACCTTCGCAGGTCTGTTCGCAACTGCGAGCGTTGACGTGTGGGACGGATCCACCGCATCAGAGTTTGCTTCGGGAACCGGTACTGCTACCGACCCCTACATCATCGAAAACGGTGCACAGCTCCGCTATTTAATTAGCCTCGGCGCTGATGCAACCGCAGGCAAGTATTATAAGCTTGCAAATGACATCTACCTTAACGATGTCTCTGTTGCCAACTGGTACACCCAGTCGGGCCTTAACGAGTGGCCTATGCTGGAAGCCTCTGAGTCTCTCGGCTTTAAGGGTACCTTCCTCGGCGACGGACATATCGTACACGGTATCTACACCGAAGAGGTCACCGAGCACAGCGATCCCGCTGTCCGCGACCTCTCTGTCGCCGCAGGTCTCTTCCCCGTACTCGCAGGCGGAGCCTCTGTTGACGCTGTCGGTGTTGAAAACGCATACATTAAGATAAACAACGCTTGTACCGACGCGGCCTCCAATAAGTCGGGTATGGCAGGTGCTATCGGCGGTATTCTTGCCGGAAATTCCGATGCTGCACCCATTAACGTCACCCGCTGCTACGCTGCCGATACCGTTAAGATCATTGCAGGTGTTGCAGGCTTCCTCGGCGGAAACCCCACCAACAACGCCGCAGGCGTTAAGATCACCAACTGCTATAACCTCCTTTCCTGGGAAGTTCATTCTGCAGAGGATTCCAATGCCCGAAACGGCTTTATCGGATATTTCGGCGGCGGCGCTACCATTTCCGGCTGCTTTGGTCTCGGTAACGTCGCAGGCACAACCGGAATTACCAAGAACGTAGAAAACTACGTTACACAGTGGAATTCCGGCGCAGGAACCAACGTTACCGTAGATTCTATCTACGGCGGTGAAGCTGCCAAGACTGCTATGCCTGCACTCGACTGGGACGGCGTCTATATGACAACCTCCACCCACCCCATCCTTAAGGTATTCTATCGCCCCGTAACCGGCGGCGGTGAAGGCGGCTCTGAGATCTGGGACGGCTCTGTTTCTGCATCCCTCTCCGGTTCAGGTACTGAGGCCGATCCTTACGTAATCAAAAACGGTGCGGATCTTGCCTATGCCCTTAAGACCGGTACCACCGCAGGAACCTACTACTCCCTCGCTAACGATATCTACCTCAACGACGTTGAACAGGTCAACTGGGCTACCGGTGAGGGCTACGGCGACTATACCCCCAACTATTGGTTCGGTCAGTACGATAAGGACGGCGCAACCTATCAGGTTGACGGTACTAACGGCCTCGTCTTCAAGGGAATCCTCGACGGTAACGGCTTTACCGTTTACGGTCTCTGCTATAAGCCCGGCGATATTAACTCTGCCGCAGGTCTTATACCCGTTGCCAACGGCGCAACCGTTAAGAACCTCCGCATTAAAGATTCCTTCATTTCTGCAGGACGCTGGGGTGCTGCCGTTCTCGGCTACAGCACCAACGTAACCGTTTCGGGCGTCGTCGTTGACAGTAGCGTTACCATCCACGGCTATAACGCAGGTAAGGCCTACGTTCCCGCAGACATTTACGGCATTAAGAATCAGTGGCCTTTCGTAAAGGGTGGTACCTTTGAGTCAAACGCCACTGGTGGTGTTGTTGCGTATGCTATAACTTCACTCAATATGTCTAACGTTGCCTGCTATGCTAACGTTATAGGCGAAGGTCATAACTACGTTGTAACCAACCCCGTTCTCGAGGGCGGATCTGCAATCGTTGCAAATTCCGGTCACGTTGGCGGACTTATCGGTACTGCATGGAACACTGCCATCACCGTTACCGATTCTATCAGCTCTTTTAACCCCTTCAACGGCTCTAACGGAAGCGGTACCATAAACTTCGCAGACGTTTACACCACCTCTGCTACCATTTCCGATAAATACACCGGTGTAACTCAGGTTATTCCCGAGCAGATCACCGGATCTACCGCTAAAAACACCCTTTCGGGTCTCGATTTCGACACCGTTTGGGCAACCACCGAGGCTCTCCCCACCCTCCAGATCTTCAACTCTATGGACTCCTCAGAGTATTGGTCGGGCGGCGCAGTTGAGCCTACCTCGGGTACAGGTACCGAGGCTGATCCTATCCTCATCTCCACTCCCGAAGAATTAGCATATATCGTTAAGAACGGTATGGGCGGTAAGTATTATAAGCTTGAAAAGGACCTCTACCTTAACGACATCACCAAGATCAACTGGTCTACCGGTGAGGTAAAGTCCGGCTACACCGTTAATTCCTGGTTCACCGCCTCTACCTCCGCTCCTCTCGCAGGTAACTTCGACGGAAACGGCCACAAGGTCTACGGTCTCTATACCAAAACTACCGGAGCTTATGCTTGGAGTCAGAACGGCGCAGGTCTCTTCCCCAAAGTTGAAGCCTCCAAGACCCTTTCTGTTTCTAAGCTTGGTGTAGATTATGCCTACGTTCGTCATCCCAACGGTGCCGCCGCATTCACCGCAACGATCGGTAACTACGAAGCCTCGGTCAGCTACGATCAGTGTTATGCAGGCGCTAACGTTACCCTCGACGGTAACAATGCCGGCGTATTCTACGCAGTAGGCGACAAGACCTGGCACCTCACCAACTCTTACTCTCAGGCTACCCTCATTTCTCAGGGCGCCAAGGGACTTATCGGTGACGTTTACAAGTATAACCAAAGCGCAGGTCCTCAGTTCTCCACCATTTCCAACTGCTATAACGCCAACGGACCCATCTACTCTAAGGGTCAGTGGGTCAAGACCTATACTAACAACTACGCAACCGTATCCTCCGGCAGCGGCAATGCAGCAGGCGAAACCGTCCTCACTCAGGCCGAAATGCAGGGTCTCGACGCAGTTACCACCGGTAAGATGACCGGTCTCGGACCCTATTTCCAGGGCACCACCACCTATCCCATCCTTACCGCATTCGCACCCGTTAAGCCCGCTCCCGAAACTGGAGTATGGGACGGTTCTACCAAGACCGCTCCTACCGAAGGCGCAGGTACCGAGGCTAACCCCTACATCATCTATAACGCTTCCGAGCTTGCTTTCGTTGTTGCCTCCAATCAGGCTTCTACCGCAGGTAAGTTCTACAAGCTCGCTAACGACATCTTCATCAACGAAGTCGACAAGGTTGACTGGACCACCGGTAATGCCATCGGCGAGTATAGCGTCAACACCTGGATCTACTCCGGCGGCTTCGCAGGTACCCTTGACGGTAACGGACACGTTATTCACGGTCTCTACTATAAGGATACCGCACAGAAGAAGTCGGCAAACGCAGGCTTCAGTCTCTTTAGCCACGTTAAGGGCAATGCCGTTATTAAGAATCTCGGCGTTGACCACGCCTACGTTGAACATCCCAACGCGGCTTCTGCCTTCGTTGCCAACAATACCGGTAGTGAAAGCTTAACCGTTTCCTACAGCTACGTAGGCGCAAACGTTACAATTTCGGGCTACACCTCTGCCGCATTTGTCGGCGTTGCAGACAAGGCCTACCATCTCGACCACGTTTACAACCTCGGTACCCTTATGGATAACGAGCACTTATGGCCTCACTATCAGACCGGTGTTCTTGAGCCCAGAGCAGGAATCGTCGGCCTCGTCGGCGACTTCTGGGGCGCAGGACAGACCGGATCTTCGGTCAAGAGCGCCTATAACGCCACCGGTCCTATCACCGACCGCGGTATGAAGCCAAATGCTGTTTCCGCCATTTTCTGCACCGGCGATAACGATACTACCGGAGCAACCGTTGTTGACGCCGCCGCAATGCAGGGTCTCGACGTATTCAATAGCGAAAAGCCTATGCAGCAGCTCAACTTCGACAAGGCTTGGGAAGCCACCAACAGCTATCCCATCCTCGACGTATTCGCCGAATCCACCGGTAATGACGGTGACGAGGTCGAAGCTCCCTCCGATACCGATAAGAACGGTATCTGGACGGGTATGGTTCTTGATACCTTCTCGGATAACACCTCCACCGGTACCGAAAGCGATCCTATCGTCATCACTTCTCCCGGTGAGCTGGCTCTCCTTATCGAGAGCGGCGGAAGCGGCAAATACTATAAGCTCGCTAACGATATCTATCTCAACGACGTTTCTACCGTAACCTGGCACGCAAAGACCACCAACAATGCCTGGTACAACCATAATCAGGTTCCCGTATTCAGCGGTCACATTGACGGCGCAGGCCACATCGTTTACGGTGTTTGGTATCCTGCTTCTTCCACCGGCGCTGTGGGACTTATCCCCAAGATGCAGGACGGTTCTGTTAAGAACCTCGGTGTTCGCTACTCCTACGTACGTTCTACCCAGAACATCGGTGCAGGTGCTGTTATCGGTTACGCCGCAGGCGTTATCACCGTTGAGCAGTGCTTCTCGGATGAAACCGTTTCTGTAAGCTCCACCACCGCAGGCGGTATCGTAGGTCTTGCTCAGCAGAACTACGCAAAATCCACCAAGGGTCTCGTTATCAGAAACTGCTACACCAAGGCCAAGATGATGAACACCTCATCCTCAAAGTCCAACGGTCTTATCGGTGACCCCTGGGTAACCGCTTACGAGATCTACGACTCCTACTCTTACGGCTCCAAGCCCTACAACGTAGGAAACGGCGGCGGTAAGTCAGCTATGTACTGGTATCATACCATGAAGTACGACGAGGAGCTTAAGACCTGGGTTCAGGATGAATCCAAGGCCAAGGACGGCAAGAAGGCTTCCGACTACTTCAAGGATATCTACACCTCCACCGGTACTGCTAACGCAGATATGATCTGGACCAACATCGGCGCAGACGCAATGATGGGTCTTGAGGCCGCAGGTAATATGCCCGGTCTCGACTTCGTAAACGTTTGGAAGGCCGTTGAAGACGGTACCCCCATCCTTCAGATCTTCGCCGACAGCATCGACGGTGCAAATATCGACCTCTCTGCCGACGCAGAGACCTTCGACGAAGGTAAGGGAACCAAGAAGGACCCCTACCTCATCAAGACAGTAGCACAGCTTCGCTATCTCGTTCAGAGCGAGACCACAGCAGGTAAATACTATGCCCTCGCTAACGACATCTACGTTAACGACACCTCCAAGAAGAACTGGATGACCAACGCCGAGCCCTGGTACAACAACATCAACAGCACCGGCTTCCAGGGAACCCTTGACGGACAGGGCCACACCATCTACGGTATCTATGCTAACCAGACTCCCGCTAAGGCGGCAGACCTTTCCGGCACCGACTACATTCCTCAGGGTACAGGTCTCTTCTCCTGGGCAAGCACCTCTGCCGAGATCCGCAACCTCCACATCAGAAAGTCCTACATTTCCGGCTACGGAAGCGTTGGCGCCTTCGTTGGTGAGATCAACGGCTCCGGTGACAACAACCTCACCATTCAGGGTTGCTCCATCGACGAGACCGTTACCGTTGCAGGCTTCACCGTCGGCGGCTTCGTAGGTGCAGGAAACCAGCGTTGTGTTGACATTTCCTACTCCTACTCCACCCCCGAGCTTAAATTCTCAGGCGTAGGCAACCGCTGCAACGCCTTCATAGGCGATACCTGGGGCGGACTCGGAAACAGCATCGTTCAGTGTTATGCACAGGGCTATCCCTTAGCAAGAAACGCTAAGACGGTTTCCGAAACCTACTGCGACGTTTCCGGTAACGGCGCTAAGGTAGTTCCCACCGCTGATATGATCGGCAAGAAGGCTAAGACCGCCATGTCTATGCTTGATTGGGAACAGATCTTCGTTGTTGTAAACGGCGATACTCCCCACATCAAGGTAGTTCCCTACGGAATGAGCGCATTAGGCGTTGACGAAGGCGTTAAGGGCCGCGTATGGTCCGGTAAGATGGCTTCCGATTACGCAGGCGGCGAGGGAACCAAGCAGAATCCCTACATCATCGAAACTCCCGAGCAGTTCGTTTATATGCTCTACGACGATAGTACCCTTGGCAACTACTACTCCATTACCGCTGACCTTAAGCTCAACGACACCAAGAACAGCGGCTGGGAGCAGAATGCAAGAATGTGGGTATCCAGCTCCAAGTACTTCCGCGGAACCCTCCTCGGAAACGGCCACGTCGTAACCGGTCTCTACTATGAGACTGTCGACAGCCAGAATGCAGGTCTTATCCCCCTCCTCGGACACAGTGCCGTGATCGAAAAGCTCGGTATTGACAAGTCCACCATCATCAATGAGCAGGAATCCTCTCAGCACTGCTACGCAGGTGCTATGGTCGGATTCCTTGAGAACTACGACGGTTATATGGGCTCCAACGCCGACTATGAGGTAAGGAAGATGCCCGAGTTCCATCAGTGCTTCATCGGTAAGGACGTAAGCGTTATCGGCGAATCTGTCGGAGGATTTATCGGAGGCGGTGCCGCACCCGTTTCCTTCTACAACTGCTACTCCATCTGCGCTCTCGACGGAACCTACCGTAACGGTGCCTTCTACGGAGATATCTGGGAAGGAACCAACGAAGAGAGATGCTACTTCGAGAACTGCTACGCCGCAACCGAGAACCGCGATACCTACGGTATGGGTCCCAACTCCGGCCAGAATGCCAACGCTGTCAATTCCTATCTCGACGGTTCTGAAAAGAACGGCGCTGTAGGTCTCAACCTCTTCTATATGCAGGGCGACAGAGCTACTGCAAATATGGCTGAGCTCGACTACGACAAGATCTGGAAGACTGTTACCGGCGGTACCCCCGTACTCCGTTGCTTCCCCAAGTGTGAGCAGTACTCCTCCAAGCGTGAGCCTCAGAAGGTTAAGATCGAATTCGTTACCGGCGACGGTACTCCCTGCGATCCTATCGAGGGCTATCCCATGATCGGTAAGATCGATCTCGAAAACCTCCCCACCTCCGAGCTTTACGGATATAAGTTTGAGGGCTGGTACTTCTACGATACCCTCGATATGAAGTTCGACCTCGAATACTTCCCCAACTACAACATCCACATCTACGCTAAGTTCGTAATGGACGGTGTTGCAAACGGCTTCGAAGATAAGATGTACGATGAGTACGACGTTTCGGGCGGTGCATATTACTACAAGCCCGGTGTTGCAGGATATAATCCCAAGTACATCAACGGCGGTCTCCGCTCTATGGCAACCGACGGTACTGCTGAAGAGGGCGATCCGATGTTCCTCATCAACTACACCTATCCTCTCGAGGTTGGCAACACCTACGACATCAACTTCTGGATGACCACCAAGACCGAGGGCGCAACCGGCACAGTTCAGATCGTTCAGGGTAACTACCCCGACGCCAACGACGAGACGCTCGGCTACAACGTAGCTCTCGAGATCAAGGATCTCACTCCCGGTGAGTGGAAGCAGTATCGCGTTCCGATTACCGCAAACGCACCTTACGTCTTCGTCCGCGTTACCGGTGATGCTCAGATGTTCTTCGACGATTTCCAGATCGTTAACCTCCATGAGGAAGGCGAACTCGGCAATCTTGAAGGCTTCAACCCCTCTGATATCAACGCTGAGCCCGATGAAAAGAATAACAACCTTCTCTTCATCATTCTCGGCATTGTAGGCGGAGTTGTCCTCCTCGGTGCAATCGCTACCGTAACCGTTATCTTTGTTAAAAAAGGTAAAAAGGCTAAGGCACAGTAAATAAAAATTTCCCCCTCCTCGTGAGGGGGATTTCTTTATTAGGGAAAAGGGACAAGCGTCCAGGGCCGAGGGAAGGTGTGGCTTCGCCACGGTCGAGGGCTCACGCCGCGATATAAATCCCTATCGGGATTTGCGATATAGGCTGACGCCTGCGATATATCTTCGATGCGATATGCCCTGCGGGGCGCAAGGGGATTTATATCATATCGCAATCGACCGATAAGGTCGGTTATATCGCGTTTGCGAACCAAACATATCGCACCGAGCATAAGCAAGGTATATCGCAGTAAGCTTCCGTCGAGATCCCGCCTACGGCGATTTTGCGACGGTATCTGCGACAATGGGTCATTCTGAGCCTGCCGAACCCGTAGGGCGACAACGTAGTTGAGCCAGTCTCATTGTCGCAAAATTTCGACTCCGCGAAGGCAAGACCCCGGCGGAGGTTTTGTTATAATGAATAATGAATGATGAATAATTTCGGAGTGGCTTCGCCACGGTCGAGGGGCTCGACACCCATTACGCGTAATGCAGATGGCGCAAAACAAAAACCTCTTCCTCGCGCTTAAATATTTGTGGTGTAATTGTAGGGGAGGGAAAGCGAAGCGTGCGAGTCGGTAGTGAATGACGACACAGTG
>CAZRHF010000006.1:0-42746 GCA_964599835.1 uncultured Eubacteriales bacterium | reverse complement strand
AGTGAGAGCCGTCGAACATTACCGAAGAGAAGCCTGCTTCGATGCACTTCTTGGCGCCCTCGTAGGAGCCGTGGTCGAGGTGAAGAGCAACGGGAACGGTGATGCCGAGTTCTTCGATCATTCCCTTAACCATACCAACAACGGTCTTGTAGCCGCACATATACTTTCCTGCGCCCTCGGAAACGCCGAGGATCACGGGAGAGTTGCACTCCTGAGCGGTGAGAAGGATAGCCTTGGTCCACTCAAGGTTGTTGATGTTGAACTGGCCAACGGCATATTTGCCGGCCTTTGCTTTGGTAAGCATTTCTTTTGCGGAAACTAACATTTCAAATTCCTCCAAAAATTATTTTTAACCTAAATATTATATATCGAATTCTCAGAAAATTCAATATTAAATGTTTTTATACTTTTCAAGATTTTTGTAGCACTCGATATCCGAGAGGGGGTGCTTTTTAAGCTCGTTTAACAGCTCGGAAAGAGAGCCTGTTGCAAGGGCGATCCTCTCGTCAGCGGCACCGTAGTAGATACGGATCTCGTCCTTTTCCTCGTTGGCTAAAGCTCCGCAGGCAAAGCAGGTGTTGCCGCTTCTGCCGTAAAGCTCGTAGTCGGTGTTGGGGGCAAGGATAGGACGGTCGAGAACGTAGAGTATCTTTGCAGGATCGTTAAGATCCATAAGCATTGCGCTGAGGGAGTATACGTACTCACCGTTTTCGCAGTAAACCGCGTGATAGATCTCAAGCCAGCCGTCCTTGGTCTTGATCGGAGGAGTGGGACCTATCTTGTAGTTTGCAAAGTCCTGACAAGGAACGAAGAAGGGACGGTGGCGGCCCCAATAGATCATATCGGGAGAGTAGGATATCCACATACCGTAGGTAAGTGCATCATACTGAAATGCCTCGGGCATATTGGTAAGACGGGGGATGCCGTAGGGTCTGTCGAGACGGACGTACTCTCCGTTTACCTTCTCGGGGAAGAGACAGGGCACACGGTTGATGGGAAGACCGATACACTCAACGAATTCAACCGTTTTGAAGTCGGTGGTCTTCTCGAGTATTGCGGCAGGTCCGATATCGCGGCCTAAGGGGTATCTTACCTGAGCGGGACGGACAATATAGTATTCGTCTCCGATCTGGGTCACACGGGGGTCGATTACCCAGCAGTCATAGTTTCCGGGAACCTCGGGAGCCCAGTCGGTGTATTTGCAGAGGGGCTCTTTATTGATGTCGAAGTTGATTCCGTCTTCACTGAAAGCGGCGTGAATTCCGGTCTTTTCCTTACCGTCTTCTTCATAAATGCAGGCGATAAGAAGAACGTATTTGCCCTGATACATTGCCTGTCCGCAGTTGAAAACAGACTTTACCTCTTTGGGGAACATCTCCTTGGTGATGAGGGGGTTGTTCTCATAACGGTGCATTATGTACTCGTCTTTTATAAACTTTTCGATCATAACTGCATCTCCCTTTATTTAAAATTTAATTTTTTCAGCGATGTAAGCGTTAAGCTCGGAGATCTTAACACGGGTCTGCTCCATAGTGTCACGGTCGCGGACGGTAACGGCGCCGTCCTCTAAGGAATCAAAATCGTAGGTGATGCAGAAGGGGGTTCCGATCTCGTCCTCACGGCGGTAACGCTTACCGATGGAGCCTGAGTCGTCGTAATCTACCATAAAGTCTTTAGCGAGCTGGTCGAAGACCTCACCTGCCTGCTCTGCAAGCTTCTTGGAGAGGGGCAGAACGGCACACTTGAAGGGTGCGAGGGCAGGATGGAGACGGAGAACCACGCGGGTCTCACCCTTATCGTCGGTCTCTTCGTCGTAGGCATCGCAAAGGAAAGCAAGGGCTACGCGGTCGGCACCGAGGGAGGGCTCAACAACATAGGGTACGTAATGCTCGTTCGTATCCTGATCGAAATACTCAAGAGATTTACCGCTGGCCTCCTGATGACGGCCGAGGTCGTAGTTGGTGCGGTCGGCAATTCCCCAAAGCTCGCCCCATCCGAAGGGGAAGAGGAATTCGATATCGGTAGTGGCCTTGGAGTAGAAGGAAAGCTCTTCCTTCTCGTGGTCGCGGAGACGGAGATTTTCTTCCTTTAAACCTAAATCGAGAAGCCAGTTTTTGCAGAAATCCTTCCAGTAGT
The DNA here is from genome assembly GCA_964599835.1 of uncultured Eubacteriales bacterium. Classification (GTDB taxonomy): domain Bacteria; phylum Bacillota; class Clostridia; order Oscillospirales; family Acutalibacteraceae; genus SFWF01. Next base: position 40,610 of record CAZRHF010000006.1, on the reverse strand, counting down.
AGAACCAATCGAGGTCGGTATCGGGCTTGCAGAAGAACTCGCACTCCATCTGCTCGAACTCGCGGGTACGGAAGATGAAGTTGCCGGGGGTGATCTCGTTACGGAAGGACTTACCTATCTGGCAAACGCCGAAGGGAAGCTTTTTACGGGTCGAACGCTGAATGTTAGCGTAGTTTACGAAGATACCCTGAGCGGTCTCGGGACGGAGATAGACCTCGTTTTTAGCGTCCTCGGTAACACCGATAAAGGTCTTGAACATAAGGTTGAACTTACGGATGTCGGTGAAGTCCTTGCTTCCGCATTCGGGACATTCGATTCCGTTTTCCTTAATATATTCGCTCATCTGCTCGAAGGTCATACCCTCAGCGTGACCGCCCTTATCTTCAATAAGCTTATCTGCACGGTGACGGGCACGGCAGGATTTACAGTCCATAAGAGGGTCGGAGAAGCCGCCTACGTGACCTGAGGTGACCCAGGTTTCGGGATTCATAATAATGGCAGAATCGAGTCCGACGTTGTACCTGTTTTCCTGTACGAACTTTTTCCACCAGGCTTTTTTAACGTTGTTTTTAAATTCGACACCAAGAGGGCCGTAGTCCCAGGAGTTGGAAAGGCCGCCGTAGATCTCGCTTCCCGCATATACAAAGCCGCGGGCTTTGGCAAGAGCTACGATAGTGTCCATGCTTTTTTCGCTGTTTACCATTTTATAACCTCCAATAAGGATGAAATATCCCATATCTCATATAATATTACAGTAAACTGCCCGAATTGTCAAGCATTTAACAACCTTTTACCCACTTGACATAAATGTGGATTTAAGATATAATTTTATAAAGAATTTTTAAGGAGGATATCGTATGGATAAGATACAGATACACGACATAGACTTTAACAAGTTTATCGAAGCCCTCGACCACTGCAAGGGCGACGTTTTTCTTGAGACCCCCGACGGCGACTGCCTTAATCTTCGCAGTAAGCTTTGTCAGATAATGGGTATCGCCAACATTTTAAACGGTGCGAAGGTCAGCGAAGCTACCATCCGTTGCACCAACCAGGAGGACGAATCCAAACTTTTCAGATTCAACCTCTACGGAAAAATTGATGAAGAATAGGAAGTAGACCCAATGAGCGATTTTTTGACCTACAAGAATAAGCCCTTAGTCCGAAAGGGCAACACCGTATATTTCGGTGATATGAGCGAGAAGTTCGTTATCCGCTTCGATATTTTGACCTCCCACAAGGAGGGTGACCTTGAGGTTGCCGACAAAATTAAGGTAAACCTTATTAAGAACGATTCGGAAAAGCTGGATAACGTAACCAAGTCTACCGAGAAAAACGGCTTTAACGAGGCTATGTATTTCGCCTCCACCTGGCTTGACCGCGCCCTTGCCGACAAATAAGGAGCTGTTATTATGTTAAAGATCCTGGCCATCGGAAACAGTTTTTCCTGTGACGCGGTGGAATATCTTAAGGATATCTGCGCCTGCGGAGGAGTAAACGAGGTTTTCATACACAATATGTCCATCGGCGGCTGTTCTCTTGAGAGGCACGCAGGCTGTCTTAAGTCGGGCGCGTACGAATACGGCCTCGGAATAAATGCCAAGAGCGCCAGAGCCGCTTCCCTTCCCGAAGAGATAAAGGCTTACGACTGGGATATCATCACCCTTCAGCAGGCAAGTCACTTCAGCGGAATGTACGAGACCTATAGACCCTTCCTGGATGAGCTTGTTTCCTTCATAAGAGAGCATAAGCCGAACGCTAAGATATATTGGCACAAGACCTGGGCCTACGACCGCGACTCCCATCACGGTGGCTTTGCCAACTATGAAAACAGTCAGGAAAAGATGGCCGCCTGCATCGACGAAGCCGCAAAGAAAGCGGCCGACTTTATCGGTGCCGACATCATCCCCTCGGGCGACGTAATAAAGTCCCTCAGAACTCTGCCAGAGTTCGACTATCCCGGTGAGGGACAGAGCCTTTGCAGGGACGGCTTCCATATGCACCTTTTCTACGGCCGCTATGCCGTAGCCGCAACCTGGTTCGAGACCCTTATAGGCGGAGATATAAGAAGCAATCCTTTTATACCGCCCGTAAACCACGTTGGAGTTATCACCCCCGAGGTAATGCATAAGCTGGAGCTTATAAAAGAGACGGTACATAAGGTCTGCAATAAATAATAACAAAAAATCACCCGAACTCTCGGGTGATTTTTTGTTACATATTTTCGAGTATTGTTTTGGCTAAAATTTCATAGCCTTCGGGGGTAAAGTGGACGTTGTCGGCTGAGATGGTGTTTTGGTTGGCCTTTGATACCTCGTAAAGGTCGATGGTCTCTACGCCAAGTTTATTTGCAATTTGCAAAACGGCGGCATTGCGGAGAATTGTTTCCTCATTCATATCGGCCTTTGTAAAGGTGGAGAGAAGTATATAGAATTTTGCGGTTTTAAACAGCTCTTTTACCTTCAGGAAAAAGGCTTCATAAGCCGCTTCGTATTCTTCTGCCGTCATATGAAAGCCGTGGAGACCGTTATTGAATAAAACGGTAGTATAGCCCGGGTCCTGCGCCGCGAAAACTGCAAGCGACTTTATAAAATGGGGGTTGTCCACCGCCTTGGAGGTGGCAAAATTGTCGACCGCAAGGGTGTCGGAAAGCTTATTCAGTTCAGGGGCGGTGCCGCGGGAGATGGAGTCTCCGATATAAAGAATATGTTTTTTATCCTTATTTTCGGGCTCCTCCCACCAAAGGGATTCCCACTCGTACCTTTCAAGCTTACTCATATATTTCTACCTTTTCGAGAATCTCTTTCGGGGGCTTTTCGTTTTTGCTTTCCTCGTCGTAGCCGTAGTAGTCTTTCCAATCCTTAAAGAAGATGTCACCGAATTCGTATCTTAGCATCATAGGCTCCTTGCCCGAAAGATCCCAATATGTGTTTTTAGAAGCTACAAGGTCAGAGGAAGGGCAACAGCCTACCTGAGGGCACAGGAAATATGCGGGGACGCCGTCGGAAATGAAGAGGTTTTCCTCGACGACAAGGGAGGTGTGGTCCTCTCTTTTGGAAATATCGAGAAGTGCCTTTCCGCCAAGGGCAAAAATATTGCCGCGGAGGGTGTTGAATTTTCCGAAGTGGTGCTGATAACAGCATTCCTTACAGCGGAAAACGATATTGTTTTCGACCGTTATGTAGCTTGAACCCTCGTCGGTATAGATTCCCATTCCGCCGTAGTTAGAGCTTGTAACATCGTGGATAAGGTTGCCCGACACCACGGTGCCGTGCTGATTTCCAAGAAGATAAATTCCTCCCATATCCGAAAGTCTGCCCTGACCGATGTGGTGGATGTGGTTATTTCTGATTATATTGCCATAGGTAGAAGAGGGTTTGTAGCCCCACTCCCAACCTACCGAAACACCCGAATATTCAAGGTTGGAGATCTCGTTATTTGATACCTCATTGTGGGCAGAATGGCAGATAAGCACGCCACAGCCTGCGGCATAGCGTTTTCCGCAGTTGGTTATGGTATTGCCCGAAATGACACAGTGACCTGTTGGGCGGATATCCTCGGTCTCCTCGGCGGTAGTACCCCAGATCTTGATTCCGCCTGCGCCTGCCTCTTCGATATGGCAGTTTTCAACACGTATGCTGTCACAGCCCTTATTTATTTCAACGGCATGAACACCTGCACAGATTATTCGGCAGTTTTCAAAAGCGCAGTCCTCGGCATTCTCTATACGGATCGCACCGTGGGCGCCGAAGCAGGACTGTGCGTCGGAGGCATAGACCGTATCGTCTTCTCCCTTATCCTTTTCGGTAGCGAAGCAGTTTTTGCTTGCATAGTCGCCCTTGGTGCCGATAAATTCAAGGTTTCTGAAACGGAAGCCCGAAATTTTGTTACTCTCACTTCCGTGAAGCTCAACAAAATACTTCTGTGTGGGGGCGATGATCTCAAGCTCATCGGGATCCTGTCCTTCTTCGGGGATGTAGTAGAGCATTCCCTTTTTAACATCTAAAAACCATTCACCGGGTTCGGAAAAGGTTTCGGCAACGTTTTCAAGATAGTAATGAAGGTCGGAGGAGCTGTTTTTATAGTAGTCTACCGTAAGCATAAAACGGGAACGGTAGGCCATAGTCAGCTTTCCCGTCTCTCGGTCGTAGGACTCGACGGGAGAATGCTCGTCTATCCAGAAGTGGTTGAAGGAAACGATAGCATCCTCAACGCCGCTGATATTTTCGAGGTCTTCCTTCTTAGCCACAAACCATTTTGAACCGTTGGATAGATACCAGTCGGTGGGATTCTCGGTGGTAACGCCTTCAAGGGTTCCCGTTTTAGGGTAGCGGGAGAGGGCGGCGTGCTTACCGTTTACGAAAAGGTCGGTGAAAAGCCACTCCCCTTTTTCTACCTCAGGGATGTGGAGAGAGATGCAGTCGGCACCGTTAAAGGTATCCTTCTTAAAGCCTTTGAGAATTTTTCCGCCGATAAGACGGGCAGTCTTGTCGCCGTAAGATTCGAAGGTAACGTCGGCACACTTAAAGGTCTTTCCGAAATGAGGCTTTAAGGTTTCGGCACCGAAACGGATGCTCCGATCCATCTGGAAGTCGCCCATAAAACGGACGAGTATGGGAGCCAAGTAATCTCCTACTCTAAGGGAATTTATCATTTCTTCGAGCCGACCCAGCGTTTTTATAGGGCCTGCACCCTTGCCGTCGGCGTTTGGAGAATATCCGCTGAACTTATCGTTTCCCACTTCCTGAGAAACATAGATTATGGAAGAATTTCTGCTGTTTAACATAATTAATCACCTTCTAAAATAATAATACCACAAGAACCGAGGACAGCGCAAGTATTGTAGCGACAATTCTCGGTTTTTCTTTTGCAATAAATACCGCAACCACCTCGCCTGCAAGCAGGGCTAATGCGCTGTTCAGGGGAGAGAACACCAGCAGGTCGACCTTTCTCAGCACCAGCACGAAAAGTACCGACGTGACGTTTGACGAGATAACGTTTATTATTATCATTAAATATCCCTGCAGGGATATGGCGGTAAAGCTTCGGGCAATGCTTTTTACCGAAAATTTATTTCGTACTGTAACGCAAATAAGGGAAAACACCACGATAAAGGCGTTAGTCAGAAAGAAGAAGGAATTTTCGTTGGTAACATTGGTATCAAGGGCGAAATATTTCGTCAAGGTGTTACAGCCTACCGCAAGAACGGTCGTGAAAACACAGAACAGAAGTCCTATAGCGGTGATGCTTTTATTCTTTGTGCCCTTTTTGGCGTTGGGTAAGAATACCGCAAGAAGGGTCGCAAGCACAAGACCTATCTGCGCGGCAGATCTAAGGGTGAAGCTTTCGCTGAAGGCTATGCAACCCACAGCCGCTGTAGCGATGATGCTGAGTCCCGAACAGATAAATGTCTTTTCGGCAATGCCCATAAATTTAAAGACCAGAACAGAGAAAAAATAGTTCGCGAAGATAAGCAGGGCATATATGGCGGCATAGACGCAGGTTCTCAGGTTGATTCTTATGCTAAAGCCTGCGGTTATGCCGAAAACAAACATTGCGATTATTCCCGTAACCAGAGAATAGGTCAGGATATCGTCGCTATTTTTTGACATTCAGGCATATTTCTGGTTTGAGAAGACACCCAGCGACAGACAAACAAAAACACCGGTATAATAAAGCGCTAACACTGTCTCACCTGCCTTTTTCTGCATTGTAACAAAATCTTCCTTGACAAAGCAAGACAAAAGGTAATATTATATAGACAAAATTTAACCTTACGGAGATATGATATGTTTATTTTCAGCGTCGACAGCTTAAAAGTGCGTTCAAGCTTTTTCAAGGCCGAAAAGCATCTGGACGTTCAGTGTCCCATGCATATTCATTACAGTATGGAGCTGGTTTTTGTAAGTCGAGGCGAGCTTATTATGAACGTCAGCGGAAAGGACCGCACGCTTACGGCAGGTAAGGCGACCCTGATGTTTCCCTTTGAACAACATTCCTTTTATACGCCGAAAGGCTCAAGCTGTCTGGTTATAGAGTTTTCACCCGAGATTGTTTCGGATTTTTACGATAGGGTCAAGGATAAACAGCTTTTGACCGAGGTTTTTGAGATAGATGAACGGGTCGTAAGCTTTTGCGACGGAATTTTACCCGATGACTTTGAAGACAGCGTCGGCTGCAGGGCGGCTCTTTATCCCCTTTGCGGCGAAATGCTGAGAAGCTGCGACTTCGTTCCTTCGGGAAGGACTCCCGATAAGACCTTTATTGAGGCGGTAAGGTATATTCAGCAGAACTTTACTTCGGATGCCGTGACCCTTACCGAGACGGCAAAGGCACTCGGTATTCACAGCGTTTATTTAAGCCGTCTTTTTATGAAAAACAGCGGTATGTCCTTTACGAAATACGTTAATCTCATAAGATGTGCCTACGCGGCCGAAAGGATAAGGCGGGAAAAAGAAATGACCCTCAGCGAGATCGCGTACGATTCCGGCTTTGGGTCGATAAGAAGCTTTAACAGAGAGTTTTTAAGATGCTTTGGGGTAACACCCAAGGAGTATAGGCAAAAGAGCGGTTAAACAGTAAAAAAGGTGTCTGCGACGGAGCGATCTGCGGTCGAGGGAAACGGGAAAAGGGAAAAGAAGCACGTCATCATTTGCCGGAAGGCAACACCATTTTTCGGCCGCAGGACGGAAATACGACCCAAAGGGTCGTGGTCCCCCTTCTCCCTTAGGATAAGGCTCGCTGTCGAAGCAATTTTTGTTCCGTTCATAGCTCTGAAAAATCGCCTGTTTTTAGCATTTGGCTGTTTTTGAGGCCGTCCTTTATTATATCGAAATGCATATCGTTCCACATATCTTCAATGGGGCGGATGGTGTCGAGCAGATGGCCGACGAAGTATTTTTCCGCGCCGAAGCTGCTGAAAAACTCAATAAATTCCTCGGTGTAATTCCCCTTGCATTTAAGGGAGTTTTGTCTTCCGAGCCAGAGGTGTGCTACTACCGCCCCGGTGTTTTTGAAGACGGGATGAGGCTTTAAATAGTCCCTTACGTCGGTGGGAAAAACATAGCTTTTGCCCTTATAGGTCAGGGCGAAGCCGTACTGAAGAACGATGTTTTCTCCCCTTGAGTGTGGGCTGTCGAAGAAGGTTATTTTTACGCCCTTTTTCTCTATCACCGTGCCGTCGGTAACGCTGACGGCATTTTTATTTTTATCGGGCATAAAGTCGGGAATGTAAACGGGAATATCTTCAGGCAAGTCTGCAAGCAGGGCTTTATCGTAGTGGTCGGTATGACTGTGGGTAACGATAGCGCAGTCGCAGGAGGAAACCAGCTTAATTGCCAAAGCCTTGTCGGTCTCGCTTAAAGGCAGGCGGTTTACCGAAGGGTCTACGGCGATAAGGGTGTCGCCCAGCTTTACTATATATCCTGCGGGAGCTATTGCCATAATTCCCTTTTCGGCGGTTTTAAGTTTTTTATAGGCTTCCGCTACCCTTTTGCCGTAGGTTTTAAAATTTTCCTCCTCTAAAAGGGCGGCTTTGGCAAGGGCGGCGGCCTTTTTGATTATCCCGATCGAATCGAGGGCGGCGGTTTTGGTATCGAATCTGTCAAAATATCGGTCGGGGCCAAGCTCCAGCATTAAGACCCCGTCGAAGCCGTGTTTAAACAGATTTTTAAGGTTATAGTCGAGGGCTGTCTCGCCCACAGACAGGGGGAAATGGGTCTTTCCCTCAAAAAGACTGTGGATGTGGGTATGTTTGACCCGTGAGAAGAACTCGTCATCGGTAAGGTCGATGGGCTCAAGCTCGTTTCTTATATTGGAAAGCTGATGGCCGAAATCGAAGCAGAGGAACAGGACACTGCTGTTTACCTCCTTTGCAATTTCGGTTACGGTCCTGCAGCCCATATCTGCGGTATACTTATCACGATAGCGCTGATTCTCCAGGGTTATTCTTAAAGGAAGGTTTTCCCTTTCGATGCGGGAGCAGATGGACTTCAGGTAGGTAACGCTTCTTTCCTTCGGAAAATGGGGATGAACGGTTACGTTAAGGGGAGCTTCCCGCCTTTTAAGCAAAGCTTCATAAGGGACGAAAAAGTCGTCGGGAGAGCCATCCGGCAGAGCTCCGTGGACGGTTATTTCAAGACCGTGGGCTTTGCAGACTTCAAAGGCCTTTAAAAGAAGCTCGGGCGGAGTGTCTTCCCTTACGGAAGCAAGCTCTACCGAATAAAGCTCCTTCGACAAGGCAGCAAGCATCATATCCACACCGCCGAAGCTGTTTATTATTCTTTGGGTAGTAGCATTTAACTCTTCCGCAAAGGTATTAAGCAATATTTTTATTCCGAATTTCATAGAGATTCTCCTTAAGACCGATATTTTTTATTATTATATAACCATACCGAAGGCTTTTCAAGGAAAAAAGGAATTATTTCTTGAAATATCAGTAAAGCAGGGTTATAATTTAGTCGTAAAGGAAGTGAGTGCTTTGAAGGAATTAGACATAAGAGATTTCGGTGCTGTCGGCGACGGCCAAACGGTCAACACCGAGGCTATTCAGGCGGCTATCGACAGATGCTCTGAGGAGGGCGGCGGAAGGGTCGCAGTATCGGATGGAATTTTCGTTACGGGCACAATATTTATGCGCTCCTTTGTGGAGCTGACGGTTGAAGCCAACGCTACTCTCAAGGCCAGCGGAAACACCGACGACTATCCCGATTTCGAGACCGCTTGGAACACTAAGGCCGCACCCAGAGCTACCGCAAAATGCCTTATTTATTTTGGTGACATTAAGAATGCCTCACTTACGGGAATGGGCGTGATCGACTGTAGCGGTTCATCTTTCTGCGACCCCGAATACGACTCGGACGGTCGGCTTATAAGATATGTCCGCAACACCCTTTTAGTTCCTGCGCGAATGGTTTTTATTATGAGCTGTACCAACATTCGTGTTGAAGATATTACAATGACCGAAATGGCAGGCGGCTGGGGATATTGGGTGAACGATTCCCAGTATATCACCTTTAAGTGTGCCAAGCTTTACTGTAACCATCACTATCCAAACGCCGACGGAATACATATAAACTGCTCCTCCGACGTCCTTGTGGAGGGTTGTACCGTTCATTCGGGCGATGACAGTATTATCATCCGTTCTAACGTTAACACACTTAGCGAAAAACGGGCGTGTGAACGTGTTATTGTTAAGGGTTGCACACTTTCCAGCAAATGTCAGGCAGTAAGAATTGCCTGGAGAAACGACTATACGATCAAAAACTGTGTTCTTTCCGACCTGGTTATTACAAATTCCGGCACGGGAATTGCTATTGAGCTTCCGGACCACTCCTCCCCCACCGATTTCGGAACGAGCGCAACGGTAGTCGAGAATATTCAGTTCAGCAACATCGTTTTCGACGAGATTTTGCGCAATCCCATAAGGATCATAGTTCACCCCGATAACCTTTACGGCAGGATAAGCAATCTCCGCTTTTCAAATATCACGTCCCTTAGTCTTGATTATCCTTTGGTTGTGGGTCGAAAGGATGCGATACCGGAAGATATCTACTTTGATAACTGCAAGTTTACCGTAAAGGGTGAGAGAAATACCCCCTGTTTTAAAAACGTCAAGGGGTTGCACCTTAACAATACCACGTTCGACCTTAATGACGAAAAGGGAGAAATGGAATACTACACCGAGTAGAATTCGGAAGGATAAGCCAATATTTCAATTAAAATCTATCCTCTAAAGGTAGAACATCAGGGGTGAAGAAAGCTTTTTGAAAACTGAACCTTTTTATGCTTTTTGCCGAGAAGGTGACCGACGAAAGAATGAAGGAAAAGCAAAGGCGGTTACAAGCATCTCACTTAGCTCAGCCTTATGTACCGAGTTTTGACGTATCTTCAGCATGACCCCGATACCGCCCTGAAACAAAAAAGGCTATCATACAAAGAGGAAACAAAATAAAAAACACGAGGTTTTTCGGACCTCGTGTTTTTTGCAGATAGCTGGATTATTTCACGGTATTGTTTTCGATTACAGCCTTGGTCGTTGCTTCACCTACAACGGGGTTAGCGTCGTGCTCGGCATCGGTGGTGTAATTCTTGTAGTTTACGTCATTGTCGATAACGAGGGTAACGTTTTCAACGGTGTTTCCGCTGACAGTAACGTCGCCTTCATTGAATTTGGCATTGGCGTATCCGAGAATGCCGCCGATATCGCGATAGCCCTTAACGGTGGTATCCTTAACGGTACAATCGGTGATCTTGAGGGTTACTGCGTAGCCGCAGATTCCGCCGACCTTGTCGCCGTTGTCGTTAGCAGCATCGGTATTGCAGGTGACGGTAGAGTTGGTAATCTCACAGTTTTCGATGTATGCAATTCCGCTCTCATTGCCCTCCCAACCGAGGATAACGCCTACGTAGTGCTCACCCGAAACCTTTGCGTTGTCGAACTTAACGTTCTTAATAACGGTTCCGATATTAACCTCTGCGAAGAAAGCAACCGAGGAGGTTCCGCTGATGGTGAGGTTTTTGACGGTATAGCCCTGACCGTCAAAGGTGCCGCCGAAGCCGTCAATGGGAGTCCAGGAAACGCCGGCAAGATCAATGTCGTTAACAAGGAGAACCTTCTGACCCTTCCAACTGTCGCCGGCAGCTACCGACTTCTGGAAAGCAACGAGTGCATCTGCAGAGCCGATGTATTCGTGATGATAGGACTCCTCAACGCCGTTAAAGAAGATATGAGCGTTGTCTCCTCTGGTGCCGATGGAGGTCTTGTCGCCGAAGGTGCAATCATTAAGATATGCGGTGCTCCAGATATTGGTATGACCGTAGTTTCCGTTGTTGAGGAAGGTGCAGTTATTGAATATAACCTTCTCAAGGTCACCTGCAAAGGCGTTGAATCCGCTGAAGGTGCAGTTGTTGAAGATGAAGGTTGCGCCGTTGGACTCATCTATATGGAAGCCGTAGGTCGAATCGCCTGCAAAGGTGCAATCGTTGTAGGTGGTGGTGCCGCCCTGAGCATAGGAATAACGAACACCGTTGGTGCTTCCGGTAAAGTCGAGGTTGTTGAAGGTGTTGTCAGATCCGAAGTTTCCGCCGAAGCCGGTGGATGTGCTTTCGCCGCCGATGGTTGCACCCTCAGCGCCGTCAATGGTGACGCCGCTGGTGCCTGCAAGAGTGGGAAGCTTATGATCGCCTGCGGGAAGGGTTACGGTGTCGCCGGGCTGAGCGTCTGCTACGAGATCTTTAAGGTCTTCGGCGGTAAGCTTTACGTCATAAAGACCGGTCTCAGCATTTAAGGTCGAGGTTCCGTTAACGGTGACATTGCTTATTTCGGCAGGGTCATATTCATAGCTGCCGCCATTAACAGCAATATCTCCCTTTAAGAAGAATCCTTTTCCAAGCTCGCTGGCCTTAAAGATTCCGCTGTTAAGAATAACAGTTGAATTGCCAGATGCATAAATGGTATCGATTCCTTCGCTGGAATATCCGCTGTCAAAGGTACCGCCGTTTACGGTAAGAGAGCTGCCGCTGACAAAAACGGTATGACTGGTCGTTCCGTTTATACCGTTTGCCATATAGTTACCGCCATTAATGGTAACCTCGGCTCCGTTGAAGATAGATATTGCGCCGAAAGCACCGTTTACGGTTATATCGGCAGAATCAATTACCATTTTACCGCGTTGAACGCGAACTCCGTAGGCAGAAGCAGAACAATCAATCGTTCCTTCACCGGTAATGGTGAGATCGCCTTCGCTGTAGATGACCCTGCCGGAAGCAGAACTAAGAGTATTTCCGTTCATATCGAGAACGACCTCTGCATCTACGGGAATCTTTACGGTCTCGGTAACGGCGATATCGCCGCCAAGCTTAACGCTTTCACCGTTTGCAAGAGCGGAGGTAAGTTCTGCGGCATTGTAAACGATGGGAAGATATGCACCCTCGTCATAGGTCTCGTCAAAGCTGTCCTCTTCGGCAGTAAACTGGGTTGCAACAAGCTTGATTCCGAGGTTGATCACGGGTGCGTCACCGTTATGGTTTGCCTCGTTGCCAACGGTCTCGGGCATATAGACTACCATTCCGTAAACAACAGGATCCGCGCCAGCGATAAGCTCGCCTTTGGTGTTGAAATCCTCCTGAAGAACGGTTGCGGTATCGTCTACATACTTGATCGCGCTGTCGCGGTCACTAAAGGCCTCTTCTACGTTTTCTACGCCGTATTTAATATACTTAGAAAGCATAAACGTTTCACCGGCCTGGTTCGTACCGCTCTTTTCGGATGCGATGTTGATTCCAAACTGATACTTAAGGGCAAGACTTCCCTGGTTTGATACACGGAGATACACTACCTCGGTGTAGCCGGGCTCCCAAAGAGCATCCTTGGTGAATACGTTGGTATCGGTGTTTACCTCACTCCAGTTTACCATATCCTTGGAATACTCGAGCTTAACGTCTAAGTTGCCCGACTGAATTATATTATTAGCCGAAACAACGTTGTCGGTAAACCAGGCAAAGGTGGTTCCGACAAGCATCGAAATGCAGACGATGAGAGATAAAACAGCCGATAGCAACGCTTTTCTGGTTGTTTTTCTGTTCATTGTTTTTTTCCTCCTTTTTTATTAAAAGCGAAAAACCGTCGGAAGTTTCGGTCTTATTTTTGGCCTCTAAGACCTATTCAGAAATTCCGTCCCGACTTCTCCGTTTAATGTTTTGTGCAATATGCATAAAAAATCAAACAAAGCCCCCCCCCCGATGGTCATTTTGACCAAACGAGGAGAGGCTTTTGCATCATTTCGCTTTTCGGTTTATATTATAACACCTTATTTTCCAAATTGCAACACTTTTGTAGTGATTGCTTACGGAATTTATTTTAAGAAACCGTTGACGATCTCTTCTTCGGCCTCTTTCTCGGTAAGTCCCAGAGTCATAAGCTTTATGAGCTGTTCCCCTGCTATTTTACCGATGGCGGCTTCGTGGATAAGCTGGGCGTCGGTATGGTTGGCCATTATTTCGGGAACGGCCGAGACCGAGGCGTTATCCATAATGATGGCGTCGCATTCGGTATGACCCGAGCACTCGTTATTTCCGTTTACGTGGGAAATGAAAAGCTGACGGGAGTTATCCTTTGCAACCGAACGGGAAACCACGTGGGCACCCGAATTTTTACCGTCGAGATCAACCGTAAAACGGGTCTCGGCATACTGGTCGCCGTGGGTCATTATCTTCTCGCCCACAATAAGGGTCGCGCCGTCGGCTAATTTCGCCTTGGTTTCGCGGACGGTATCGTCGACCCCCTTTATCTGGGCGGTCTCCATTTCCATATAGGCGTTCTCGGCAAGCTCGATTATAGTGGTGGGATTCATAACCCTTTTGCCCTTACCTTCACCGCTTCCGTAATGCTTCTCAACATATTTTAGCTTGGCGTTTTTTCCGACGTAGAAGGCGTGGATTCCGCTGTGCTCGCTGGTCTCGTCGCCGCCGTTATGGATCCCGCAACCTGCGACGATGGTTATATCACAGTCTTCCCCAACGTGGAAGTCGTTATAAACCAGCTCTTTAAGTCCGCTCTGGGAAAGAAGTACGGGGATGTGGACGCTTTCCTTTTTGGTTCCGGGTTTAATATAAATATCGATTCCCGGCTTGTCCTCTTTCTTTACTATCTCGATGTTTTCAGAGGAATTTTTGCCGTGGAGGGCGCCGTTTATACGGAGTGAATAGGCTCCCTGAGGCACCTCGTGAAGATCTGCAACCTGCTCGAGGAGGTGTTTCTGAATATTATCCATTATTTCTCCTCCTTTACATAACGGCAACCCGTATCGATTCCGAGAAGCGAGGGCATAATTTCGTCCTTGTTGCCGATCTTATCAATCTTTCCTGCACGCAAAACTACGATCTTATCGGCGATATCAAGAATTCTTTCCTGATGAGAAATGATAAGGATCGAGCCCTTGTTTTTTTCATACATTTTTTCGAATACCTTAATAAGGTTCTGGAAGCTCCAGAGGTCGATTCCTGCCTCGGGCTCGTCAAACACCGAAAGCTTGGTGCCTCGGGCATTTATCATTGCGATCTCGATTCTTTTAAGCTCGCCGCCCGATAGAGAACCGTTCACCTCTCGGTTTATATAGTCTCTGGCACAAAGGCCTACCTCACTTAAATACTCACAGGCCTCGGCAATGGTGAGCTTTTTGCCCGAAGCAAGGGCGATAAGGTCTTTTACGGTGATGCCCTTAAAACGGACGGGCTGCTGAAAGGCAAAGCTGATGCCCTTATTTGCGCGGTCGGTAATGGACATTTCGGTGATGTCCTCACCGTCGAAATAAATTTTACCCGAGGTGGGGGTGATGATTCCCGCAATTATCTTTGCGAGGGTGGATTTTCCGCTTCCGTTAGGGCCCGTAATGGCCACAAAGCGTTCGTCGATCTCTAAAGAGACGTCGTTAATAATATGGACGTCGCCGACGCTATAGCATATATTTTCAAGTTTTAACATTATGTTCCTCCATAAGTCGGATGTGTATAGTATGTGCAGAATCCCGACCTATTAGGATATAATACCACAAAACGACAAGATTTGCAATAATAAAAAGACCTCTGCGTATCGCAAAGGCCTCCAGCTTATAAATCCAGCAAATATTTACCCGATTTGCAGAGAAGTTTTACGTATTCCGGAGCAAGGGCGTTGGGTAGGCGGTCGTAGACCAGCTCAAAGGTGAAATCGCCATTATATCCAACGTTTTTAAGGGTCGACATAAACTCGGGCCAATCGGTATCGCCCATAAAGGGGAAAAGGTGAAGATCTTTACCGTAGTAATTATCGTGAATGTGGGTGGCTATGACCCTATCCCCTGCCGTTTTAAGGGCAGAAATATGCTCTTTTCCGTATTCGACCTTGGCGTGGCCGCTGTCCCAGCAGATGCCTACGGTATCGGCACCGAATTTATCCGTAAGGGCGCAAAGCTCCTCGGTTTTTGAACAAAAACGGGGACGCTCCTTCGGCCACCAATCGTTAAAGACACACTCAAATGCCACCTTCATATTATTCTTTGCGGCAAAGTCTACCAGAGGTGTGAAAAAGCGGTAGTTGAACTCTAAAGCGGCTTCGGGTGTGTATTCACAGTTGGCAAAATCGAACTCGTCACCGTGAACAACAAGGATATTACTTCCGAGCAGCTTTGCACTTTCGGCACAGGTGATTAGCTCTTTTGAAAAAACGGCATAATCTGCTCTTTTATAGCGATTAAAGGGCATATGACTTTGTATAACAGAAAGTCCCTTATCGGCCGCATACGCCGCAATTTCTTCCGCCTCGGCGCGGTCTGCGGTGCCTATATCCAAATGCTTAAAGCCCGCTTCACTTACTAAACCTATCGCCTCAATAAGGGTGCGGTCCTGCTCCCACACCGCCGCTTTCTTAAAATGGGAAGGGTTTACTGCGAGCTCCATATTTTTTCCTCCGCTGTTTCTTGTGTTTTCTAAAATCGCCTTTATACTTGTCATAATACCATAATATAGCTAATTTTGCAACAAGATCAAGTGTTTACAAGATGTACTTTTGCAATATTTAATTGTTGATATTACAGTCTGTCTGTGATATTATTGTGGTGAAATTATAGCTTTCGCAAAGGAATGTTAAGTCAGTATGAAGTATGTATCTAAGGTAGACGTATTCAGCGGCAGCGCAGAGACCGATCTTTCCCGTCTTACGGGAATCGCCGCTGCCTGGCGACCCATACGTCCGAAGCACGGCAGTACGCATCCCGGAGCCCAGTTACCCTTTGGACGAATGTCGGTATGCGGTTATTCCGGCGGATTTGCCTCGGGTTACGGTTTAAGAGGCTCGTGCTATGCGCCCGAAGGCCCCAACCTATACCACAAAAAATGTCTGTTCGGGCTGACCCATCTTCACCAGAGCGGAACGGGGGCTATCGGATATTATTATAACTATGCGCTTACTACCGCATTTTTCGGAGAGCTGGGTACGCCTGCTCACGATATTAAGGAGGAGGCCGGTTCGCCCGGGTATTATACTGTAACCGATGCTGTGACCAACATAAAATATGAAGCTACGGTAGACGGTGCCACCGCCCGACACAGATACACCTTCCCGAAAAGCGGAGGACGTATCTCAATCAATTTCTCCCACAACGGTCTGCGCCTTGGGGGGAAGGATTACTGTCATCCTGCAGGAGAAATCAAACTGACCGTTTTAGACGGCGAGACCCTTCTTGCCGAAACGGTCCAGGAGGGAGTCAGACTGTATTTCTGTGTTACCGTCTCAGGCGCAAGGGTCAGAATTTGGGACAAATACCGCGAAACAGACACCACCCTTCTTATAGCAAACGGACAGCACAAGCACGCCTTTGGATGTGTATTTGACGGTTTAGGAGAGATATGCGAGCTTAAGCTGTCTCTTTCACTAAGATCGGCAGATGAGGCGTTAAAATTCGCACGGAGCAGTACCGACAGCTTTGACAAGGTTCGTAAGACCGCCGCAGATATCTGGGAAGAGAAGCTTTCTGCTATAGACATAGAGGCTGACGAGACACAGAAGGAAATATTTTACTCGAGTCTTTATCACACCCTTGTTAAGCCTGCCGATTTTTCGGGCGAAAACCTTTACGATGATACCCATGATTTCGTAACCGACTTTTCTACCCTTTGGGATATTTATAAAACCCAGATCCCCCTGCTGTTTTCCCTTTATCCCGAAATATCCCGAAAAATGTGCAACACATATCTTACCTTAAACGATAAATTAGGCGTTATGCCTAACTCCTTCGGGCTTACCGCCGATATGAAGGTGGAAGCGCAACAGGCAAGACTTCTTGCGGCATATATGTTCTGCGACGCATTTTGGAGAGGTGTTGAAGGGGTCGACTTCGGTAAAGCTGTCACTGCCCTATATAACGAGCTTTGCGGAGATGAATACAAGAGCTTTTTCGAAAACGGAGAATGTCCGCGCACCACGTATACTCTTGATGTGGCTGAAAGCTGTGGAAATATAGGTGACGTAGCGTCGGCTCTGGGATATGATGATATTTCAAAAAGGCTTCTGCCCTTTGCCGATAATGTGAAAAACGCGTTCGACCCGACAACAGGACTGCTGAAAGAGGATTACACCTATTACGAGGGCACACACTGGAGCTACTCTTTCCGTCCTCTCAGAGATAACGCCGCAAGAATTGCCATTTGCGGCAAGGAAAAGTATGTCGAGCTCTTAGACCGTTTCTTTGGCTTTACGCAAACCGAAAACGGCCCCCACCGTTTTCAGGGCTTTAACAACGAGACCGATATGGAGGCGCCCTACGCCTACAGCTTAGCGGGAAGGCACGACCGCCTTTGCGAGATAACCGACAAGCTCTCGGAGCTGTTTATTACCGGACACGACGGTATGCCGGGCAACGCAGACTCGGGAGGCCTGACCGCCTGCTATATATGGAACTGTTTAGGACTTTTTCCCGTTTCGGGACAAGATCTTATGCTTATCGGCTCTCCTAAAGTAGAGAGCGCCACCTTAAAACTGCAAAACGGTCACACCTTTAAGATAAGCCGCAAGGGTGAAGGCATTTATGTAAAAAGCGCTATATTAAGCGGCAGAAAGCTTGAGCGGCTTTGTTTTTCTGTAACCGATATGATGAAGGGCGGAGAGCTTGTTTTTGAGATGACCGAAGACAAAGCAAACTGTCAAATGAAATAAACAACGGATATTCTTAATAAGCATAGACCAAAAGAAAATGAAGCAATAAATCAAAAAGAGGTTTTGTATGACAAATTTATGCCCTGCAAAACCTCTTTTGATATGAGAAATTATTATTATGCGTTTACAAGATGGATGCCAAAGCCGCCGATCTCGTCCTTGAAATAGATAAAGTTCATTACTCCCTTATCGTCGGTGGTGACAGAGTCGTAGTTAAACTCGAAGCCCTGAGACTCGAAGAAGCGGACGGCACGCTTTACGGAGGTTACCGAAAGGCCGATGTGACCGCATTTGCCCACGCCCATAAACTTCATAA
The DNA here is from genome assembly GCA_964599835.1 of uncultured Eubacteriales bacterium. Taxonomy (GTDB): domain Bacteria; phylum Bacillota; class Clostridia; order Oscillospirales; family Acutalibacteraceae; genus SFWF01. The sequence continues at coordinate 22,605 of CAZRHF010000006.1, read as the reverse complement.
CCTCGAACTCCTTGCCTGCGAATATTGACTTGGAGCGAACATCCTGAGGCTTGCCGCAGATCGCGGATAAAAGTCCGGCAGTCTTTACGCACTCTTCCTCGTCCTTGGAATTGATACCGATGTGCTTGATTTTAACATCCAGCATAGTAAGGACGGCTTCCTTAGCAAGCTCGGTAATAGCATCCCAGTCGGAGTCATCAACCAGCTTTTCGGGAACCATCCAGCTTCCGCCGCAAGCAATGATCTTGGGGAAGGCAAGATATTCATTAAGGTTTGCGGGGGAGATTCCGCCTGTGGGGATGAAGCGCATATTGGGGAAAGGGCCTGCGAGGGCTTTAAGGACTTTGAGTCCGCCTGCGGCCTCTGCGGGGAAGAATTTTACAACCTCAAGACCCATCTTCTGAGCGATGGAGACCTCACTGGGGTTGGTGCATCCGGGGGTTACGGGGATATTATTCTCTACGCAGTAGCCGACTATCTCGGGGTCGAAGCCGGGAGAAATGATATACTTTGCACCTGCGGCGATAGCGGCCTTGCACTGGTCTAAGGTGACGACGGTGCCTGCGCCTACGAGAATGTCGGGAGCTTCGTTTGCGATATTGGCGATAGCTCTGTCGGCACCTGCGGCGCGGAAGGTTACTTCAGCAACCGGGATTCCGCCCTTTTTGAGGGCAGTAACTAACGGTACGGCCTTATCGGGATCGTTAAGTTTAATAACGGGGACAAGACCGACCTTACTGATCTCTTCTAAAATAGGATTCATAAATATTCTCCTTTGAGGGAAATTTTTCTACCCTTTTATTTTAAATCTCCCCTTCTTTAAAGTCAAGTAAAAAACGGCATATACAGTAAAATATACAAATAAAGCTGAGTGAATTTTACTCAGCTTTGTTTTTACGCCATTGTTTCAAGCATTTTTTCGGTGACCTCATAGCTTACGGGGTCCCCGTTTTTATATTTCAGAAATTCTTGCAGCATATATTCGCTCATACGGTGGACCTCGTCGCCGCTGCTTCCTGCAATGTGGGGAGTGAGCAGACAGTTTGGAAGGGTATAAAAGGGGTGTCCCTCCTCGGGAGGCTCGGGATAGGTAACGTCGAGAATAGCGGTAATGTCGGGTCGCTCAGAAAGGATCTTTGCGAGATCGCTCTCCACTACCTGAGCGCCTCTGCCGGTATTGATAAAGGTTGCATTCCGTCTCATTTTTGCAAATAGGCTATAGTTTAACATTCCCTTGGTCTGCTCGTTATTGGCAAGGTGGTTTGAGACCGCAGAGCAGTTTTCGAAAATATATTCAAGACTGCATTTTTCCACACCAAGCTCTGCCGCTTTATCGTCACTGAGGAAAGGATCGAAGACCAGTACACTCAGCTTAAAAGGTCGAAGAAGCTCTATAACAAGCTTTCCTATCATTCCCGCTCCGATTATTCCCACCTTTTCACCAAAGTTTCCGCTGAAGCTCTGAATTTGCTTTCGCGCGGTCCCGGCATCCCCGACACTCATCTTTTGACAGAGAGGAAAAAAGCCTTTGTTCGCAAGAAGTATGCAGGAAATAGTATATTCCGCAACGGGAACGGCGTTTGCCGCCCAGGCTGAAAAGACCCTTATTCCCCTGTTCAGGAAGGGGCGGGCAAAGGCCTGCACGGTACCTGCAGAATAAAATACCGCTTCCAGCGACGGCAGACAGACGGCAATTTCTTCTTCGGTAAGGGAAGGCATTCCCCAGGTTGAAAAGATATATTTTACTTCCTTGAAGTTTTCAGGGTAAGATATAACATCCTCCTTCGAATAGGTTTCAGGATCGAGGTCTGCCTCTTCTATGAGAGTTTCGATGAGTTTCTTTTCGTAGACCCTTGATATGTTTCTTTCGCTTTTGTTTAAAAAAATCGCTTTCATCTTATTCTCCTGTTATCTCCATAAGAGCTTTTGCCTCGGTGCAAAGCTCGGTCAAGGTGTCCTTTGGCATAAATTCAAGAAGCAAAGTCTGTTCCCCGCCGAAACAGGAAAGATATCCTCTCCAGATATCGGCGGCGTCTCTAAGGGGATAACGCTCCTTTTCCTTCCAGTTAAAGACGTGGATGTTTTTAACGAAGGGGGCTATCTCCTTTGCGTATCGGCAGTTTTCCTCAAAGCTTTTGAACTGATTCGGTTGCCAATACATCATAAAGCTTTTACTGTTTACGAAGGCAAGTATTTCTTTGGCACCCTTAAGTGTATTTGTATAGGTGCCTGTGTGACATTCAAGACAGAGGACCACCCCTTCCCTTTCGGCTGTCGCCGCAGCTTTTTCAGCTTCCGAAAACAGATATGCCTTCTCCTCCTCGGAGTATTTCTCGCTGTTTTTATTTCCGCACCAGATGCGGAGGATATCGGTACCCAGAAGCTTTGCCGCTTTTATGTATTCTTTCAGTTCTTCAGCATTATGTATACCAAGTCTGAAATAGGTGCCGTAGGACGAACAGGCGATTCCGTACTGCTTTTGAAGGCAGGCGAGCTCCTCAGCCTTTTCGGGAGGACAGTGGATGTCGCTCCCCCATTCTATAAGACAGAGACCTGATTTCTTCATTTCGGAAAGTATTTCTTCGGATGTGTTTTTTCTGAAGGAAACGGAACAAAGTCCTGTTTTAAAACTCACTGCTTCTCCCCATTTCAATATGGATCTTATCGGTCTTTACTGCAAAGACCTTGTATCTGCCGTTGCGGTTATAATAGATACCGTATTCCTGCGGCTTGCCGACAAACGTATATTTGCAGACACATCCGCCGTATTCTACGGTTATCCCGTTTTCTTCTGCCCTGATATCGGTAAAGCTTGCCCCGTCAAAGTGAAAAACGGGGAGCATTATTCCGTCGGCATTTTTCTGACTTATTTCCACACCTTTTTCTGACAGGGTGTAATTTTCGGTGACGGTCATATCCTCCGAAAGGGCCACGGTAAACTCTGCCGATGCGGTGTTTTTATCGGCATTGCTCTTTATAAAGGTATATTTCGCGTATTCCTCGGCACCCAGAAGGATATTGCCCTCTTTTTCTGCAAAGGAGCATATCGACATTGCCGAGGGGTTTTCTTCCTCTAAAGTATAATGCGGTCGGGTGGGAAACGGCACCGACAGACAAAGAGGCGAGGGGCATCCCTTTTTATGAATTCTGCCGACTCCGCTTGCATCATATCTGAGACTTGCATCGGTATCAAGTTCTAAATGATATCCGCCTGCGGTAAGGAAGGTTTTATGAAACGCCCTTCCCGTGCTTAAAACATAATTTTGTGCAAATACGGGCGGTGTAGTGGGTCTTATCTCATCATTACCGAAAAGATGACCCATATAGATATTCGAGGCAACGGTTATCATATATTTGTTGAAATAGCCGTAGGGCTCGCAACCTATTTTCGAAGCTACGTCATAGCGGTTTTTAACGTGACTTATGGGATCAAGAGACAGATACCGCAGGGTTGCCTCGGCCGCAAGTGAAGCCGCCGCCTTAAACTCACCCGCTCTTTTCATATCTCCCTTTTCATAAAATCTTGCCGCTTCCATTTCACAGTATGCGGAAAGCATAGGTTCGTTATTTAAAAACTGATTACTTCTGCCGCCGAAGGGTATTTCACCCGTTACCGACTGCATTTTAAGGGTCAATTCTGCCGTTTTATCCAGCACATTCTCTATATCCTTTGCGTATTTACCCTTATATCCCGCCTGAAGTAAAAAGGCGAAAAGAAATCTCGGCACAAGATCATATACCATAGGATTCCCGTTTTTCCCGGGGCAGGCATCCTGATACATTCCGTTTTCGTCCAGGTTTTTGAGCTGTGAAGGCAGTTGCCACTCTACAAAATCAGTTGTATTGATACCACAGAAAACTCCCCTCATATATTCGCTTACCGCCGCAAAAAGCGCCCAGTTAGAGATAAACTTGCCCGAATGATCGTCTACTCTGTCGTAAAAATGCCATGGATCGAATGCGGCAAGCCCGGTTCTCCACTTGTTTATAAGTTCCTTATCTACAGTCTGCTTTTCTTCCAGAAGCATAAGACAGCAACAGACCTCGCGTATGCTGAAATCGTTCGCCGCCTTTCTTAAGGGCATTTCGGCACAGCAGATATCCATTATTTCGGTGAAGATATCAAGAAGCTCGGTTCTTCTGCCGTAGGCTATGAGAATTCCGATATTTACACCAAGACGCGGAAAGCCGTGCTCGGTAAGGCCGTCACGTTTTACCTCGTCTATATAATCCCTTATTCTACGGGGAGTGTATGCTGACAGAGCTTTTTCCATTATATCGAGATATACTTCCTTCATATTTTGCTCCTAAAAAATATTTTTGTTTTCTCGGTAGCCCTTCCAGACCTTTTCGAAGAAATCCTCTTCTTCAGGAATGGGGCGAACCTTGCGAACGGTTACAATGAATTCACCGTTTTTATATTCGACCTCCTGAACCTTATCGGGATCAAAATCCGATTCCGCCATTGCGGTAAGCACCGCAGATTGGGTCAAAAGAACCTCTGTGAGGGTCGGATCGGCAGCGGTTTCAAGCTCAATAAGGGTAGCCTTGAGAGCAGTTTTTATCTTGTCCGTATCACGTACCGCCGCGGCATTATCACTCATACGGCGTCGGGCAGCTTCGATAAGTTTTTCTGCATCGGGCTGAGTTTTTATTTCTATATCCGCAATAAGCTTTAAAAACTCCTGCTCGTCTACAGGCTCGTTTTTTCTCGCGGAAATATACTGAGCGGCACGAAGCGCACCCACCTGACCCGCATTAAGAGCAGAACCGCCGGGTCGGTAAATACCGTGGGTCCCTGCACATTCTCCCACCGCAAAAAGCCCTTTTACCGACGTCTGCCACCACATATCTACGGCAATTCCGCCGTTGTTGTGCTGTGCGCAGAGGGCAATTTCCAGATAGTCCTTAAAAAGGTCTACACCCTTATTTTTATACAGTTCGATCGCAGGGGCGTTCATTTTTCCGAGGCGTTCTATGGGAGTACCGAAAGCAGCATCTGCGCGGTTTAAATAATCACGGGCTTCGGCATCAAGCTTACTAAAGTCGATATCAAAGGGATTTCTTGTAAAATCGAGAAATACCCTTCTTCCCTTTTCGGCTTTCTCCCTAAAAACGAGTATATCAATAAGCGACGAGCCGTTTTCAGCTTTTTGAGGGTCAAAGGGCCACTGATAGCCCTTTAAAAAGACAAGAGAAAGGCCTTTATATTTATCGGTAAAATGTTCCCACAAAAAGTCGTGCTCCAAACCGTTTTTATCTACCGAGACAAAGCGGGGAAGCGCCTGCATATAGGTGCCCGAAACGTTCCAGCGAGGGACTACGGAGGCAAGACCGTACTGCCAGAAGGAAAGATTCTGCATTTTAGCTCCTGCCTCTATGGCAATACCCGTAGAGCCCGTGTGACACTCGGGATAAACGCTGTCGGAGTATATTCCTGCTGGACCGCCCGTTGCTATTATTATATTCGAAGAGCGAAAGGCGACAATCCCCTTTCGGTCAAGACATATAAGGCCGCATATACGACCGTCTTTTTTCAGAAGTCTTACCGCCTTATAGCCGTCGAAGACCTTTACTTTAAGACTTTCGGCCTTTTTCTCTAAGGCTTCGGTCATATATTTAGAGGTAAGAGGGCCTGCGCTGGTTGCTCTTGCATAAGGGTCGTGGTCGGTCTTATAGCCCACGTATTCTCCGTAACGGTTGGTAGGAAAAGGCACCCCAAGCTCGCAGAGGTTTAAAAAGCATCTTGCCGACAGTGCCGCTTCACAGAGGGCATTATCTCCGTCGACACAGCCGCCGTCAAAAAGATCCTTTGCCATTTTATATACGCTGTCGGGGAAATCTCCGCTAAGGCCTAATTTATAATAGGTCTGCTTATCGCTTCCCGTATTTCGGGAAGTGCCGAGATTTTTGCCCTCGGTAACGATTGCCGCGTTAACACCAAATTGTTTTAGTCTTACGGCGGCGTTATAGCCTGCCGCGCCGCTTCCGATAACCACTGCATCATAGGTGTAGGTCTGCATCATAATCTCCTTATATGGAAACCGCCGTCTATATTCAGGCATTGGCCTGTCATATAGGGTAGCGCTCCGCTGCAAAGCGTCCATACGGCACTTGCAATATCCTCAGGAGTACCCCAGCGCTTTATGGGAAGAAGGCCGCCCTCGATAAGACGGTCGTATTTATCCTTTACCTTGTCGGTCATATCGGTAGCAATGATTCCGGGACGCACCTCGTTAACCGCGATGCCGTATTCGGCAAGCCGGTCGGCAAACAGGGTGGTGACCATTGACATTCCCGCCTTTGAAATACAGTATTCTCCCCTGTTCGGCGAGCTTGTATAGGCGGAAATTGAGGATATATTACAGATGTAGCCCCTGACACCGTTCTCGGCCTCGTTTTCTATCATTTTCTTTGAGGCAAGCTGAGTAAGAAACAAGGCTCCCTTGGTGTTGACCTCCATAACCTTATCGTAGCTTCCTTCGTTCATATCAAGAAGGTCGGCACGAACGGCAGGTGCAATTCCCGCAACGTTTACAAGGACGTCTATTCTGCCGTATTTCTCCATAACCGTATTTATGAGTTTTTCGCGGTCGGATGATGACGAAACATCCCCCTGAACGTAGGTGAAATTGTCCGATGCTTCGGAAGACTCCCGACGGCTCATACCTACGACGGCATAGCCCTCATTTAAAAATCTTTTTGCTACCGCTTTACCGATGCCTGCGGAAACGCCGCTTATAACTGCAATTTTCATCATTTTCCTCCGCAAAGTTCCTTGTAAATGGGCAGGTATATCTCTTTATCCCTTATAACACAGCCCGGGGTTCCGCCGGGTTTTCGCATTATTTCGGTGCATTTGGAACAGCAGATACATATTTTCTTTTTATCCATCTCACCGTTTTTAAGGATATCTTTTGCAAAATCGGGATAGGCAAATACGGTCCTGCCGAAGCCTGCCATATCGAATCCGCCTTTTTCTATATAGCCTGCCGCAACACCCGGTGCGGCAACACCGAGGAAGGAAAGCCCCGAAGAGATGATTTTAAGGTCGGGTACGGCATTTTTAAGGACAGAGATCCCGTCAAGCATTCTTTTAACTCCCATAAGAGGATGCTCCTCGGGAATATAGGTACCTGCCGCAAAGGGGCGGTTGACGTGGGGATTAAAGTAGGGATTGCCCATTGTAATATTGACAAGCTCTACGCCAAGGTCTCTGAGACGGTTAAGTAACCAAATGGGCTCTGTAGGGTCGAGATCGGTGCCGCCGTCTCGGCTTACACCGAAGCCGTAAGGATAGGCGAAGCCGTCGTATACGTTGAGTCGGGTGGAAATGATGAAATCATTTGAACAGATATCCACCGCACCCTTGACGCATTCACGGAGAAGTCTCGTTCGGTTTTCTAAACTTCCGCCGTATTTTCCCTCTCTGTTATAAGCTGAAAGAAGCTCGGAATTCAGGTAACGGTGACAGCATTTTATATCAACTCCGTCGAAGCCTGCTTTTTCGGCGAGGACGGCGCCCTTTATAAGAGCTTCACCCACGCGGTCAATATGTTCATCGGTGGCGATTTTGTCTTCAGAGATTGGGTTATCCTTCTCGAAAACAGGGTTATTATAAGCAATTATGGGTTCCGGGATACCATTCGGCTTAGAATATCTTCCCGAATGGGTAGCCTGCATAATTATAAGCGGCTCGTAACCCTCTTCTTTAAGAGCGGTTTCCTTTATCACATCAACCTGCCGTTTAAATGCGTCGAGATTGTTTTCGGTAATAAAAAGCTGACGTGGGTTGGCTCTACCCTCCTCCATTACCGCAGTGGCTTCAAACCAGATAAGTCCTGCCCCACCTTTAGCCAAACGCTCGTATCTTCTGTTTGTGAGGATATCGGGTCTGCCGTCCGAAGTGCCGTCACAGCCTTCCATCGCCTGACAAACAAGGCGGTTATTTACGGTTTTGTTTTTTATTCTGATTCCGTCACCTAAAAGTCCTGTATTTTTGCTGAAAGGCAGGGTTATTCCCAGCTCCTTTTCCTGTGATTTAAGTTCTTCGGCAGACGTATATACTTTTCTGTTCATTCTCACACCTCGGTCTTATTTTACATTATCTGAAGCAAAACCGATATGATTATAATGCAGAAAATTATGTAAATCTTGCTTTTTTTCTTGATTTTCTTTTAAAATTACGGTATATTTAATATGTAAAACTCGCAAAGAGGAATGTTTATGAAAGTAACGGAAGCGAAATTTCTTGAAGGGTATGCAAATCACGGTAATCATTACCACGACCACCATCAGCTTCTTTATATTAAAGAGGGGGTTGCCGAGGTTTTGGCGGAAGGTAAAAAATATGAGGCCGATGGGGGCACCCTGCTTATATTCAGCCGCTTCGAGCATCATTCGGTTAAGGTCAAAAGCGAATGCTACAAGCGTTTTACCCTGCATATAGCAGGCGAATCGGAAGGCAACGACCGAGACCTGCTTTACTCGGTACTTACCAACCGAAGCAGGGGTTTTAGTCACGCAGTAAAGATCGACGGCTTCAGAAGTGAGCTTGAGACCCTACTTCACAGGCTTACCGAAGAAAACGATAAGAAAAGCGCTATGTGGGAGAATATGCAAAACCTGCTTATAAACGAGATCTTCATACTGCTTTACCGTAGTGCGCCCGAAATTTTTACCGACGAAAGCTCGGAAAATATTGCTTTTATAGAAGGTATAAAGCGGGATATTGAAGCCGATTTCGGAGAAAGACTTACCCTTTCCGCTCTGGCGGCAAGGCATAACATAAGCCCCTCCCACCTTTCCCATCTTTTTAAGGAGGTCAGCGGCTATGCACCTATGGAGTATCTGCAAAACTGCAGGATCACGGCGGCAAAAAGGCTTTTGGCAAACACCGACCTTCCGGTAAACGAGATAGTTTTCACCTGCGGATTTTCGGACGGCAGTAATTTCAGCCGCACCTTTAAAAGGCAAACGGGTGTATCGCCTACCGAATTTCGAAAAAAATACAAAAAACAATAAAGAAAAAAGCCGTGGTACGCGTCTGCGTTACCACGGCTTTTTAACACATTAGGCCGCATAAACCTACTTTTTTAGGCGGTTTTGTTTATTTGAGAGCAAAAAGCTTTTGCTTGCGGTATTCGGTGGGAGTCATTCCGCAGTTTTCCTTAAAAACGCGGTTAAAGTAGGAGACGTTATTAAAGCCGCATTTAAGGGCTATGTCCATTACGGTATCGTTTGTGGCGGATAAAAGCTGTTTGGCGGTCTTGATCTTTTGGGAATTAATGTGGTCCTTAAAGCTGACCCCTGTTTTTTGCCTGAAGAGCCGTCCGAAATATTTTTTATTGTAATTAAAGTTTTCAGCAACCTTTGAAAGGGACAGATCGGAGGCGGTGCCCTCCCCGACAAGACTGTTCAGGTTTTCGATTATGGGGATAAATTCGGAGGTTTCGGACAGAGGGTATTCCTTTATTAAAAGTCGGATATAGCTTTCGATAAGGGTTGCCATACGCTTGCAGGAAGACTCATCAAAATCTTTTTCCAGGGTTTCTATAAGGTCGGGGCGATGTCCGAGGCTTTTTTCAAGGCGGCTGTTCATACCTGCAAAAATATTTCCGATATAGATAAGAGCGATTATTCTGTCCTTATCGAAAACGGGGTGGGTATATTCGTAAATTCCGCCGACACATATACCTCCGAAGGCCTCCTTGCTTTTTATCGCCCTTTTTATGGCAAGGTTCCGACAGGAAAAACAACGCTCATAACTCACCGATTTTAACAAGTCGCAGGCGGCGGCATCGTGTATACGGTGACTTTGCGGCAATATCAGCCTTTCGTTGCCGTAGTTGCCGAAGAAGATCACCCCTATATGGAGCTTAGTGCCCTTTTCCAGCAGATAGATAAGGTCGTAGAGATTACTGTAGGTCATAGTCATCACCTACTTAATTATATATACAAAATGCACCGATTTCAAGAATAATGTGCCTTTTTTATTATAATAGGTTTATTTTGTGCAAGAAAAGAAATCGGTTTTATAGGATAATTAAGATATAACCTAACGGGGAGTGAATATTTATGAAAAAACGCGAAGAGCTTTACGCTATTGTACCGATAAGCCTCGAGCTTGATTGGCCCGACAAGGAAGATATCATCGACAATATTATGAAACGCTATAAGGACTATGGCCTACGCTCCTTCATGCTGGCCTTTCCGTGCGGAGGCTGGAGGTCGATAGGCTATCCTCCAAAGGAGGTCTTCAGGGAAAAGGCCCGAATTTTCGCCGAGATAAAAAAGGAGCTCAGCGACTACGATATAGATCTTGGCTGGTGGAGAACCCTTACCCTCAAGTGCGGTGACGGATTTTCGAAGTCGGTCGGAGCAAACGGACGTGAGCATCCCTTTGCTGCCTGCGGACTTGACCCCGATTTTATAGAGCGGTTTTCGGATGATACAGCAGACTTCGCGGCAATAGCAAAGCCTGATTTTATTATGACAGAGGACGATTTTTCGGTTTCCGCGGCAGGAGGCTGTTACTGTAAACGTCATCTTGACGAGTTTTCAAAAAGGATTGGTAAATACTTTTCCCGTGAAGAATTACTGACCATTTCTAATGAGAAGAAGGACGGAGCCAAGGATATCGTCAAAGCCTGGCAAGAGCTCAAAAAGGACACCCTTATTGCCATCGCCAAGGAGGTACGCAGAAAGGTTGATATACTGAGTCCCGAAATCCCCATCGGAATCATGCAACAGGGAGGCGATAAGACCGACGGAAACTGCACCGAGGAGTTAGCCCGCGCCTTTGCAGGCGAAAATCATACCCCCTTTGCCCGTATTCACGGAACCTTCTACACCGACTGTAACCCCAAAGCGATCTGCCAAAGGACCTTTTTTGCGCTGCACAGCAGGCAGAACATTAAGGGAGATTTTCTGTTTCTCCATGAATCGGACACCTTCCCTCACATACGGTATTTCGTACCTGCATCATATATGCGGATGCTGATGTCGATGATGTATTCCTACGGCTTTGAGGGCTCTGTTTTCCAAACCGACCAGCTTCTTGACGACCCCGCAGAAGAGCCTGTTTACGCCGCAATGCATCAAAAGGAGAGAAAGCGTTTTAATGCCATTTCCCGCGCCGCCTCCGAATGTAGAGTAAGAGGTGTGGAGATAAGCTTCGACCCGTTTAACAGTACCTATCATATCCCCAACGGATGCGAATGGCCCAAATGGACCTATTCGGTTTCACGTTTCGGTATTCCCTTTACCACCACCGAGGAGCCCGTAGCCTTTTGGGACGACGTTTCGGCTCTTTATTCGGAGGATGAAGCAGTTAAAAAATGTCTTTCCAAGGTGCTTTTTCTTGATGCCGATGCCGCAAAGGCCCTTTGTGAGCGAGGTTACGGAAAATATATCGGTGTCGAAATAGGAGAGGACGTAGCAGAAAGAGGTAAGCTTCGTTACGATCTTGCCGCCCGTGAAGTAATACGGGAGGAGTTTGCCGCACCCGGCAGAGGAAGGCATATGACAAGTGCTCATATGCTGGCCCGAAAAAACGGCAAAATGCTCGAGATGAAGATCACCGATCCGTCCTGTGTGATAATATCCGAGCTGTTTAGCTTCACAAAAGAGCCTATTACCCCCGCAATGACCCTTTTCGAAAACGAGCTTGGCGGAAAGGTTATTGTACTTGCTACGACGGTCAAAGATAACGATTCGCAGGCCCTGCTCAACTATCGCAGACAGCGGCTTTTCCATAGTCTTATAAGCAGATTCGCCGACGAATACGCCTTTGTTACCGACGCACCCGATATCTTTCTTTTGCAGAATGAGGCTGTGAGCCCGATAAAAAGCGGATTTTCAGGAATTCTCACCCTTATAAACGTTTGTGAGGATGACCTTGAAAAGGCACATCTGCACCTCCCGAAAAAATTTATCGGAAAAGAATATTTCTTCCTTGATATCGACGGAGAGTGGAAACCGATGAAATACGAGAAGGTTGGTGACGGAATAATTCTGACCGAAAGTCTCAACAACCTTGAGCCATATTATATTATGATAAAATAGCAAATATCCCCCGAGGCGATTAGTCCCGGGGGTTGCTTTTTTTCTGAAAAGGATATATAATCTGGGTAGAAAGAAGGTTTTTGTATGATAGAAGAAAAGATTTTGGAAGGGGTCAAGTATTTAGTATCCTACCCCGAGAATTTCGATGAGAATAACAAATACGCTTTGGTAATTTTCCTGCACGGTGCGGGAACAAGAAGCGCCGACACCGATATTTTAAGGGGCAACGCCTGCTTTTTAAATCTTGCTAAGCGACAGAATAGAGGCTATGTTCTTTTTGCTCCTCTTTGCAGCGTTAATAACTGGAACGAGGTTATGCCCACCCTTATCAAACTGGTGGATAAGGCACGGGAGCTTCCCTATATCGACGAAACAAGGGTACATCTTACCGGCAACAGTATGGGCGGCTACGGAACCTGGGAGCTGGCCTCCCTCCGTCCCGACCTGTTTGCTTCCATTATGCCTGTTTGCGGCGGCGGTATTGCCTGGATGGCATACACCCTGGCCGACCTTCCCATAAGGACCTTTCACGGGCTGAGAGATACGGTAGTCGATCCCATAGAGAGTCTTGAAATGGCAAAGGCGGTCAATAAAAAAGGCGGTCACGCCGAGCTTATACTCTTTCCCGAAAACGAGCATAACTGCTGGGACAGAGTTTACGAAAACGAGGCTAACTACGACTGGCTCCTTTCCTTCACCACCACCCGCGACAAAACCAAGGTTGAAGAGCTCAGCGGAAGCTATTACGGATGATAAAGACCTTTAATAAGCAAAAACACCTTTTGGCCGCGGCCAAAAGGTGTTTTTTAAATTGTCAGAGAGAGTTAGCTCCAGGAGCCGCTCCAGCCGTCGATGGCAACGTTTGCCTTTTTGCTTCCATTGCTGTTTCCGAAGGTGTTACCGCTGATGTTGATGCTCTTATTGTAAGCCGTGAGAATGTCTGCGGGAACGTTTCCGCGGATAGCGGCGCCGTCATAGTTACCCTTGTTCCAATCAACGAAATTACAACCAGTTACGGTCAAATTATAATACGTTGCCGTATTGTTTGCCGCATCAGGGATATAGTCGAAGGAGCAACCGATACCGTGCTTGGACGATTTTTCGAAGGTACAACCGTCGAAGGTGATACTGTCGGCGCTGTAGTTTCCGCCGATGTATACGTTGTAGCCTTTATCGTTGTTAGTATAGGTGTGGGTATCGTAAGCCGAGAATTTGCAATTCTTAAACACGTATGAAACGTTAGGTGAAATAGCTCCGATGTACAGACCGTAATCGGCATAGTGCTGAATGAGCGTCGAGTTTGAAGTATTGCCGTTTCCGTCGTTAAGATAGATAGTGCAGTTTTCAAGGGTGATGGTTCCATTTGCATCCGAATCGGTGTAAAGAGTGAGACCATTCTGGAAGGTGACGCCCTTAATGGTTACATCGGCCTCGGCTACAAGAGCAATCTCCTGATATTCTTCAGCGAAGGTGTATCCGCCGCCGTCTACTACGGTGTCGGTATGTACTGCATCAAGCTCATGCCAGGGCTGACTTTCAAGCTGTACTTCATCATCATAAACTGCACCGTTGTCGTAGGTGTTGTCGAAAGAGTCGGACTCAGCGCCTACCTGTGTTGCGTAAACGACTACAGAGAAGTTCGTTCCGATGGATTTATCCTCGTAGGTATTTCCTGCGGACTCCTGCATCTTAAGAGCGAGGGTGATAACGTCGCTGTCCTTGCTTGCGAGGGTTCCGTTAGCGGTGTCTCCCATACCTGCAAGAACCTCGGTGAGGGTTCCGAGACGGGTGAGACCGCTCATATCGGCACGTTCATCCATAGGACCTACAGCGGGATCGGCATAATATACGTCGATAACGTCAGAAAGGTCGGTTACCTCTCCGTTAGCCTTTATTACGGCCTTATATTTAAGAGCAAGGCTTCCCACATTTGCGATCTTAACGTGACGAACGCAGGTATAGCCGGGCTCCCAAAGCTCGTAATTAAAGATGGCGGTCTGAGAAGCGTCCATCCACTGAGCGTTTTCGGCATTGGGGTCAGCATTGCCTTCGAGCCACTCGAGAGTGACGTCAAGATTTCCGGACTTAATAACGTTTCCTGCAGAAACAACGTTATCCGTAAACCAGGCAAAGGTTGAACCAACCAGCATTGAGATGCAGACTACGAGAGAGAGCAGACTCAGAACCAATGCTTTTTTGGTTGACTTTTTGGTCATTGATTTTTCCTCCTGAAAACTTATTGTAACAGTTTTGCTACTTGAATCCATTATATCACCGATTTTTTAAATTTCAAGGTTTTTACGGAGGATATATGCCGATTTTTTGTAATTTTATCCGTTTACCATATCGCTAAGACGCTTTACCGTGCTTGTTTTTACAAGGATCATCATAGCGGCGACGGTGAGGATAAGCTCGGGGAGCATATAAAATCCGTTATAGCATATCGAGTAGATATATGGGTTGTCCCAGGGACTCCAGATATCGAAGAAAATGCATCCCGAAATAAAGTGGCTTATAAACCGCAGTACCAGAGCGATGCTGATGCCGCCAACTATTCCGACCGCGCCTTTTTTGCGGAAAAGTCCGCCGAGACCCAGAGCCGTATAGGCTACAAGATAGTCGAATACCAGACAGCCTATCCAAAGCCTTGCATCCATTCCCCAGCTCATCATTTCGCCGAGGCCAAGACCTATCTGAACAAGGGCATAGACAAAGGAGGAAAACAGACCCCACGGTACCCCGAACATAACCGAAATTAAGGTTACGGGAACCATACTGAGGAGGGTTATACTTCCGCCCAAGGGCATCGGCCAGACCTTTATAAGGCTGAGGACAGCCGAAAGGGCTATGAGCATTGCGCTTATTGCCAGCTTTTTAACGTTTGCTTTTTTCATTTTAAGGTTTCTCCTTTCCTTTATCTGTCGGAGAGCGAAACCTTTCTTTGGCCATAAGAAAAATTTACTCATCAGATAAAAAATTACCGCACAGAAATAGTCCGTGCGGTAAAAAATCATCTAGAATATAATCTCCCTACGACGGCATTATCCATATCAGGTTAAAGGGTTTAAGTTAAACTTATCTCAGCCTTTCGGCACCCCTGATTAAATTATTAAATTTTCTGTTCGGCAAGAGAATTATACAACCTTTTTTAAAGCTTGTCAATAAATTCCTTTACATTTTTTTCTTCCCACATAATAAGCAGGGTTCCGCTTTTTACCGAAATTTCTGCCTCACGCCCGATAAAGGAGTTGCTGACACCGAGAGGGTCGGAAAAGGTCAGTGTATGATCGCTCAGCGGATATTTTAGGCCTTTGAGGGTTACCCCTTCTGCCCTGTCCCCTGCCGAAAATACCGAAAGGGTATTTCCGACCTCGCCACGGAGCTTGATACCGCCGTTATTTACAGCGGTGGTTATAAAGCCGTCACCCAAAAGGTATGCCCTCTTTCCTTTTTCGGCAAGATAGCAAAGAAGCGAGTAGTTTGCGAAGGTGTGGTCTGCCCGTCCCCCTGTGCCTCCGTAAAGGATGAAGGTATCGCATCCGTTTTCCAGCCCCATATCGGCGGCATAACGCATATCGGTTACGTCCTTTTCTATCGGCAGTATAACTGCATTTTCGGGAGGTGGGGTGACGGCAGAATCAAAATCGCCAACAACAAGGTCGGGAATTATTTCGCCAAGTCGGTCAAGCCCACCGTCGGCAGCTATAACAAGACCGCCTTCTCTGATATAAAGCAGGGGCAGATCCCCTGCCCCTATGATATAACATATTTTCATAATCAAGCGTTCACCGTTTCGGTTACCTCTTTTGAATTTTTCATTTCCTCCGACTCGTCAGCCTTGCAGTTGACCTCCTCGGGGTCGTGATAGGTCGGAACGACCAGCTTCATAGCTTTCTTTATCTTGCAGGAGTTGACGGCAGTCTTGGAGTCGGCCACGGCATTTTTAAGAATTACCAGCTTGTCCTCGACCTCCTTACGGGTGAAGGGACGATCGCGCTCGATAAAGATAAGGTTGTTCTTGGTTTTGTCGAGATCCTCGGTTTTTATAAGAAGCTCCTCGTAAAGCTTTTCGCCCGGACGGAGACCTACCTCAACAATATCGATATCCTTATAGGGAACGTATCCCGAAAGCTTTACCATACTTTCGGCAAGGTCGATTATCTTGACGGGTTTTCCCATATCGAGAACGAAAAGCTCTCCCCTTTCGGCCATAAAGCCGGCCTCCATAACAAGCTGTGAGGCTTCGGGAATGGTCATAAAGTAGCGAATGATTCGTTTATCGGTAATAGTAATGGGGCCGCCCTTCTCGATCTGATTTCTGAAGAGGGGGATGACCGAGCCGTTTGAGCCGAGGACGTTACCGAAACGAACGCAGGCAAAGGTCGTATCGCTATCGGTACGGCACTGAACCACCATTTCGCAAAGACGCTTGGAGGCGCCCATAATGTTGGTGGGGTTTACGGCCTTATCGGTAGAGATAAGAATGAACTTTTCAACGCCGAATTTTTCGGCCGCATTGGCAACGTTATAGGTTCCGAGAACGTTATTTTTTATCGCCTCGCAACCGCTGTGCTCCATTAAGGGAACGTGTTTATGAGCAGCGGCGTGGAAGATTATCTGAGGACGGTAGTAGTCTACGATTGCGTCGATGCGGTCAGGCTCTCTGACCGAGGCGATCTCTACCGAGAGGTCCAGACGCTCTTTATATCTACGGGTGAGCTCCTGCTGAATTTCGTAGGCATTGTTCTCATAAATATCAAGAATAATAAGCTTTTTCGGCTTGCGTCTGGCTATCTGACGGCAGATCTCGCTGCCGATAGAACCGCCGCCGCCCGTTACGAGAACGGTCTTTCCGCGGTAGTAGTTGTCCATTCCCGAATCGCTTATTTTAAGGGCATTTCTGAACAGAAGGTCTTCTATTTTGAAGTTACGGACAACACGTTTGGACTGCTCCTCGTCGTCGACCTGATTTATGGGGAAGTCGTAAAGCTTGACCTTACAGCCGGTCTGCGAGTAAAATTCAAGAAGCTCTGCCGCGGTCTTTCCGTCAATATTCGGCAGGGCAATAAAGATTTCCTGAATGGGAAGGTCTTTAATTTTCGAGATAACGTCCTCGTCCTCTTTATAGACCTTGATATCAGAGATCTTACCGCCTATTTTATCGGCTCTTTTGTCGATAAAGCATATAGGACGGTAGTGGGAATTGGAGTTGTACTTAAGCTCTTCGGCAAGGAGGGTTCCGACCTGTCCTGCTCCGACTATGGCAACGCCGATCTTGTTCAGATAGTCGAGGTTCAGGTTAAAATGCCTGTAGAACTGCTGATAACCGAAGCGAAGGGTCAGGGTAAGCAGACAGAAGATCGCAACTACCGAAAGGCTCTGCCAGACGCCCATATAAAGTGAATAACCGTCGAGGGCGTGGGAAATAATTATGGAAGCGACTCCACCCACCGCATCAGAAAACACCATGGTGAGATAGGCCTTGGAGTTTGCATAGCGCCACACGTTGGTATATACCGACGTTATAATGCGGCATAAAAAGAGCATTCCTCCGAAAATTGAGCCCGTAAGCCAATAGCTTCCTGCGTTTTCAAGACGCACACTGCTTTGAGAAAAATATTCTGAAATAACGAATGACGCAAAGAAGACGGCAGCGAAGCATAAAAGGTCTATCAATACGAGGGTTGCACGTCTCAAAAAGGATGATTTAAACATAAAGCCTCCGAATTTCTCAGGATCAGATAAGCTGATCGTTTACGATGCGGATGGAGTTTCTTATAAGGGTTCCGCTTTCTTTTTTTATCTTTTTATAAGCGTAAGACAGATTTGGGGGACGGCGGTCGATACTGTGGCAATCGGACGCGATAAGGTCAACAAAACCGCGCTTTATAAGCTTTACCGCCGTAGAAGATCTGTTTTTTCCGCAGACCGCCGAGGCGTTGCACTGAAGAACCGCCCCGCTGTCGATAAGTCTTTCTAAAAAACCGGGATCACGCAGAAGGTAATCGTACCGTTCTATATGGGCGATTATGGGGGTGATGCCTCTGGAAAGCATAAAACTGACGGTGTTTTCAAAATTGAACGGAATGTTTCCCGTAGGCTCCAACAAAAGGTAGGAGCTGTTTCCTATGCAAAGTCGGCCTATATCAAGATGAATAAGGTTGGGGTCGTAACGCACCTCGGCTCCGAGATGAAAGCGCATTTCGGGGAAAAGTTCCTTTTCCTTTAGTGTTTGCAAAAGCGCCTCGAAAGATGCGTTTCGGGCAGATAAAAAATCGTCCAAAGGGGTTTCGGACATACGAAAATGAGGCGTTAAAGCAATATCTGTAACGCCCATTTCCTCTTCGGCCGCAATAAGCCTTATGGCGGCCTCGATATTTTCTGCTCCGTCGTCTATTCCGGGCAAGATATGTGTATGAATATCGGCACCGAGCTGATTATTTGTCGTAACCGTAGGCATAATAAGACCTGTAATTATAGTACTTATCGTATTTGTAGTTATTATCGACCTTAGAGTCGTAATTGTTGAGAACTGCGCCCAGCACGTTGGTTCCGACAGCCTTAAGCTTTTCAATGCCTTCGGTTATCTGGGTCCTGGTAGCGTAGTTTTGACGAACCACAAAGATGGTACCGTCCATATACTTACTGAAGGCCATTGTGTCGGCCACGATGGCGACGGGAGGAGTATCGCAGATGATGTAGTCAAAGCGGGTCTTAAGCTCTTCGAACATACGTCTGGAATTGTCGGAGGCGAGAAGCTCGGAAGGATTGGGAGGAGTGGGACCCGAAAGCATAACGTAGATCCCAAGCTCTTCAACAAAGCCGACGGCACTGTCGATCTCGGTATTACCGCTGAGGACGGTGGAAACGCCGAATTCCGAGGAGTGCTTGATGCGAAGGTAACGCTGTACCTTGGGTTTTCTGAGGTCGCAGTCGCAAAGAAGCACCTTTTTACCGTCCTGCGCCAGAGCAATGGCAAGGTTTATGGAGACGGTGGTCTTACCCTCTCCCGAAAGGGCACTTGCCATCATAATGGTCTTACAGTTATCGGTAGAGGAGACAAATTCGAGATTGGTACGGAGCGACTTGAAGGCCTCGCTGTAGGCGAAGGGAGAATTTGAGGTCAGGACCTCGAAGCCGTCGCTGCTGCGGTGTTTTTTCTTTTTAAACATACCTTAGGCCCCTCCTTTGCTTTTCGAATCGTTCTTCTGGATGGTGGGAATAACGCCCAGCACGGGAAGCTCGGTATAGTTCTGAAGGTCGCCGATAGATTTTACGCGGTTGTTCATAATGAAAACTACCACCACTACCGCCGCAGCCATAAAGGCACCGACCGCTCCGCCCATAAAGGTGTATCTGGAAATGTTGGGCGATACGGGACCTCCCGAAACGGTGGGGGTCTCGATCTCGATAATATAGCCTGAGGTAATTCGCTGATTTATGATCTCAGGTGCCCTTTTAACCAGCAGTTTTATTATCTGCAGGGCAAGTCCCTGATCGGGATGGTCGATGGAGATCTTGATAAGCAGAGTATCGCTTACAGGAGATACCTGAAGCTTTGAAGCAAGCGTAGATGCGGTCTCATCGAGATCAAGCTCTTCTATGACCGGTTCGAGAACAGTATTGGTCTTCATAATATAGGCGAAGGTGGTGACGTACTTCTCCGCAATATTTACCTGCTCGGCCGAAAGGTCATCGTGAACACTGTTTCGCAGGTCGACCAGCATAGTGGATCTTGCTCTGTAAAGGGGTGTGATGCAAAAGTTCGCGTAGGAAAAGGCTACAGCCGCAGCCACCGCTCCCGAACAGAAAATGAGTACCCATTTTCTGAGAAGGGCGAAAAGCAACTGCACCAGGTCTATGTGGCCTATTCCTGTGGTTTTGTTGTCTTCCATAACGATTCTCCTAATAATTATTTTCGGAATCTTATTCAGTTATTATACTACAGATATGTCCGTTTTGTCAATCGGTTGTCAGCCTTCCCAGTATTTTCGGTCGAGGCTTCTGAACTGAATTGCCTGAGCGATATGGGAAATTCCGATTATCTCCTTGCCCTCTAAATCGGCAATGGTGCGGGAGACCTTGAGTATACGGTCGTAGGCACGGGCTGAAAGTCCCAAACGGTCGAAGGAGGTTCTGAGCAGGTCCTCCGCCTCGGGCGAAAGAACGCAGAACTGTGAAAGCATTCCCGGAAGAAGCCGCGCGTTGCAGGTAATTCCCGTGCCTGAATAACGCTCGTTCTGAATTTTACGGGCACGGTCTACCCTTTCGCGTATTACCGCGCTGGTCTCCTCCTTGCCGGTGGATTTAAGGGACGCGTAGTCAACGGGTGGAACCTCTATGTGAAGGTCCAGTCGGTCAAGCATAGGTCCCGAAATTCGGTTCAGATATTTATGTACCGTTTGGGGTGAGCAGATGCATTTACGGGTTGGGTGTCCGAAAAATCCGCAGGGACAGGGATTCATAGCGGCTACGAGGGTGAAGGCGCTGGGATAGGTCAGCGAGCCTGCTACGCGGGATATGGTAACCTTTCCGTCTTCAAGGGGCTGACGCATAGTCTCCATAACGTCGCGTCCGAATTCGGGAAGCTCGTCCAAAAAGAGAACGCCGTTATGGGAAAGGGATATCTCTCCGGGACGGGGAATGGTACCTCCGCCCGAGATTCCTCGCGACGATACGGTGTGGTGGGGAGAGCGGAAGGGTCGGGTGGTTATAAGGGGCGTTTCGGGGCTCAGCTCCCCTGCTACCGAATAGATCTTGGTGGTTTCGATGGATTCCTCAAAGGTCATTTCGGGGAGAATTGTCGGAAGACGCTTGGCAAGCATACTTTTACCTGCTCCCGGGCTTCCGATAAGGAGTATGTTATGACCTCCCGCGGCCGCTATTTCCAAAGCGCGCTTGGCGGCGGCCTGACCCTTGACCTCGGAAAAATCAAACAGCTTACTTCCCGTATCGGCCGACGAAATATCGATGGGCGGTGTGGGAAGAAGCTCGGTAAAGCCGGTTATATGGGAGATGACCTCCTCGATGGTATCGGCGCCGTAGATGTTTATACCCTCCACGACCGAGCCCTCGGCGGCGTTGGCAGAAGGCACGAAAAAGTTTTTGATTCCGCTCTGCCTTGCGCTTATGGCCATTGCCAGAATGCCGTTTACGTGGCGGAGGCTTCCGTCGAGGGAAACTTCACCTATAAAGATACATTCCTCCATATTGACTGAGGGCTGTATCTGTCCGCCTGCGATAAGCAGGGAAAGCAGTACGGGAAGGTCGTAGATCGAGCCCTCTTTCCTGACGTCGGCAGGGGCAAGATTTACGGTTATATGACCCGTAGGATAACGGTAACCGCTGTTTTTAATTGCGGCGCGGACCCTGTCACGGGATTCTCTTACGGCCGAATCGGGCAGTCCGACGATATCAAAGGCGGTCTTACCTCGCGGTGAGATATCGGCCTGTATCTGAACGTCGTAGGCGTCTATTCCGTATATACCTATACTTCTGATTTTCGATACCATATTACGCCTCCCACAGTGCATATACGGATATTTTACCACTAATTTCGTACTTTTACAAGCATTTGCTTGAAAAATGGTGATAAAACCAATATAATAAAGAAAAAACTGTTTTGGAGTATTATGGAACGTTATAAGGAAATTGAAAGAAGTATTATAAAAAAATTCAGAAAGGCTATCTGGAACAACTTTGTAGGCGCGGTAAACGAGTATGAGCTTATTAAAGAGGGCGACAGGATCGCAGTCTGCATTTCGGGCGGCAAGGACAGTATGCTTATGGCAAAATGTATGCAGGAGCTAAACCGTCACAGTCTTTATCCCTTTGAGCTTGTATTTCTGGTTATGGACCCCGGCTACAATGAGGAAAACCGCAGGCTTATTGAGTATAACGCAGAGCTTATGAACATACCCGTAACCGTTTTTGAAAGCAATATTTTCGACGTTGTGGTGGATGCGGGAGGTGCGCCCTGCTATCTTTGCGCAAGAATGAGAAGGGGCTGTCTTTACGCTAAGGCAAAGGAACTGGGCTGTAATAAGATTGCCCTCGGACATCATTTCGACGATATGATCGAGACCCTTCTTCTTAATATGACCTACGCCTCGGAGATCAAGACAATGCTGCCCAAGCTTAAGTCCACAAATTTCGAGGGTATGGAGCTTATTCGACCCCTTTACAAGGTCAAGGAAAGGGATATTATTGCCTGGTCAAATTATAACGAGCTCAGGTTTTTGCAGTGCGCCTGCAAGTTCACGGCAGAAAGCGAGCACAACGAGGAAATATCCAAGCGCAAGGAGATCAAGGCACTTATAAAAGAAATAAAAAAGGTCAATCCTGCCGTGGACGACAACCTTTTCAGAAGCGTGCATAACGTTAACCTTGCATCTATCGTCGGCTGGCGGGACCGTGACTGCGGCAATAAGCACAGTTATATAGAAAAGTACGATGAATTATAAAAAAACACTTGACACAGAGGCAGAAATATAATAAAATTTATAAGCACGCCGCTGTGGTGGAATAGGCAGACACAAG